>DASSBS010000142.1:0-23986 GCA_035698445.1 Woeseiaceae bacterium
AAATCCCGATCCAATCACGGTCCTTTGTTACAATCTGCTTCCCAATCACATGGGGGATCGTCTAGCGGTAGGACTACGGACTCTGACTCCGTCAACCCAGGTTCGAATCCTGGTCCCCCAGCCAACTTTCTTTTGCCGGACCCTGGCTCCCTCAACCCAGGTTCGACAAATCGGCAGGATTGCCGATTTGGACGCGCGAAGCGCGCCCGAAGGGCGAGGGCCATGGATGGCCCGAGTCAATCCTGGTCCCCCAGCCAAAAAAAAGGCCGTCACGTGACGGCCTTTTTCCTGACAAGGTCGCAGGGTCGAACCGCAACCCTTATCGCACCATCGTCCTCACCCCGCTGTCCTCGCCGATGAGCAGCACGTCCGCCGGCCGGTGGGAGAAGATCCCGACGGTCACGACCCCCGCGAGCTGGTTCAGGCGCGTCTCCATTTCCAGCGGGTTGCTGATCGTCAGGTTGTGCACGTCCAGGATGTGATTGCCGCTATCGGTGATGAAATTCTCGCGCCAGATCGGCTGGCCGCGAAGCTTGATGATCTGCCGTGCCACGAACGATTGCGCCATCGGCAGCACCTCGATCGGCAGCGGGAATTTGCCGAGCATGCCGACCAGCTTGCTGTCGTCCACGACGCAGACGAACTTCCGCGAAGCGGCGGCCAGCACTTTCTCGCGCGTCAGTGCGCCGCCGCCGCCCTTGATCAGGTGCAGGTGCTTGGTGGCCTCGTCGGCGCCGTCGATGTAGAGATCGAGGTCGCCGACCGAATTCAGTGACGACACCTCGAAGCCGTGCTTCTCGAGCCGCGCCGTCGTCTCCCCGGAGCTCGACACCACTGCCTGGATGCGCTGGCGAACCGACGGCAGCAGGTCGACCAGGATGTTCACCGTCGACCCGGTGCCGACGCCCAGGATGAAGCCGTCCTCGAGGTATTCCAGCGAAGCCCTGGCGGCTTGCGTTTTTTTTGCAGACTGGTCCATTGTCTCATTGCGCCGCGATCGCGGCTTGCAGCCTCCCGTCCTCCGAGCACCGGGATATGAGCTTATCCGAACGACGGGTCCGGCGCTACGCGGGCACCGTGCCCGGGGAGCTGTCCGACGGCGGCTCCGTCAGCGGTCCCAAACGAAATGTGCCCGCCGGGTGGCGGGCACATTTGCTGTTGCGGAAGAAGACCAGGTCATTTCCTCACCAGGCCGGGTATCCACTAAGCCGGTGAGAGAACGGCCCTCCTTCCCGTGGCAGCGCCTGTCAGGCCGCGCGCCGGCTGGAAGCCTTTTTCGAAGACTTCTTCTTGGAAGACTTCTTCTTGGACTTCCTCTTTGCCGGCCGCCGCTTGGCTGCCTTCTTCTTGGCCTTCTTCTTGCCGGCCTTCTTTTTAGCTTTGCGCTTGGCCTTTTTCTTGGCCTTTTTCTTGGCCTTCTTTTTGGCTTTCTTCTTGCCAGCCTTCTTGGTCTTGCGCTTCGCTTTCTTTTTAGCCTTTTTCTTGGCCTTCTTTTTGGTCTTCTTCTTAGCCGATTTCTTCTTCGCTGCGCGCCGCTTTTTCGGCGCCGCTTTTTTCTTCGTTACCTTCCGCTTCTTGGCGGTAGTCTTCCGCTTCGAAGCTTTTTTACGAGACTTCTTTTTGGTAGCCATAATTTTCTCCGTGTCGGGTACCCGGCGTTGAGTATATACAACAAAAAGCAAAAATCCAGCTAGTCAAGTGATCCCGTTAACATTTTTCGTGATCCCGACACACCGCAAGAAATACGCCGGTGACGATCACGACGTGCATGTCGATCGTCACCGAACGCGAGCTCGCATCGACAGCATGCAGTCGATCTCGAACGAGAACTGTTTCACATCGACTCGATGTTCCACGAGCAAGGAATCGAGACGTCGCGTCACGCAGTAAACAATCGTCGATGGGTTGCATGCGCGAGGCCTCGCACTTGCGATGCGCGCGTCAGGAGCGTTCGGTGATCACGCGATAGAGGCCGATATCCCACGGATTTAGCGGGATTTTTTCAGCCTCCTGGCAAGCGAAGGCAACGCCGACGAGCTTGGGGCGCAAGAGCGATTTGCGTCCACGAAGAAACGAAAACGTACGATCGTAATAGCCGCCGGCCATGCCGATGCGGTTCGCCTCCATGTCGAATGCGACCAGCGGTGTGATGACCAGGTCGAGCTGGCGCGCGGTGATCTCGTCACCGTATACGGGTTCCTGAAGGCCGAAGCCGGTCGTGACGAGCGTCGTATCCGGACGTACTTCACGGAATCGCAACAGCCGCTCGGGAGCCAGCATCGGCGCAAAAATTCTCTTTTTCATGCGCCACGCGCGCTCGATGATCGGCCAGGTGTCGACCTCCTCGGGCATCGGGAGGTAGCAGGCGATGCGGCGGCTGCGACGAAAGAAGTGCGAGTGAACGACGGTAGCGGCAATGCGCGCGGAGGCATCGCGACGCTCTTCGGCACTCAAGGATCGCCTCGCTTCGCGCGCGGTGCGCCGGATCGCTTTCTTGCGGCGCTGCACCTCGGCGCGCAGAGCGAGTGTGGACGCTTCCGTGATGGCCGGATCCTTAACGGTGGCGGGCTATGGGGATGAGGAGATGGCGCCTCCCGCGGGTGCCGATGCCGACCGTCGCTCTCGAACCAGAGCAACAGGTGGGGTCAGCCGTGACAGCAACAGGCTCTCCACCGAGGTGGTTTTGCTCATATGCTGCCGACAGTGCGCGACCCCGAGGTAAATATTTAGGGTCGAAAGGCTTCCGGGTCCGCTGTCGAGCACTGCAGGAGGCGCCAATAATTGTTCGAGAATCCTTACTTCGTTGGACTGGCTCGCCGGTTGAAAGGTTCAGCCGGCAAAATCTAGCTGCTTGCTGGAATGCAGGACCGATTCCACCCGGTCCGACATGAGCTTCAGCCGGTTTCCGACGGTGCCCTCGAGTTCCCGGTCGCGGGCTTTCGCGTGCAACAGCTCGTTGGCCATGTTCAGGGCGGCCATGACGGCGATGCGGTCCAGACCCACCACCTTGCCGCTGTCGCGGATCTCGCGCATGCGGGCATTCAGGATCTCGGCCGAATCGAGCAGGTCCGTGCGTTCGCTGGCGGGGCAGGACACCTGGTATTCCTTCTCGAGTATCTTCACGCTGATGTGAGCGTACATATCGTTCATCCGGAAACTCCTCTCGGACAGTGCCTGGCAGGCCACCGGGTCGACTGCCGGAATCGGCTGGTCGCGCGGCGGCGTCAGCCCCCCTGTTCCATGGCTTTGAGGCGCCCGATCATTGCTTCGACGCGCGCCCGCACCTGCTCGTTCTTCTGCAACAGCGTCGCCCGCTCGGCCGTGAGCGCGTCCTGCCGCTGTTTGAGGGACCGGTTCTCATCCTGTAGCTGGTCGCATACGACAACGAGCGCATCCACCCTTTTTTCGAGACGCTTGAGCTCGTGCTCAAACGTGCTGTGTGCATCGTCGGCCATGGGGCGGAATATAGAGCCGGGGCGGCGGAGAATCAATCGCCCATTCCGCATGCCGGTGGCTCGGGCGTGACGTGCCCGCGCGTAACATGGGATCATGACGAGACGCCGGTCCCGCAATGACCGGCAACGGCGAATCGCATGCATGAATCCGTGGGACACGACCAACTGGACGACGCGCTCCGGCGCTGCGGTGCCACGTGGTGCGCCGCGCAAGCGCACGGCTTGCTCTGCAGCCGCCTGGCGGTGCAGGGCCAGGCCGCGGCCGGCGACTGGCTCGCGCGCGTGCTGGAGGACACCGATGCGCAGAAGGCTGCCTGCGGAGAATGCCGGAAGCTGCTGGAGGCGCTGTTCGAGGAGAGCTATCGGCAGCTCGCCGAACGGCAATCGGAGTTCGAGCCGCTGCTGCCGGACGACACGGCGTCCGGGCCGGCGCGGGTGGAGGCGTTGTCGCACTGGTGCGAAGGCTTCCTCCACGGCCTGGTATCGGGAACGCATCCCGCGGAGCTGAAGGCGAAGCTCGCGACCGAGCCCATCAGCGAGATCATCAAGGACACGCTCCAGATCACGCGCGCGACCGCCGAGAGCGATGACAGCGCCGAGACGCGTGAGCAGGCGTGGACGGAACTGGTCGAGTACCTGCGGGTCGCGGCCCAGCTCACCTACGAGGAGCTCGCGGGGCTCCGGTCCGGGGCGGCACCGGCCGCCGATGAGAGCATCCACTGAGGAGGCCTCGATGAAGCCCACGGAGTTTGCAAAGCGCCGCAAGCAGCTCATGCGGATGATCGGCGATACCGGCATCGCGGTGCTGCCGAGCGCGCCCGTCAAGCTGCGCAGCCGGGACGTCGCCTACCGCTACCGGCAGGACAGCGACTTCTACTACCTCACGGGTTTCCCGGAGCCGAATGCCGTCGCCGTGCTGGCGCCCGGCCGGCCCAGCGGAGAATACGTGCTGTTCTGCCGCGAGCGCGATCGTGAGAAGGAACAATGGGACGGCTTGCGCGCGGGCCAGGAAGGCGCGGTCGCGGACTACGGCGCCGACGACGCGTTCCCGATCGAGGATATCGACGACATCCTGCCGGGACTCCTGGAGTCGCGCAGCCGCGTCTACTACACGATGGGCATGTATCCCGATTTCGACCGCCGGGTGACGGAGTGGATCAAGTCGCTGCGCTCACGCGGTGCCGCCGGCATCCACGCGCCGCAGGAGTTCGTCGCCCTCGATCACCTGCTGCACGACATGCGGCTGTACAAGAGCCGCGCGGAGATCTCGGCCATGCGCCGTGCCGCGAAGATCGCGGTGGCGGCGCACCGGCGCGCCATGGGCCGCATCCGCCCCGGCCTGTTCGAATACGAGATCGAGGCGGAGTACCTGCACGAGTTCCGCCGGCATGACGCCACGGTGTCGTACAGCCCGATCGTCGGCGGCGGCGCCAACGCCTGCATCCTGCATTACATTGAGAACGACGCGGAGCTGCAGGACGGCGACCTCCTGCTGATCGATGCCGGCTGCGAATACGACTATTACGCCTCCGACGTCACCCGGACCGTCCCCGTAAGCGGGCGGTTCTCGCCCGAGCAGCGCGCGCTGTACGAGATCGTCCTGGATGCGCAGTCCGCCGCGATCGACAAGACGCGCGAGGGCAATCACTGGAACGAGCCGCACGATGCCGCCGTGCGCGTGATCACGAAGGGCCTGCGGAAGCTCGGGCTCCTCGACGGCAGCGTGCCGAAGCTGGTGAAGAGCGGCGCCTACCGCCAGTTCTACATGCACCGCACCGGCCACTGGCTCGGCATGGACGTCCACGACGTCGGCGACTACAAGGTGGGTGACGAGTGGCGGCTGCTGGAAACGGGCATGGTGACGACCGTCGAGCCCGGCATCTACGTAGCGGGCAAATCGAAGGTGCCGGCGCGCTGGCGGAACATCGGCATCCGCATCGAGGACGACGTGGTCGTGACGCGCGACGGGCCGGACGTGCTGAGCAAGGGGCTCGCGAGCGATCCCGACGAGATCGAGCACCTGATGGCGAAGGCCGGGGCCTAGTGCGCCAGATGGCATCCGCGATCGCCGAAACGTACGACATCGTCATCGCCGGCGGGGGCATGATCGGGAGTGCGCTTGCCATTGCGCTCGCGCCGCTCGGGCTGCAAGTGGCCGTCGTCGAACCCGTCGCCCGGGGACGGGCGCAACAGCCGAGCTTCGACGACCGCTCGACCGCGCTGTCGCGCAGCAGCCGGCGCATGTTCGAGGCGATGGGGTTGTGGCAGGAGGTCGACGCGGCGTCGACTCCCATTGCGAGCATTCACGTTTCCGATCGCGGCCGCTTCGGCTTTGCGCACATCGATGCCGCCGAGCAGGCGGTCGACGCGCTCGGCCACGTGGTCATCAACCGCGTGCTGGGGGAGGTATTGCGCCGGCGCACGGCGGCGATCGGCGGGCTCGACTGGATCTGCCCCGGCCGCGTGACCGGTGTCGAGACGGCTTCCGATGGTGCCGTGATCGACCTCGCAGGGGAGGGCGGCGAGCGCAAGCTCGTGTGCCGCCTGCTCGTCGCCGCGGACGGCGCGAATTCGGCGGTACGCGGAATGCTCGGGATCGGTGCCTCGCGCATCGATTACCGGCAGACCGCGATCATCGGCAACCTGCTGCCGGAGATCGCGCCGGCGAACCGCGCTTTCGAGCGCTTCACCGACACGGGTGCGCTGGCGCTGTTGCCGATCGCCGAGCGGCGTGCCGCGTTCGTGTGGGTCCTGCCGGCGGATGAAGCGGCGCAGGTCCAGTCGCTCCCGGACGCAAGCGTGCTCGAGCAATTGCAGGCAACGTTCGGCTACCGGCTCGGCCGGTTTTCGAAGATCGGCGGGCGCGCCGCGTACCCGCTGATGCTGACGCGGGCCGCACGCCTGATCGCGCCGCGCAGCGTGCTCGTCGGCAACGCCGCGCACGGCCTGCACCCCGTCGCCGCGCAGGGCTTCAATCTCGGCATGCGGGACGTGGCCGCGCTCTGCGACGTCATCGCGGACGCGCGCTCGGCATCGCCCGACCCGGACGGGATCGGCAGCGAGAACGTGCTGCGGCGCTATGCCGACTGGCGTGCGAGCGATCATCGCAAGGTCGTCTGGTTCACCCACGGCCTGGTGCGGCTCTTCGGCAGCCGGCGGCCGTCCTTTCGCGCGGCGCGCAGCCTCGGCATGCTGGCATTCGACTTCCTGCCGGGTGTGCGCGGCACGTTCGCGCGGCATACCATGGGACTGGCGGGCCGCCTGCCGCGCCTGTCGCGCGGCGTGCCGCTGACGGAGGCATGAAGTGAAGCGAACGTTCGACGTGCTGGTCGCGGGCGGCGGCATGGCGGGGTTGACCGTCGCGGCGCTGCTGGCGCAAAGCGAGCAACGCGAGCGGCTGAATATCCGCGTCGCCGATGCCCGGCCGCGGCCGCGGTTCGACGCCAATGCCGGCGTGTCGCTGCGCGTCTCCGCGATAGCCGTGGGCTCGATGCGCCTCTTCGACTCGCTCGGCGCGTGGGAGCGTGTGCAGGCCGTGCGCGCCTGCCCGTTTCGCGGCATGCGCGTGTGGGACGCGGATGGGAGCGTCGACGCGCCGGGCGCACTGCGCTTCGACGCCGCTGAATTCGCCGTCGCCGAGCTGGGGTGCATCGTCGAGAATGCGCTGTTGCAGGACGCCCTGCTTGCGGTGCTGGACGCCGCGGTGGTCGAGCTGTCGTTCGACACGCCCATCCGCTCGCTCAGCGCCGTCGACGATCGCTTCGAGGTCACGTTCGAAGACGGCACGACCGCGCGCCCGGAGGTCCTCATCGGCGCCGATGGGGCCGCGTCCCTCGTGCGCGCGCAGGCGCGGATCGGCAGCTTCGCCAGGCACTACGGCCAGGCGGCGTTCGTGACTCACCTGCAGCCCGAACGGCCGCACGGGCACGCCGCCTGGCAGCGCTTCCTGCCCGAGGGTCCGCTCGCGCTCCTGCCGCTCGCCGACGGCCGGGTCTCCACCGTATGGTCGACGACACCGGCCGCGGCGGAAGCGGCGCTGGCGCTGCCCGAGGAAGCGTTGGGGGAGCTGCTGAGCGAAAAGAGCGATCGCGTGCTCGGCGCATTGACGCCCGCCGGCCCGCGCGGCTCGTTTCCCCTGCGCGCGCAGCACGCCGCGCGCTATGCGCGCGCGGGGATGGCGCTGGTGGGCGATGCCGCGCACAGCATCCATCCGCTGGCCGGGCAGGGCGCCAACCTCGGGATCGCCGACGCCGAGGCACTCGCCGGCACGATCTGCGCGGCCATCGCCGACGGCGAATATCCCGGCGACCTGCCGGTGCTGCGCCGCTACGAGCGCTCGCGCAAGGGCGCCAACGCCGCCATGCTGAACTTCGTCGACACCCTGAACCGCCTGTTCACTGCGAGGTCTACCCCCGTCTCGATCCTCCGCCGCACCGGCATGACTCTCTTCAACCACAGCGGCCCCGTCCGCCGCCGCGCCGTCGAAGCCGCCCTGGGCATCAACGTCCACCCCGGCCGCTAATCCCGGCGCCACGAACGGCAAAGGCGGAGCCGAGACCGGGGGAGGCCTTTGGCGGAACTTCCGCGGACCGGAGGTCCCGAAGGGACCGGAGGGAGCCATTTCGCCAAAGGCCTTCCCCGGTCGCGGCTCCGCAAGCCACGGACCTCAACGATTTGCGTGTAAAATCGCCCGAGCCTGAGCAAGCGGCCACGCCCGCGCCAGAACAAAAAGCAGACCTGAAGGGGCTCCATTGATCGCAGTTTCAAGCGCCGCGCCGACCGCATGACGAACCGCTACGTAATGGTGCTGGCCGGCATCCTGACGGCGATCGGCCTGGCGGTCTTCATCTACAAATGGCAGGTGCTCGGATTTCCGCTGGGTGCCGGCCAGGAAACGCCGACGTGGATCGTGGAGACGACCGTCCGCTTCGAGAGCGGACCGGGCTCGATCCTGGTCGAGCTGAAGATTCCCACGCTGACGCCCGGATTCACCATGCTGGAGGAGTATTCGGTCTCCCGCGATTACGCTTTCGCCATCAACTACGTCGGCGCCGACCGGGTGGCGCAATGGACGGTGCGGCGGGCGGACGGGACGCAGACACTCTATTACCGCATCGTGGTGTACCAGGACCCGGACAGGGACCAGTTGGATCTCACGCCACCGCTGCCGATTCCCCCGGTGATCAACGAGCCGCTCGGCACGGCGGTCGACGTCATCGTCTCCGACGTGCGCGAGCACTCCGCCGACGCGGTATCGTTCACCTCGGTGCTGCTGCACATGGTGAACGACCCGACGCCGGACCCGAACATCGAGCTGTTGCTGTCGGACGTGGACACGCCGGCTGAATTCGTGGAGCGGATTATCCTGGTCCTCAACTCGGAACGCATTCCGGCGCGCATGGCGCACGGCATTCCGCTGCAGGACCAGGAGCGGCAGGTCGAGCCGGTGCCATGGCTGGAGATCCACGACGGCGATCGCTGGCGGTATTTCAATCCCGCCACCGGCGAGGAGGGGCTGCCGGAGGACCTCCTGATCTGGTGGCGCGGCAGCCAGGATCTGGCGACGGTGGAAGGCGGCAGCCAGAAGGAGGTCAGCTTCGCGGTGCAGCGAAACTACGTCGACACGATGCAGCTCACGCAGCACCGGACGGAGCAGCGCGGCTCGCGGGCGGTCGATTTCTCGTTGTTCAGCCTGCCGATCAAGACGCAGGCCGTGTACGGCGTTCTGCTGATGATTCCCGTGGGCGCGCTGGTCATGGTGATCATGCGGAACCTGGTCGGCATCGACGCCTTCGGCACGTTCATGCCGGTGCTGATCGCGCTCGCGTTTCGCGAGACGCGGCTCCTGTGGGGGGTGATCCTGTTCACCGTACTGGTGGCGCTGGGCCTCAGCATCCGCTTCCTGCTCGAGCGATTGCGGCTGCTGTTGGTGCCGCGATTGTCCGCGGTGCTGATCGTGGTGGTCCTGCTGATGCTCATCATCAGCATCGTCGCACACCAGCTCGGTATGGAGACCGGCCTGTCCGTCGCGCTGTTCCCGATGGTGATCATTGCCATGACCATCGAGCGCATGTCGGTCATGTGGGAGGAGCGCGGCCCGGGCGATGCGATGCGGGCCGGCCTCGGCAGCATGCTGGTCGCGGTGCTGGCCTACCTCGTCATGGGCCTCGACTGGCTGGAGCACCTGGTCTTCGCGTTTCCGGAGTTGCTGCTGGTGTTTCTTGCCGCGGTGCTGCTGCTTGGCCGCTACACGGGCTACCGCCTCTCCGAACTGGCGCGGTTCAAGTCGCTGGCCGGCCGCTGACGTGCTGGCCCTCACCAATCGCAAACGGCTGCGCGAGGCGGGGCTGCTCGGCCTGAACGAGCGTAACGCCGAGCTCATCATGCGACTCAACCCGCGCCGTTTTTACCCGCGCGTGGACGACAAGGAGCTGACGAAGAAGCTCGCCGCCGCGGCCGGCATGCCGGTGCCGGAGCTCTACGGCGTGATCGGCAGCCAGGCGCAGGTGCGCCGGTTCGTGGAGCTCGTCGAGGGGCGCGACGCCTTCGTCGTGAAACCGGCGCGCGGCAGCGGCGGTGACGGCATCATCGTCATCACCGGGCGCAGCAAGCGCAAGCTCGACACCTTCCGGCTGGCCAGCGGCCTGCTCATCACCGCCTCCGAGATCGAGCATCACATCTCGAACATCGTCGGCGGGCAATACAGCCTGAGCGGCAATCCCGATACCGCGCTGATCGAGTACTGCGTGCATTTCGATCCGCTGTTCGCGGAGGTGAGCTACCAGGGCGTGCCGGACATTCGCGTGATCGTGTACCGCGGCTATCCCGCGATGTCGATGGTGCGCCTGCCCACGCGCAATTCCGACGGCAAGGCCAACCTGCACCAGGGTGCGGTCGGCGCGGGTATCGACATCGGCAGCGGCCGCACGCTGAACGGCGTGCTGGATAACGAGGTCGTCGATGAGCATCCGGATACCGGCGCCCTCATCGCGGGCCTGTACATCCCGAGATGGGACTTCATCCTGCAGGCAGCCGCGCGCGGCAGCGAGGTGACGGGGCTCGGCTACGTCGGCGTCGACATGGTGATCGACAAGGATCTCGGGCCGATGATGCTGGAGATGAACGCGCGGCCGGGGCTGAACATCCAGATCGCGAACGGCGCCGGACTGTCGCACCGCCTGAAGCGCATCGACGAGATATTCGACCCGGCCGCCGACGCCGTGGAACGCGCCCGCATCGCCCGCCAGGAATTCGCCGCCGACGTCCAGGCCTCCCTCCCGCTCGGCGAAGCGGGCTAAGAGTCTGTAGGAGCCCGTCTCAGCGATCTCTCACCTGCTCCGCGACCCAGCGATCCATGCGCGTTTCCAGCACGTCCAGCGGCAGCGCCCCCGCGCCCAGCAGGTGATCGTGGAATGCCCGGATGTCGAAGTCCTCCCCCAGCGCTTCTTCCGCTTCGGCGCGCAGCTCGCTCATTTGCAACTGCCCGATCTTGTACGCCAGCGCCTGCCCCGGATTGCCGATGTAGCGATCGATCTCGTTCACAATGTCGAGCTCCGTCTTCGCGGCATTGTCCATGAAGAAGTCGATCGCCTGCTGCCGCGTCCAGCCTTGCGCGTGGATGCCGGTGTCGACGACGAGCCGCACCGCGCGCCACATCTCGTAGGTCAGCGCGCCGAATTTCGAGTACGGGTCCTGGTAGAGCCCCAGCGCGGGCCCGAGGCTCTCGCTGTACAGGCCCCAGCCTTCCGTGAACGCGGTGAACCCGGAGTAGCGCCGGAACTCCGGCAGGCCCGTAAGCTCCTGCGCGAGCGCGATCTGCAGGTGATGGCCCGGCACCGCCTCGTGCGCCGTCAGCACCTCGATCTCGTACTTCGGCCGCACTTCCGGCCGGTACAGGTTGACGTAGTAATAACCCGGGCGGCTGCCGTCCGCGGCGGGGCGGCTGTAGTAAGCCGTCGTCGTATCGGGCGCGATGCTCTCCGGGATCGGCCGCACGCCGTACGGGACCCGCGGCAGCTTGCCGAACAGCTTCACCAGTCCCGGGTCGATGCGCTTGGCCGTGGCCCTGTACGCCTGCAGCAGTTCTTCCGGCGTGTCGTAATAGAACCGCGGGTCGGTGCGCAGGAAGGTGAGGAAGTCGCGGAAATCGCCCTCGAACCCGAGCCGGTCGATGATCGCCTGCATCCCGGTGCGGATGCGTTTCACTTCCGACAGCCCGAGGCGGTGGATCTCGTCGGGGGTCATCGACGTGGTCGTGTAGTAGCGCACCCGGAACTCGTAGAATTCTTCGCCGTAGGGCAGCGCGGACGCGCCGATGCTCTCGCGGCTCGCCGGCAGGTAGGTTTCCTCGAAATACTCGTCGAATTCGCGGTAGGCCGGCACGATCTCTTCGGCGATCACCTGAAGAGCCGAACGGCGCAGGCGCGCCCGGTCGGCTTCGGGGATGCTCGGCGGCATATCGGCGAATACCGCGAAGAACGGGCTCTCGGCGGGGTCTTCCACGAGCTGCGCCTCGATCTGGTCGGGGACGCGCTGCATCAGGATCTTCGGCGGCATGTAGCCGGAGCGCCGGCCGCGTTCCTGCAGCGCCATGGTCTGCTCGATGACGGTGTCCACCGCGGTCATGCGCGCGAGCCAGTCCGCATAGTCCTCAACGGTCGCGAACCGCAGGGCCTCGGCGACCGAATCGAGATTCTGCACGCCGCCGCGGTGGCTGACCGGCATCAGCCAGGTGCGGAAGCGGTATGCATCGATATCGTTCCGGAGCTGCCGGCGGAACAGCTCGTAGTTGAGCCGGTTCTCCTCGCCGAGCGCCGATGGGTCGATGGCGAGCAGTCGCTCGAGAAACGCTTGCTGTTCCGCTTCGCGCCGCTCGATCGCCTCGACGCTCCGGTCCGCCCAGCGGTCGTTGTAGCGGCGATCGCCCAGGCGGGAGGCCCGCACCGGGTTCTCGCGCAGCTCCCATTGCCAGGCGTCGTCGAGCAGCTTTTCGAATTCCGCGACGGCATTCGCCTTGGCCGCCAGCGGGGCAATGACCGCGAGCGTTGCGACCAGGATCCGGAATACTGCCCTGTTCGGCACGATAGTCATGATCTGGGCTCCGTGGTGGCGGGAGGAGCATTGTCGGGGCGTGGACGGCGAGTGGCAACTGCGGGGGAACTTGGCTTATCATGCGCGCTCTGATCGACAGGGTGCCCAGAAGAGACCTCGCCTCGCGCGGGGCGCCGAAGGCGCAACTCGCCCGGAAACGCTCAGGCACACGGACTGCGCATCCTGATCAGCTCTGGAGAGAGGCCGGAACCGGCCCACCGAAGGGGTAATGCGGCGGCAACGCTGTGTGATCTCTCAGGTAATTCGGACAGAGGGGCGGCCGGCCGTTGACTGTCGTCAAGCAGCACGCCGGCCGCCCCTTTTTTGTCGGAACGCAATAGCGCGAGAGAGCTTTCTTGTTCGCAGGGACCGTTCAGTGGGACTGAAAACGCCGCTCCATCCGAGCCACGTGGCTGCGGGCGCGCGCCTCGTCGATTTCGGCGGCTGGGACATGCCGCTGCACTACGGCTCGCAGATCGAGGAGCACCACGCCGTGCGCAAGCACGCCGGCATTTTCGACGTGTCGCACATGACGATCGTCGACGTGCAGGGCGAGGGCGCCCGCGAATTCCTGCGCCGGCTGCTCGCGAACGACGTCGCGAAGCTCGGGGAACCGGGCAGGGCGTTGTATAGCTGCATGCTGAACGAGGCGGGCGGCATCGTCGACGACCTGATCGTCTATTTCCTCGGGCCCGGCCGTTATCGCCTGGTCGTCAATGCCGGTACGCGAGACAAGGACCTGGCGTGGATTGCGGAGCAGGCCGAATCCTTTGCGGTCGCTATCCGCGAGCGCGACGATCTGGCCCTGATCGCCGTGCAGGGCCCCGCCGCCCGCGAGCTCGCGGCCGGCGTGCTGGCCGGCGGCGATGACGGCGTGCGCGAGGCCGCGCTGGCGTTGCCGCCTTTCTCCGCCGCGGATATCGGCGGCCGCTTCGTCGCGCGCACCGGCTACACGGGCGAGGACGGATTCGAGATCGCGATGCCGGCTGCCGCGGCGCCGGCCTTCTGGCAGCAGCTCGTGGAGGCGGGCGCCACGCCCTGCGGCCTCGGCGCGCGCGACACGCTGCGCCTCGAAGCCGGCATGAACCTCTACGGCTCCGACATGGACGAGACGACCTCGCCGCTCGAATCCGGGCTCGGCTGGACGATCGCCTGGGAGCCGCCGGACCGGCAGTTCATCGGCCGCGCGGCCACCGAGCAGGTGCGCGCCGACGCCTCGCGCCGGCAATTCACCGGACTGCTGCTGGAGGATCGCGGCGTGCTGCGCAATCATCAGCGCGTGGTGGTCGACGGCTTGCCCGACGGTGAAATCACGAGCGGCGGCTTCTCGCCGACCCTCGGCCGCTCGATCGCGCTCGCGCGCCTGCCGGCGGGCGACTACACGCGCGCGCAGGTCGACGTGCGCGGCAAACGGCTTGCCGCACGCCTCGTCAAACCGCCGTTCGTGCGCAAGGGCAAGGTCCTTGTCGAGTTGGAGGAGTCTTGAGGGGGTCGAACCTCGGTTCGACCCCGTTCCGGGTTGAGCATCTTTCCAGGGGAGTGAAACCATGAGCGAATTGCCAGGCGATCTGCTGTACACGAGCGAGCACGAGTGGCTGCGCCAGGAGGAAGACGGCAGCGTGACCGTCGGGATCACGGACTACGCGCAGGCGGCGCTCGGCGATCTCGTCTACATCGAGCTGCCCGAGACGGGCGCCGAGGTCGAGGAAGGCGGCGAAATGGCGGTCGTGGAATCCGTCAAGGCGGCGTCCGACGTTTATGCGCCGGTCTCCGGCACCGTGATTGAAGTCAACGCCGCGCTCGCCGACGATCCGGAGAAGATCAACACCGATCCTTACGGCGAGGGCTGGATCGTGCGCCTGCAGCCGGAGGGCGATTCGGGCGACACGATGGACCCGGACGCCTACCAGGAATTCCTGGACCAGCTCGAAGGTTGAGCCGGCATGCCCTTCATTCCGCACACGGAAGACGACGTCGCCGAGATGCTCGCCGCCATCGGCGTACCGGACATCGATGCGCTGTTCGACGAGATACCGAAGGACCTGCTGGTCGAGAACCTCGACGGGATTCCGGAAGGCCTGAACGAGATGCAGGTCGCGCGGTTGATGCGCGCGCGCGCGGCCCAGGACAGCGGCGCGTTGTGCTTCATCGGCGCGGGTGCCTACGAGCACCACATCCCGGCGGCGGTGTGGGAGATCGCGACGCGCGGCGAGTTCTACAGCGCCTACACGCCCTACCAGGCGGAAGCGAGCCAGGGCACGCTGCAGACGATCTACGAGTACCAGTCGATGATCGCGGCGCTGACCGGGCTCGACGTCAGCAATGCGTCGCTGTACGACGGCGCGTCGGCGCTGGCGGAGGCGGCGCTGATGGCCGTGCGCGCGAACCGCGGCTCGAAATCGACCCGCCTGCTGCTGGCCTCCGGCGTGAACCCGCGCTACGAGCAGGTCGCGAACGCGATCGCGGGCAACCAGGGGCTCGTGTTCGAGCGCCTCGCGTACGACGCGAAGCGTGGCACCACCGACCCCGCGGCGCTCGACGACGCGGGTGAGCCGCCGGTCGCGCTCGTCATCCAGCAGCCGGGCTTCCCGGGCACGCTGGAAGACGTCGACCGGTTGACGGACTGGGCGCACGGCCAGGGCGCCCTCGTCATCGCGGTCGTCAACCCGACGTCACTCGCAATCCTCGAGCCGCCGGGCGCGTGGGGCGAGGCCGGGGCCGACGTCGCCTGCGGCGAAGGCCAGCCGCTCGGCATCCCGCTGTCCTCCGGCGGCCCGTACTTCGGGTTCATGGCGGCGAAGCAGCAGCACGTGCGCCAGATGCCCGGCCGCATCGTCGGCCGCACGACCGACCTCGACGGCGCACAGGGCTACACGCTGACGCTGCAGGCGCGGGAACAGCACATTCGCCGCTCGAAAGCGACGTCGAATATCTGCACGAACCAGGGACTGATGGTGACCGCGGCGACAATCTACATGTCGCTGCTCGGTTACGACGGGCTGCGCGCGGTCGCCGAGGAATCGGTCGCGCGCACGCGCGAGCTCGCCGCGATGCTGGCGGCGATCGACGGCGTCGACCCGCTGTTCGACGGTCCTCACTTCCATGAGGTGGCGCTGCGACTCGATCGCCCGGTGGCGCCCGTGCTCGCCGCACTGGCGGAACGCGGCATCCTCGGCGGGCTGGACATCTCCCGCGAGTATCCCGAACACTCGTTGCTCGTCTGCGCGACGGAAACCAAGATGCCAACCGACCTCGCGGCTTACGCCGGCGCGCTGGCAGAGATCATGAAGGAAAGGGCATGACGGACCAGGTCTTCGCGAAGATGCGCGAGCCGCTGATTTTCGAAAAATCGCGGGCGGGACGGCGGGCAGCGGCGCAGGCGCCGGACGGGGCCGCGGACACCGGCATCCCGGAGCAATTCCGGCGCGCGGACCGGCCGCTGCTGCCGGAGGTTTCGGAGCTGCAGGTGGTGCGGCATTTCACGCGCCTGTCGCAGATGAACTTCTCCATCGACACGCATTTCTACCCGCTCGGCTCCTGCACCATGAAGTACAACCCGCGCGCCTGCAATGCGCTGGCGATGCTGCCGGGTTTCCTGAACCGTCACCCGCTGGGCCCGGTGGAACATGGCCAGGGATTCCTCGCCTGCATGTTCGAGCTGCAGGAAATGCTGAAAGCAGTGACCGGCATGCGCGCGGTGTCACTGACGCCGATGGCCGGCGCCCAGGGCGAGCTCGCGGGCGTGGCCATGATTCGCGCCTATCACGTTGCGCGCGGCGAGGAGCATCGCAACGAGGTCATCGTGCCCGACGCGGCGCACGGCACCAATCCGGCCACCGCCACGATGTGCGGCTGCGTCGTGCGCGAGCTGGCGACCGGCAGCGACGGCGACGTCGACATCGAGGCGCTGAAGCAGGCGGTCGGGCCGAACACGGCCGGCATCATGCTGACCAACCCGTCGACGCTCGGCGTCTTCGAACGCCACATCAAGGAGATCGCCGAAATCGTGCACGGCGCGGGCGGGCTCCTGTATTACGACGGCGCCAACTTGAACGCGATCCTCGGCAAGGTGCGGCCGGGCGACATGGAATTCGACGTCATCCACATGAACCTGCACAAGACGTTCTCGACGCCGCACGGCGGCGGCGGGCCGGGCTCGGGCGCGGTGGGTGTCGGCAAGCGCCTGCTGCCGTTCCTGCCGATCCCGGTCGTGGCGCAAGAAGAACGGGACGGCGTGGCGCGCTACCGCTGGCTGGCCGAGGACGACCTGCCGCAGAGCATCGGGCGGCTGTCCGGCTTCATGGGCAACGCCGGCGTCCTGCTGCGCGCGTACGTGTACATGCGCATGCTGGGCCACGACGGCATGCGGCGGGTCGCGGAATTCGCGACGCTGAATGCGAACTACCTGATGGCGCAGCTTGCTCGACAAGGCTTCACGCTGGCTTTTCCGGAACGGCGCGCGAGCCACGAGTTCATCGTCACGCTGAAGCGCGAAGCCAGGACCCTGAACGTCACCGCGATGGATCTTGCGAAGGCGCTGCTCGACCACGGCTTCCATGCACCGACCACGTATTTCCCGTTGCTGGTGCCCGAATGCCTGCTGATCGAGCCGACGGAGACGGAAACGCGCGAGATCCTGGACCGCTTCGTCGATGCGATGGTCGCCATCGCCGAGCAGGCGAAGACCGACAGCGAACGGCTGAAAGGCGCCCCGTACACGATGCCGGTGCGCCGCCTCGACGACGTGAAGGCGGCCCGGAACCTCGACCTCGCTTACAAGCCGGTGTAGGAGCCCGTCTCACGGGCGACACGGCGCCGGACTGCGCTGTCGCCCGTGAGACGGGCTCCTGCAGTTCTGCGACAAGAGTCGGCGCGAGGATCGCCGCCTTCGGCAATAATGGCACATTCAAGGGAACCGCCCGACCCGCGTTCAGTCCAGAGAAAGGCCGGCCGCGACAACCGGCGCAGAACTCATACAAAATCCCCAAAAGGACAACATGCTCCCGAGAATTTCCCTGTCACTGATCCTGGTGTGCCTCTGCGCGGCGCCGCTTTGCGCCGAAGAGCCGGCGTGGATGGGCACGCTGGAGCGCATCTCGACCGGCGTGGTTTCGATCCGCGTCGACGCCACGCGTTCCTTCGATACGGAGTGGAATGCGTCCAGCCAGGCGACCGGCTTCGTCGTCGACGCCGAAAAAGGCCTGATCCTCACCAACCGGCACGTGGTCGCCCCGGGCCCGGTCATGGCCGAGGCGATCTTCCTCAATAACGAAGAGGTGCAGCTCACGCCGGTCTATCGCGACCCGGTGCACGATTTCGGCTTCTTCAGCTACGACCCCGACGAGCTGCAATACATCGAGCCCGCGGAATTGCCGCTGGTGCCGGGAGCCGCCGTCGTCGGGCGCGAAATCCGCGTCGTCGGCAACGATGCGGGGGAGAAGCTGTCCATCCTCGCCGGGACGCTCGCCCGGTTGGACCGCGCGGCGCCGAATTACGGCCTCGGCGAGTACAACGACTTCAACACCTTCTACCTGCAGGCCGCCTCCGGCACGTCCGGCGGTTCCTCCGGCTCGCCGGTCATCGACATTGCCGGCAATGTCGTCGCGCTGAACGCGGGCGCGAACGGCCCGGCGGCAACCAGCTTTTTCCTGCCGCTCGATCGGGTCGCGCGCGTGCTCAAACTGTTGCAGCAGGACAAGCCCGTCCCGCGGGGCAGTTTGGAGACGATCTTCGTCCACAAGGCTTACGACGAGCTGCGCCGGCTGGGCCTGACTTCCGCAACCGAGGCGCGGGTGCGCGCCATCGACGCCGACGAGACGGGCATGTTGGCCGTACAGGAGGTCGTACCCCGGTCGCCGGCGGACGGCAAGATCCAGCCGGGCGACATCCTGCTCCGCGTGAATGACAAGCTGATCACCGAATTCGTGCCGCTGGCCGAAATACTCGATAGTCACGTTGGCGAGGCCGTCACGGTCAAGCTGGAGCGGGGTGGGGAGCCTGTCACGGTAGAACTGCCGGTCACCGACCTGCATGCGATCACACCCGATGCGTACCTCGAGTTCGGCGGCGCGGTCGTCAACGATCTCTCGTTCCAGCAGTCGCGGCATTACAACCGGCCGATCAGCGGCGTGTACGTCGCCGATCCGGGCTACATGCTGTCCCGGGCCGGCATCCCGCGGGACGCGGTAATCACGGAAGCGAACGGCAACAAGATCGTGGACATCGGCGATCTGGAGGACGTCCTGTCGACGCTCGCCGACGGGGATCGCGCGACGCTCCGCTACATCGTGATGGAAGATCCGCGCAACAGCATCGTGCGGTCCGTGCAGATGGACCGCACGTGGTTCCCGGCGCGCCATTGCGTGCGCAACGACGAGACCGGAGTGTGGCCATGTACTCCGATAGAGGCGGGGCAGCACAAGGCGGAGCAGCCGGAGGCCGGCAGCACGAAGTTCCCGTCATTCAGCGATCCGCGCATCGATGCGATCGCGCCGTCGCTCGTGATGGTGAACTTCGACCTGCCGTATGCGGTGTCGGGCGTCTCCGACCGGCATTACTACGGCACGGGCCTCATCGTCGACAAGGCACGCGGCTATGTGCTCGTGGACCGGAATACTGTGCCCGTCGCCATGGGCGACGTGCGCATCACGTTCGCGGGCTCGCTGCAGGTCGAAGGCAAGGTCGAGTACGTGCATCCGCTGCACAACCTCGCGATCGTGTCCTACGATCCGGCGCTGATCGGCGATACGCCGGTCCAGGAGGCGGAATTCGCGGTCAAGCAGCCGGTGCCGGGCGACCGTGTGTGGGTCGCCGGACTCAAGAGCGATCACCAGATCGCCTACCAGGCGAGCATCGTGGCTTCGATCGACCCCTTGAGCCTGCCGCTGTCCCGCACCCTGCGGTTCCGCGACGCGAACATCGAAGTGATTTCGCTGGTGAACGAGCCGATGAGCCCGGACGGCGTGCTGCTCGACGAGGAGGGCCGCGTGGCGGCGACCTGGTCGAGCTTCGCCTACCAGACGGACGAAGACGCCGGGCAGGTGAGCTTCGGCATCGGCAGCGAGCTCGTCAGCCAGTTCGTGGAGACGGCGCGCTCAGGCGACCCTATCTATTCGTTCGAAGCCGAATTCGACTACATGCCGCTGTTCGAGGCCAGGAAATTCGGCTTGACCGACGAATGGGTCGAGAAGCTGGAGCAGCACAACCCGCGCGGGCGGCGGGTACTGAGCATCAGCCGCACCGTCGCCGGCTCGCCGGCGGATGAGAAGCTGCGCAGCGGCGACATCCTGCTCGCGATCGACGGCCAGGAAGTCAGCAGCTACCGCGAGCTGGAGCGCGCGGTGCAGAAGCCGGAGGTCGTGGCGACGATCTGGCGCAACGGGGAATCGCAGGAGATCGAAATCGAAACGGCGGCGCTGGACGGCACGGGCATCGAGCGCGCCGTCTCCTGGGCGGGCGCGCTGTTGCAGGACCCGCACCGCGCAATGGCGGCGCAGCGCGGCATCGCTCCGAGCGGTGTCTACGTGGCCTACTTCAACTACGGCTCGCCGGCGACACGTTACGGCCTGTACGCCGGCCGCCGCATCGTAGCCGTGGACGGCCGCGCAACGGAGGACCTGCAGGCCTTCATCGAAGCCGTGAGCGGGAAGGAGAACCGCGAGTCGGTGCGCCTGAAGACGATCACCTGGAACGGCGCCGTGGAGGTCATCACGCTGAAGCTCGACAAGCAGTATTGGCCCGCTTACGAGATCAGGCGCACGGACGACGGCTGGCGGCGTGTCGACATCGGCTGAGTGGCGGCGGCACGGCGCAACGGCGATCGCTCTCGCGATGCTGTGCATGGCGACTGCCGGTACGGCCACCGCGGATACGCTTTACAAGTATCGCGGGCCGCACGGCGAGTGGATTTTTTCAGACCGCCCGCCGGCCGGCGACCAGATCGTGGAAACCCGCGACGTCTCGTACGGAAGCGAAGACCCGGAAGTCACCGTCTCGCACCGCATGGTGGACGCCGCGCTGGAGCTTACCGGCAGCAACGGTTATTACGCGCCGATCGAGCTCGTGCTCGGCATCGATTCGCTGGCGAACGCGGTGCCGCCCGGGCCGGACCAGCCGCTGCGCTTCGTCGTGCCGGCACGCGGCACGGCCAGGTTGTTCGCGCTCGACCCGAACGCGGAGGGCGTGCAGCCGGAGATCAGGTATCGCTACACCTGGTTCATGGGCGATCCCACGAGCGTCCATGAGCCGGAGCAGCCCTATCGCGTGCCGTTTGCCATCGCCTCTGCATTCCCGGTGACGCAGGCGTTTCCGCAGGCCGAGACGCATACGACAGCGGATAGCAGGTACGCGGTGGATATCGCCATGCCGGTGGGCACCGGCATTTACGCCGCACGCGGCGGCACGGTGTTCGAAGTCACGAGCACGAATTTCGAAGGCGGTACCGACCCCGAGGACGCCTCGTCCGCGAACATCGTGCACATCCTGCATGACGACGGCACCTATGCTGTTTATGCACACCTGAACTGGAACTCGATCCGCGTGCAGCCCGGGGACGTGGTGAGCCGCGGCGAGTACATCGCGGATTCCGGCAACACGGGCTTCTCGAGCGGACCGCACCTGCATTTCGCGGTGCTGCACAATCCGGGAATGGGCGTCGAGTCGCTGCCGGTCGTGTTTGAGGGCGCGAACGGGAGCGAGGTGACCGCGGAGACGGGCGTGGAATTGGTGGCCTATTAGGCGCAGATGGACCCTCGTCATCTCGTTCTGGATCTCGACGGGACGATCAGCGATCCCGCCCTCGGGATTGCGCGATCGATCAATTACGCGCTTTGCGCATTCGGATTCGATCCGATACCCGAGAGCAGCGTGTCCGAGTACATCGGGCCGGGCATCGACAACGCGTTTCGCAGGCTCGTACCGGCTGCTGCCGAGGACGAGGTCCCAAGGCTCGTGGGCAAATTCCGCGAAAGGTATGCGGACGTGGGGTACTCGGAGAACGTTCTCTATCCCGGAATACCCGAGGCGCTGCGGCATCTGGTGAATGAGGGCGTGATGTTGGGCGTGTGCACGACCAAGCGCGTCGACTTTGCCGAGCGCATATTGCAGCTATTCGGCCTCCGCGATTGCTTCCAATTCGTGAGTGGCGGCGACGTCGGCGTCGAAAAGCATCAACAGCTCAGGGCGCTGATCATCGAGGACGTCATCCCGGTGCGCGCCGCGATGATCGGTGACCGCGCCATCGATATCGTCGCGGCGCATGCAAACGGGCTGCGCTCCGTCGGCGTACTCTGGGGCCACGGGACAGAGGCCGAGCTCATCGAGGCCGAAGCGCAGGTCTTGCTGTCGCGGCCGCGCCAATTGATGGAGCTCGCCCAGGGATAGGCGCAGGTTCGGGACTGCCGGACTACAGTGGTGCGAACCAGACGGAGTGCGCGGTTGGCTCGCCGGTTTACGTCAGCCGCTCCAGCGGACTCCTGACGCCCGCAAAGCCGGTGCCGAGTACGTGTGTGTAGATCTGCGTCGTGCGCACGTCCTTGTGTCCGAGTAGCTCCTGCACCGTCCGTATGTCGCTGCCGCCGCGCAGTAGCTCGGTGGCAAACGTGTGGCGGAACGTGTGGCAGCCGACACGCTTGTTGATACCGGTGCGTCTGGCTGATCGTGTCACGGCTCTTTGCACGCTGCTCGTGTGGATGTGGTGGCGCACGACGGTGCCGTCATCGCTTCGGCAGAGATTCACCGAAGGAAACAGCCATTGCCATTGGAGCGTGGTGCCCGCCCCGGCGTATTTGCGGGCAAGCGCGAACGGGAGCGTAACCGGGATTCTCCTCGATCCGTTTTCCGAGACGTACATTCGCCTGATCGCCTCTATCCGCTCATGCAGCGGCTCATCGAGTGGCGCCGGCAGGAGCGTGGTCCGGTCCTTGCCGCCTTTCGCATCGCGTAACGTGATCACACGTCGGGAAAAGTCGATGTCCTGCACCCGGAGCCGAGCACTCTCGATGACGCGTAGCCCGCTGCCGTACATCAGCGATACCATCAAGCGGTAGGGCATCTCGAGGCCATTGATCACGGCGAGCGCCTCCTCGTGAGACAACACGACCGGCAGCCGCGCAGGCCGCTTTGCACGCGCGGCCCCGGCCAGGTTTCCGAGAGGGCGCTCGAGCACCCGGTGATAGAGGAAGACCAGCGCATTGAGCGCCTGGTTCTGGGTGGCCGCGGCGACGTTTCGCTCGACCGCCAGCCAGCTCAGAAACTCCCTGACTTCCTTCGCCCCCATGCCGTTCGGGTGGCGCAATTCATGGAAGCGAATGAACGATCGAACCCAGTACCAATATGACTTCTCGGTACGGTGGCTGTAATGACGCGTACGGATTATCCGCCGAAACTGGTCTTGCAGCCTGGTCTGACGCCTGGTTGAATCCATTTTCGGGGTGTGCGGCCGGCGAGATATGGCGAATCGCAATGTTATTGGGAGCCCGAAAAGCGGCGCTAACGATATTACATGCCAAATTCGCTGGAAATTCGCTAAGCTATTGGCCGGCCGACCTAAAAAAGAAGGGTGACATGATGCGACCACCGGATTATCAAGCGCTCTCGATATTCCAATATTGCGGCGCGCGTTCTAATCACTGTTAGGCGGCACAGTTGGGGATGGTACCTCGTTACACCGACGTACAAGGACAGTACCTCGCGTTCATCTACTACTACACGAAGCTGCATGGACGCGCGCCATCGGAAGCCGAGATGCAGAGGTACTTTTCGGTCTCACCACCAGCGGTACACCAGATGATTCTGAATCTAGAGAAGCAAGGCTTCGTTCAACGCACACCCGGGCAAGCTCGCTCAATTCGGTTATTGCTGCACCGGGATGATCTCCCGGATCTGGACTGATTCCGTCGCGTCGTGCAAGGTTGCGAGATGGGTGTCCCGGAAGGTTTCATTCCAATCAGCTTGGAGCGGTACGTCGAACTGCATTTGCAGGCGAATCCCGGCACAGACCGTGCCGAATTGGTCGCGCAGCTTGAGTACGCTATCGTCGCTTATCAGAGGGGTGTTCGATGCGAGTGCGGTGCGCCGATCTGGATCGTCGGTTCAGCTCTTGGAGGGTTGGCGTGTTTTACCTGCATCACACTGGAAGCTACGCCGAACGATGACTACGAAATCAAGATCGACTCAGGCGCCGCCTAACAAGGCGCTGCAGACGGACAAAGACAAGCTGTCACGCCTTTTGCTTTCGCAAAAGCCGCGCCAGCTTGCCTTTGCCGCTGAGCTTGGTCGTTAGGCGGCACTGTGCGAGTTATGCACGCTGGGCCGATAGCTAAACAGTGACTCTCGTCTTAACGCTCGGATGCAGCGACTATATCGTTCAGGCATCTGATCGCCGCTTGGTCGCCGACGGTCATCTTGTGGACGACGAATCGAGCAAGGCCGGGGTGCTCGAG
>DASSBS010000143.1:0-14768 GCA_035698445.1 Woeseiaceae bacterium
GGCTACAGCAATCGCGGCGCCCAGGATCAGGAATCCCTTGACCAGCGCAACCCGCGCTTTTGCCGCGCCGCCTGCGCCAACCACCATCAGGCTCAGAACATACGTGACCGCGTCGCCGAAATTGTCCAGGGCACCGGACAAGAGGGAAGAAGATCCGCTAATCATTGCCACGGACACCATCATGAGAAAGGTGGCCGCATTGATCGACAGGACAACGACCAGAATTCGGCGCTGCCGGCCGTGCAACGCCGCCAGGTCGACCGTTTTTTCGCAGCAGGAATCTGCCATTGTCACCTCATGATTCGTCCTGAATGTCAGGCCGCCTGCGGCGGCCAGGGGCGCCTCGGCCCGGCACCCCGACTACCCTCGCCTGCGGGGGGCACGACGCGGCTGTGTTCGCACCTTCTCGTTGCAGCCCTTGGCATTTGCCTCATGTTGTCGGCAACTTGCCACATAGATGCCCGCTACCGGAATTTTGCGCCGCAATTTGGCGTAATCACTCGAAGATCGCCGAAGTGATTGAATGATCGATAGAAAGTCTATGCAGGCGTTGTTGCACCTCTTGGCAAGGAACGCTATGGCCAGCGGGATTGCCTGTCGTATGATAGTGCCGCCCCGTCGGCTTGCCGATGAGCAATCCCTCTCGGGCACCTACCGTTCGGATGCGAAATGCGCCACGGCATTTACTTTATGGGGCTGGCCGCCTTCGTCTTCACAAACAACCCTGCTTCGTTAGGAGACAACCATGCGTAAGCTACTCAGTGCAATTCTCGCCGCCACATTGATAACCTCGGCCGCCTCGATGCTCATGGCTCAGGAAACCGAGCCTGGGATGAAAAGGATGCATAGGGGCATGCAGGCCATGAAGGACATGGACGCCGACGGAAATGGCGAAATTTCGAAGGAAGAATTCGTCAAGGCTCATGAAGAGATGTTTGCCTCCATGGACGAGAACGGCGATGGCAAGCTGGATCAGGAGGAGCAAAGGGCGATGATGGAGAAGATGATGAGACACCACAAGATGGAGGGGATGGACCACCACGAGATGGAAGGCATGGACCATGAGAACATGGAGGATATGGACCACCACCAGATGTAACACCCGGAAACGAGAGCATGCTCGAGATCTCCGGCATGCCGGGCAGGAGATGGCCGAGCTCGTAGCCGGGATTCCGACACCTTCGGCCGCGTGAATCCGGGATGCATCCGGCGGACAGGCGCCGCTTTACAGCATGTGGCCGATATCCGACGCGGCTGTCGGATAGGCAAACATTGTGCTCTTGAGCGCTCCCGCGGTAATTCCCTGCCGCACCGCCAGCGCAAAGACGTTGATGACCTCCTCCGCGTGCGGCCCGACGAGATGCGCACCGAGGACAGCGCCCGTGTCTTTGGCCACCAGTACCTTGAATCCGTAGGTCGGCTGCGCCGCCTGTCGCGCAGTGAACCAGCCCGATGCTTTCTTCGCGTGAACGTGAAACTCGAGGCCTTGCTTGCGCGCTTCGGCTTCGCCAAGACCGACTGCCGCGATGGGCGGAATGCTGAACGCGGCGCTAGGGACGCCGCGGTAATCCGGCTTGCGATGGTTGCCGTCCAGCAGGTTGGCCGCGACCACCTCCGCGTCGTGACTGGATACCGGCGTCAACGGCGGCCCCTGCTGCGCCGCGTCGCCTGCCGCGTAAACCGCCGGATTGGATGCGCTCTGCAGATACTCGTTCAAGCGGAGCCGTCCCTCCTCCATCGCGATATCGGCCTTGTCCGGCGCGAGCGCGTCCAGCGCCGGCGCGCGGCCGGCGGCGTGCACGACCAGGTCCGCATCAACGGCGATCTCACCATCATCGCCGGAGGCACGAACGACATAGCCGCGACTCTTGCGTTCGATGCCTTGGACCGTCGTTCGCGTACGCACGTCGATGCCGCTGTGCCGAAAACTTTCCATCAGCCAGCCGACCACGTCCGGATCGAAATGCTCCAGCATGCGTTCGCCGCGCTGCAGGATGGTCACTTCGGCACCGGCGCGCGCGGCAATGTGCGAAAATTCGGCCGCGATATAGCCCCCGCCGACCAGGGTGATGCGGCGCGGCAGGCTTTCCAGCTCGAGAAAATCGTCGCTGGTGACGAGGTGTTCTTCCCCCGGGATGCCGAGCTTGATCGGCTCGGCGCCGGCGGCCAGCAGGATGTAACGCCCCTCCAGGGACTCGCCGTCCACGTCGATGCCGTTGCGGCTGGTGAACCGCGCGCGGCCGTGATACGCATCGATGCCGCTGTCGGCGAAACGTTGTGCCCGATCCCGGGGCACCGGTTCCGTGAAGCCGCGCTTGAACGCCATCAGATCGCGCCAGTCGACCCGCATCTCACCCGCCATGCCCTTGCCCTGCAATCGGCCGGCGTGATCGAAGGCGGCGGCCACGCCGACGAGCACCTTCTTCGGGTCGCAGCCCCGCAATACGCAGGTGCCGCCGAAGGGCCGGCAATCGATGACGGCAACGGTCCAGCCGGCGTCGCGCACCCGCATCGCCGCCGTTGTTGCCGCGGCACCGGTGCCGACGATCACGAGATCGTAGCTTCGCGTCATTAGCCCGCTCCACCCCCCATCCTTTATGTAGCACCGGAGGAAGGGTTTTCAAGCGCTGCGATCGTTTCGGGGACGAGCCGCGGCAGCACGGAGGCATTTTTCATAGACTTACGGGAGCGGATTGGGTCAAGGCGATCGCCGTTTCGGCACACCAAATCCAGGGAGAACCCTTCCGAAAAACGATGGTGGCCGGCGGCTGAGGCAGGCGCGCTCCATGCAATGTCCGGAGCACAGGCCGAATGAATAACAAAGATTCCGGAGCTGGGACCGTTTTATCGCGTAAGGCCCGGGCCTGCCGCCCCAAACGTGACGGATGCCCGCGCCACCAGGCGGTCTCGATGTTGTATCCTGCTGGTCGCGAAGAATCCCGCAACCGGTTATCGTCAGCTCGATGAAGCGCCGTACCCCATCATTCGCCCGAGCCCTGCTGCTGCTCATAGTGGCCGTCGGTCCGTTGCAGGCACAGACGGTGTTCGCCTGTGCGATGATGGGCAAGGGCATGATGGAAGGATGTTGCTGCGAGCACCACGCGTCATCCCGCGAGTGCGAGACCCCGGATTGCGGTGCCGTGCCGGAATCGGACGAAACACCCTGTTGCGAGCATCGGGTGGAGATCACCGTCGACCCGGATGCCGATGACGGCACGGTTTCCAAGCCGGTAGAGCCGCGGTCCGATATCGATCCACCCTCCTTCGTCGCTACCTCATTCGAGGCGCGTTTGACCTCACCGGCCATTCCGGACACTCCCGGTTTCCATTACCCGGCCGCCGCCGGTCACGGCGGTTCCGCTACCTGGCTCGTCACGCAGCGACTGCGAATTTAAGCCCGTCCCTTTCCGATCAGGCCGCGGCAACTGTGCCGCGGCCGGAATGCATTGCATTTCCGATGTGTTATCGATGGAAGGAGACGGGCATTGAATGCCACACACATGCCAGCCGCGGTGCTATTCGCACTGCTGGCCTTGTCAGTCGATGCGGCCCCGGCCGCTTCGGCGCCCCCGGAAACCGGAGACCCGGAATCCGCACAGTCTTTGACGGCCGAGTCGCTGGTGCAATGGGTTATGCAAGCGAACCCTGGACTCGCCGCCGCAGAGGCGGCCGCGCAGGCGGCCGCGTATCGTATCGAGCCGGCCGGTTCGCTCGACGACCCGATGCTGAGCTATGACGCGGCACCGCTCACCGCCGGCAACAACCGCGGCCTTCACCAGAGCATCGCCGTCAGTCAGCAAATCCCCTGGCCGGGCACCCTGGAGGCGCGTGAGGCCGCCGCCCGCCACGAATCAGTGGCGGCGGCACGCGATGCGGATGCAATGCGGCTGCGGATCGTGGCGCAGGCGAAATCGGCGCACGCCGAGTGGCGGTACATCGGCGCGGCTTTGGATGCTCATCATGGCACGCGGGCGCTACTGCGCGAACTGTTGGCCACCGTGGAAACGCGCTATGCGGCCGGTGACGCGCGGCGGCAGGACGTGCTGCAGACCCAGGTGGAGCTCGCGGATCTGGAGAACCACCTGCTGCGGCTGGCTCAAGAGCGGACGACCATACAGGCGCGCATCAATGCGCTGCTCGATCGCGCACCCGATGCGCCCCTTCCTCCCGCTGCACCCTTGACGCTCGAAGCGCCGCCGCCTTCGCTGGAAGCGCTGAAAACACTTGCCCTGGTTCACCATCCGGAGCTTTCGCGCCTCAACGCCGAGATCGCGGCCAGCGAAAGCCGGATCACGCTGGCCGAGAAAGCGTTTTTTCCGAATTTCCAGGTCGGCGTCGGCTACAACGGCATGTGGGACTCGGTCGATCAACGGCCGATGATCGGCATTTCCATCAACGTGCCGCTCGATCGCGGCAAACGGCGCGCGGACCTTGACCGGGCTCGGGCCGAAAAGCGCCGGGCAGGACTGTTGCTGGCCGAGCGCCGGGCGGAACTGCTGGCCGAGCTCGCGGCGGCGCGTGCGGCCGTGGTCCAGGCAGGGCAATCCGCCGCTCTGTACCGCGACAAGCTCGTCCCGCTGGCCGATCAATACCTCGATGCGACGATTGCCGATTACCGCAGCGGCGCCGGCGCCTTCCTGAACGTCATCACCGCCGAACAGCGGAAGCTCGAGACGGATCTCGAGATGGCGCGGGTGCTTTCGGACTACGCGCGGCATCGGGCGGAGCTCGAGCGCTGGGCGGGCGGTTCGCTCGAGACAGCGGCGCCGGCGGCCGTGGGAGTTGCCCGATGAAACGATCATCATGGCTGATAGCAGCCGCTGCCGCCGGTCTCGCCGTCGCGGCCGCCGGCGGGTGGCTGCTTTTCTCGAACCCGCAGGATGGTGCTGCGATCCCGGCACAGACCGGAATGCCGCGCTATCGCGCTGCGGGACTCGACGTCGGCGTTACGATCGAGCCGGAAGCGCCGCGCGTCGGTGAAAACAGGCTGATCGTCGACGTTCGCACGCCCGCCCGCGAGCCGGTCAGCGGACTGGCGATCGGGGCGTACGTCGAGATGCCCTCCATGGGCGCGATGCCGGCAATGCGAGCACCGGCCGAGATGCGGGAGGTCGCGCCGGGGCGCTACGCCGGCTCTTTTGATATCCCCGTGCGCGGCCCATGGCCGCTCACGCTGAGCTTCGCGTCGCCTGACGGTGCTCCGGTGCGCTTGCAATTCGACCTCGCCACCGGCCGCGAAGGACTCACGCTGGCGTCGGGCGCCGAGGCAGCAGGTAGCGCCGCGGCACCGGCGGAAGCCGACGCGAGCGTCATCACCATCGATAACCGACGGCGGCAGACGATCGGAGTCGAGACCGGAAAAGCGGCGCTCCGCAAGCTCACGAAATCCATCCGGGCGGTGGGTACGGTCACCTTCGACGAGCGCCTCCTGTCGCAGGTTACGCTGAAGTTCGACGCTTTTATCGGCGACCTGAAAGCCGACTACGTGGGAGCGCCGGTCGAGGCAGGACAGGTGCTCTTCACCGTCTACAGTCCCGACCTGCTGGCGGCGCAGCAGGAATACCTGGCGATGCTCGATCGGGGCAGCGGCGGCACGGTGCTGGCCGCCGCGCGCCAGCGACTCAGACTGTGGGACCTGAGCGACGCCACAATCGCCGCATTGGAGAAGCGAGGCACTCCGCAGGCGTATGTTCCCATCCTTGCGCCGCGGAGCGGCACGCTCATCGAACGCAACATCGCCGACGGCGGCGCGGCGCGCGGGGGACAAACGCTGCTCACGATCGCCGATCTCTCCCGGGTCTGGATCGAGGCGGAGGTGTTCGAGGGCGATCTCGCCCTGGTGCGCGAGGGCATGCCGGCGATCGTCAATCTGCCGTATCTGCCGGGCCGGACAGCCACGGGCACCGTCGATTACGTGTACCCGTGGCTGGACGGCGACAGCCGCACCGGGCGCATTCGCTTATCGGTGGATAACCCGGCCGGAGCGTTCAAGCCGGACATGTATGCGGAGGTCGCTTTGCAGGTGAGCCTCGGTCAACGTCTGACGGTGCCCGAGGAAGCGATCATCTTCGCCGGCGAAAACCGCATCGCGTTCGTGGATCTCGGCGGCGGGCGGCTGAAGCCCGTGCGCGTGCAGATCGGGCATCGCGCGGGAGGATTCGTCGAGATCACGGATGGACTGTCGCCTGGCGACACCGTGGTCACCTCGGCGAATTTCCTGATTTCCGCGGAAGCCCGGCTGCAAGGGGCGCTCCGGCAATGGTGAACCCGAACGGCTCCGAGTCCGCCGGTGGCGGACCCGTTCAGCGGCTGATCGCGTTTTCGGCGCACAACTGGCTGCTCACCCTCATGGTGGTCGCCGCCGGCGCGGTGTGGGGCTGGCGCTCGCTCATGGGCGCGCCGCTCGATGCCATTCCCGACCTGTCGGACGTGCAGGTGATCGTGTTCACCGAATGGCCGGGACAGAGCCCGGACCTGGTCGAGGACCAGATCACCTATCCGTTGACGACCACCCTCCTCGCCGCGCCCGAAGTCCAGTTCGTGCGCGGCCAGAGCATGTTCGGGCTGTCATTCGTCTACGTGATCTTCGAGGACGGCACCGACATCTACTGGGCGCGCTCGCGGGTGCTCGAGTACCTGAGCTCGGCCGTGGCCGACCTTCCGGAAGGCGTTCAGCCCACGCTGGGGCCCGACGCGACGGGCGTCGGCTGGGTGTACCAGTACGCGCTGGTCGACCGGAGCGGCAAGCGCTCGCTCGCGGATCTCCGCAGTTTGCAGGACTTCAACCTGCGCTACGCGCTGGAATCCGTGGAAGGCGTGGCCGAGGTGGCTTCGGTCGGGGGCTTCGTCAAGGAATACCAGATCCAGGTCGATCCGAACAAGCTCGCGTCCTACGGGATTCCCCTGGACGAGGTGATCGCCGCGGTCGGCGAGTCCAACCAGGACGTTGGCGGCCGGGTGCTGGAGATCGCGGAGCACGAGCATTTTATCCGTGGCCGCGGGTACGTCGACTCGGTCGAGGACCTGGAGAAAGTCGTCATCGGGCTCGGCGACGGCGGCGTGCCGATCCGGGTGGCCGATGTGGCGACCGTGAGCCTCGGGCCCGCGATGCAGCGCGGCCAGGCGGATCTGAACGGTGAAGGCATCACCGTCGGCGGCATCGTCGTCATGCGCTACGGCGAGAACGCGCTGAAAGTAATCGATCGGGTCAAGGAGCGGATCGAGGTCCTCGAGGCCAGCCTGCCCGCCGGGGTCCACATCGTGCCCGTCTACGACCGGTCGACCCTGATAAAGGACGCGATCGGTACCCTGAAGCGCACCCTGATCGAGGAGATGCTGATCGTATCTCTCGTGATCACGCTTTTCCTGTTGCACGTACGGTCCGCTTTCGTCGCCGTGCTGACGTTACCCGCCGCCATCCTCCTGGCGTTCATACCGATGTACTACCAGGGACTGACGGCGAACATCATGTCGCTCGGCGGCATCGCAGTTGCGATCGGCGCCATGGTCGATGCCGCCATCGTCATCATCGACAACGTGCACAAGCGCTTGCAGGGCGAGTCGCTGGAAGGCGAATCCAGGACGCGAGCGATTATCGAAGCGATGCAGGAGGTCGGCCCCAGCATTTTCTTTTCGCTGCTGATCATAACCGTGTCCTTCGTACCGGTGTTCGCGCTGCAAGGCACGGAAGGGCGTTTGTTCAAGCCGCTGGCGTTCACCAAGACTTATTCGATGTTCTTTGCCGCGCTGCTGTCCGTGACGCTGATTCCGGCATTGGCCGTGCTCCTGATCAAGGGGCGCATCCACGGCAACGAAAGCCGACTGAACCGGGCGCTTGCGGCCGGCTATGGGCCCGTCGTGAAGTTTGCCGTGCGCTGGCGCTGGCCGGTCGTGATTGGCGCGTTGGCGGCGTTGGCGGCGACTGTGCCCGTCTATCGCAGCCTCGGCAGTGAGTTCATGCCGCCACTGAACGAGGGCAGCATTCTGTACATGCCGACGACCGTGCCCGGCATTTCCATCGAGGAAGCGACGCGGGTGCTCCAGATCATGGACCGGAAACTCACTGAGTTTCCCGAGGTAGAGCGGGTCTTCGGCAAGGTCGGGCGGAGCACCAGCCCTACCGATCCGGCACCGCTCTCCATGTTCGAGATCAACATCATGCTGAAGCCGGAAAGCGAGTGGCGCGAGGGCATGACCTGGAACAGGCTGATCGGGGAGATGGATCATGCCATGCGCTTTCCCGGCATGCCGAACGTCTGGTGGATGCCGATCCAGACGCGCACGGAGATGCTCGCGACGGGTATTCGCTCATCCCTCGGCATCAAGGTCTTCGGTCCGGATCTCGCTACGATCGAATCGATCGCGGTCGACATCGAGCATGCCTTGCTCGACGACGAACGCACGGCGCCCTGGACGCGCAGCGCCTTCGCCGAACGGGCCACGGGCGGCTACTTTCTCGACTTCGTGATCGACCGGGAAGCGGCGGCGCGCTTCGGGCTCAACGTCGGCGACGTGCAAACGGTCATCCAGGCCGCTATCGGCGGCGTGCAGGTGAGCGAAACGGTCGAAGGCCGCGAGCGCTACGGCATCCTGGTGCGCTACGCGCGCGATTATCGCGATGACGTCGAGGCCTTGAAGCGCGTGCTCGTCACGACGGCGACGGGCGCCGAGATTCCGATTTCACAGGTCGCCGACATCGAGTTTCGCACCGGACCCCCGATGCTCCGGAACGAAGACGGCCAGCTCGTAAGCTTCGTGTTCGTCGACGTCAGCGAGGAGATCGGTATCGCGGACTATGTGCATCGGGCGCAGAAGGTGGTCGCTGACGAGGTCGAGATGACACCGGGATACCGCATCGAATGGGCCGGACAGTTCACCTACTTCCAGCGCGCGAAAGCGCGCCTCTCGGTGCTGGTGCCGCTGACCGTCTTTGCGATCTTTTTCATGCTGTACCTGCACCGGAAGTCAATCATCGAGACGCTCATCGTCATGACGGCGCTGCCGTTCTCGGTCATCGGGAGCATCTGGCTGCTGGCAGGGCTCGGCTATAATTTGAGCGTGGCGGTCGCCGTCGGCATGATCGCGGTTGCCGGCCTCGCCGTGGAGCTCGGGCTGCTGATGATGCTGTACCTGGACCTGGCGTGGCGGCGCGACCGCGACCAGGGACTCATCAAAAGCCGCCGGGACCTGACGACCGCCATCACGGTCGGCGCCAGCCACCGCATACGTCCGATGCTGATGACCGGCCTGGCGCTGCTCCTGGGGCTGGTACCGATCATGTACAGCAGCGGCGCCGGTGCCGACGTCATGAAGCGAATCGCGGCGCCGATGCTGGGCGGTGTGGCATCGGCGCTGGTTCTGGTGCTGATCGTCTTTCCCGCGATTTTCTCGCTCTGGCGAGGACGCGACCTGCCGTGATGGATCGGCACGTCCTGGAGTAATGTCACGCGAGCCAACTGGAGAGCACCATGATCAAATTTCTGTCCCGTCCTTCTGTTCCGCAATCTCTTTCCGTGCTGGCCACATTGCTGCTGATGCAGAGCATCCCGTCGGCCCTCGCGGCGGAGCAACTCGATCCGGCGGTGATCGGGGAAGCGAGCGGCGCCAGGCCGAGCGTGACCGATGACGGCGTGGTCCGAATCGGCTGGAGCCGCGCCGATGTCGAGGTCACGGTCGACGGCATGGCATTGCCGCCCGCCGCCGGCCTGGGCTCCTGGGCGGCGTTCACCGCGACGCGCGACGGCGCCAGGGTGATGGGCGACACCGTCGTGTTCCAGGACGAGGTCGACGCCGCGATGGACGCCGCCTTCGCCCATGATCTCGACGTGACTGCCCTGCACAACCACTTCTTCTATGATTCGCCCAGGGTCTATTTCATGCACATCGGCGGCCATGGCGACGCCGAAGCGCTGGCCGCTGGCGTAGGGGCGGTGTGGAAGGCCATCCGGGCCGTGCGCGAGGCCAGGCCCCGGCCGGCTTCCGGATTCGGCGGAGCAACTCCAGTGCCCGGCGACCTCGACGCCGATGCGCTCGCCGAAGTCGTGGGGCATCCTGCCAAAGTCAACGACGGCGTGGTGAAGATCGCCATCGGCCGCACCGGCCGCGCGAACGGCCAGGCAATCGGCGCTTCGATGGGGCTGACCACCTGGGCGGCCTTCAGCGGCAGCGACGAGCTCGCGGCGATCGACGGCGACTTCATCATGACCGGCGACGAAGTGCAGCCGGTGCTTCGCGCCCTGCGCGAGGGCGGCTTGCACGTGGTCGCGCTGCACAACCACATGACCGGCGAGCAGCCGGGATTCTATTTCACGCATTACTGGGGCAAAGGGCCCGCCGCCACACTGGCCCGCGCTTTCCGCCGGGCATTGGAAGCGCAGGCAGACTAGTGTCGTATCACTCCTTCGGATACCGCCGCCACCACACCGCGCCCAGCACCAGGAAAATGGCCGCCACGATCAGATCGAGCCAATCGAATGTGCCGCGCTGCCGGTAGAGGACCACCGCGTGAGCCGCACTAATGGTGCATCCTATCCAGGCCAGGCCGCCGGCAAGACGAGACCCCGCCCGCTGATTGATTGCCATTCATCCCTCCATGAGCGCGATGAGCGCCGCCCGAGCTGGCGGCGGACGCCAGGTCGGGACGGTACGCGTGTCGGGGCCCGGCGGCAACCACAACGCCGGAAGGCGCCGCATTCCGGTCAGGACGCCTTCCTAAGGTCCGGGGATGCCCACGCGGTGCTTGTACACGAGGTCGCCGCCCCGCCAGCCGGTGAAGAGGAGGATGAGCACGACCACGGCGGAAAGAATGAGTCCCGCCGGCAGGATCGCCGTGGCAGGATCGCCCAGCCGAATGAAAAAATTGGCGATGGCGATCGCCACGGCCAGGAGATTGCCGAGCATATGCTGCCAGGCATGGCTCAGGGATCGTATCCGCGGATCGCCGAAAAAATCGGTGAAGCCCGCGAGCGCCGCCACGAGCGCCATCACGATGCCGGCTCCGAGCAGGTAGAGGGAAGCGCTCGCCCAGAATGCGTCTCCAAGCGCCCAGAACAGCAGGTCGCTGACCAGCGCGGCGACCAGGAACGCGATGGGGAACGGGATGAGCATCGGGTGGATCGGATGGTCTGCAATCTTCGCAGTGCTCTTCGGATTATCTGTTTGCATTGTTTGTCTCCCTCGACGGCAGCGTGAAAACGAAAAGCGCCGTACCGCGCGGCGCGCCGTAGAGCTCGGGCGCGAATCCGGCCGCCCAACCGCCCCACCCCGAGGGCACCGCCACGTATTGCGTCCCGTCCACGCTGTAGGTGACGGGGTTGCTGTGAATACCGTTGCCCGTCCGAAAGCTCCAGAGCTGCTCGCCCGTCCGTGCATCGAGCGCCAGGAATTCCCCCGTCGGCGTGCCCGTGAAGACCAGTCCACCGGCGGTTGCGAGCGTGGAGGCCACGATCGGGTGCTCGGTGCGCATCGACCAGACCTCCTCGCCCGTGGCCGGGTCGAAAGCCTTGATCCCTCCCCAGCTATCGCCCGTGAGGGGCTGGGTGGCGCTGCCCCAGAACGGCATGCCCTCCGCGAACTCTGTCTCGCTCGAGGTGAAGGTGGCGCACAGCTCGATCACCGGTGTGTAGAGCAGCCCGGTCTGCGGGCTGTAGGCGGCGTGCGGCCACTCCTTCGCCCCGGCCGGGCCCGGGCAGACGTCCGTTCCTTCCGGCGCCGGCTCGCGCCGGTTCGTCACCTCGCCGGTGGTTGCGTCGATATCGCCCCAGGTGGTGCGGGCGAACTCCGTCGCCCGCACCAGCTCTCCATCGGTCCGGTCCAGCAGGAAGAAATACCCGTTCTTGTCGAAGTGGGCGAGCAGCTTGCGGCCGTCCATCTCGAAGAGGATGTTCTCGTTGATGCCGTCGTAGTCCCACACGTCGTGTGGCGTCCACTGGTAGTGCCACTGGATGGTGCCGTCGTCCGGATCGAGCGCGACCACTCCGCTCGCGTAGAGGTTGTCGCCGGGACGTACCGCGCCGTTGAAGTCGGGGCCCGGATTGCCGGTTCCCCAGTAGAGCAGGTCCAGCTCCGGGTCGTAGGTGCCGGTGATCCAGGTCGTGCCCCCGCCCGTCGCCCAGGCATCGGTGTCCTGCGGCCACGATTCGAATCCGGGCTCTCCCGGCTTCGGCACCATGTACGTCCGCCAGACCCGCTCGCCGGTGCGCAGATCGAATGCATCGAGGTGCCCGCGCACGCCGTACTCGGCGCCCGAGCTGCCGACGATAATCAGGTTCTTCACGACCAGCGGTGCTGCCGTTGCGCTCTCTCCGGCCCGGATGTCCGCGAACACCTTGATCCAGACCGGCTCTCGCGTCACAGCGTCCAATGCCACGAGGTGCGCGTTCGGTGTGGCGAAGAAGACTTTCCCGTCCGCCACCGCCACGCCCCGGTTGACGTTCCCGCAGCAGAGCGGCACGTCGAGCGGGACCGAGTGCCGGTACTCCCAGAGCATCTCGCCGGTCACGGCGTCCAGCGCCCACACGTAGCCGTCCCAACCGGAGACGTACATTACGCCGTCGACCACGATCGGGGCCGCCTCGAACGCGTAGGTCGCGGGGGCGGCCACGAGGCCGATCACGCCCGCCTGAAACGCCCAGGCAGGCCGGAGGTGCGAGACGTTGGTAGTGTCGATCTGGTCCAGCGTGCTGTAGCGCTGGCCGTCGTACGCGCCGTAATACGTCAGCCAGTTCTGCGGCTCCGAGCGGGCGCGCGCGATCCGCCCGGAGGTGACGTCCGCCGCCACCGGGGGCGCCTTGCCGCCGGCGGCGTTGAGGGATGACATCCGCACGGCGCTCTGCGTGACCGGGTACTCGGGGCGATCGGCACAACTGCAAACGAGGAGAGACGCAACGGCCGCGGCCAGGATGCACGCCTCGCGCCTTGCCATGGGCATCACGTCACTCCGAACCCGGTCGCGGCATGGCGGGCCGGTCCAGCCGGGCGTCCGCGGGCACCTCCCCCTCCACCACCACCAGCCCGAGCATCCCGCGGCCGGCATGGTTCGCGACCGGACAGCCGAACCAGTAGAGCCCGGGCTGATCGAGACGAATGCGCACCACGCCAGCCTCGTGCATCGGCAGGTCGAGCAGTTTCCGCCCGCCGTGGGTCGGCATCAGTGCCCGGTGGAAAGTCTGGTCCCCGTTCGAGAACGTCAGCTCCAGCTCGCCTCCCTTCTCCATCACGATCACGGCCGGCTCCCAGATGAGCTCGTTTTTCGGCACGAAGATCTCGTCGCGAAAGACGCCATCGTTTCCCAGCGTGGCGTGCGACAGTCCCCCATGGACGAACAGCCGCGCGAGGATTGCCTCGTTCGGGTGGTCGACCGCCGGCAGGTAATTGACCATCTGCACCACCCGCGGGTTGAGCTGGCTGAGGACGCTGGGGCGTAGCAGGCGACCGTACTCACAGCTCGAGAGCCCGGCGACGACGAGAACGAGAACGAGCGTGAGGACGGGCCATCGGGTCCGGGCAGACGTCATCGGCCTCCTCTAATGGCCGCGCAGGCTTGAAGAACGGCTACGGACGGAGGACCGGAAGGGAATGCGGAACCCGGCGCGCGTAGCGACTTCTCTGGTCGCCGGCGATCGGGATGCGCAGGCATCGGGCCGATCGCCCGCAGGTAATGTCATTGAGCGCCGAGTAAAAGGAGCATAGGCACGGCTTTGCCGATAGTCAATCACCTCACCAGGTTGGCCAGCTCGGAGCCGTCGGGCGGCCGCAACTAACCGGTATCGCGAGCTACAGCGAAGCGGATGCCCGCGCCGACAAACCTGACGCCAGGGCGAGACAGATAATACCGATCACAATGTAGAGTCCCGCGATTGCCATGCCCGCGAACATGGCAAGCGCGGGCACCTCGACGTCGGCGATCGCGCCCTGCAGCGCCTGGAGGTGCCGACGCGCGGTCGTCAGCCGGGCCGTATCCAGCTTCGGCCGGGACGGACCGCCGGAGAGCGCCCGGGACAGTCCTGCGAGATCGGCCGCGAGCGGCTCGGATGCTCCGCCAAGCTCACCGACGACACCCGCCAGTTGCCGCATCTGCTCGGAGGTCTCTCGCAGCGCCCGCGCGCTCTCGGCGGTTTCGGCGTCCGGCAGGACGAGTCCGCTCACCCCTTCTCCCGCCTGTTTTGTCACCTCGCCGGCAAAGAAGGACGTATTCGCCGTCGAGCGCAACACGCTTTCCACGTGGGCGAAGGTCTCGGGAAGAATTGCCATCAGGTCTGCTTCTGCGTCGAAGCTTTCGATGGAACGGGCCAGCAGGCCATCGCTTTTGTCCAGGACCGCCAGAGCGCGGTCGGCCACCCGGATGTCTTCGCGAATTTCGACGATCAAGCGGGACACGTTCGGCATCAGCACGGCTGATGAATACACGGCGATGGCGACTCCCGATCCGAGCGCCACGACGCCAGTGACGAAGAGTACGACGCAACTCTTTTTTCGCCGCGCAGATGCCAGTTTCATCGCCGGGGTAAGCCGTCACAATCGGGGAGGTATCATGAAAGGTAGCGTGCTTTTGCGTTTTGTCCAGCGGTACATGGCCTCTACGGACACGAGCGTGGTCGAGGCGCTCCAGCAAATGACCGGCCTGCAACGACTCTACGGCGAAATACGACCGCACGATTTGAACCATTCGATCGCTCCGCTGCACCTACATTGAGCCGCCGAGCATGGCGGCCTGCCGGCATGCACGAGACCTTCACGGAGCACGATATGAATCGCTTTTCCGGATCCAT
>DASSBS010000144.1:0-25569 GCA_035698445.1 Woeseiaceae bacterium
TGCCGCCTAACAGTGATTGATACGCGCCCACCAATATTCGAATATCGTGCCCGCTTGATAACACTCAGTCCCAAGCTGACTCATAATGACCATTCCCCCTTGAAATCAGAACCGTAGCGCATTTACAGCCAGTGTGCCACGCAATAATAATGCATGCGTCCGCCCTCGCAAAAGCCGCACCGCCACCGAAGGCCGCCTTCGTTGTCAGTGCGTGTCGGCGACGGTTCCCGCGTGCTTCAGTTCTTTGGCAAGCCGTTTCGATTCTTCCGCCCGGGCCGAGGAGAAGCGCGCAAGCATCAGGTAGAGCGCGGGAGTCAGATACAACGTAAAAATCGCCGCGAGCCCCAGGCCGCCGAACACGACCCAGCCGATGGACGAGCGCGCCTCCGCGCCTGCGCCTCCGGACAGAATGAGCGGCAGGCCGCCCAGCACCGTCGCGATCATCGTCATGGTCACGGGGCGCAGCCGGACCGCGGCGCCGGCTTCGACCGCCTCGCGGATCGCCATGCCGCGGTCGCGTAGCTGGTCGGCGAATTCGACCAGCAGCACGCTGTTCTTCGCCATGAGCCCGATCAACAGCACCAGGCCGATCTGCGAGTAGATGTTGACGGATGTACCCGTAAGGAACAGCGCGAGCACCGCCGCCGCGACGCCGAACGGCACGATCAGCGTCACCACCACTGCGCTCGTGAACCCTTCGAATTGGGCGCACAGGACGAGAAACACCACCGCGAGCGCAATTGCGTAGGTGATCGCGACCTCGCGCGACGTCTCCTCGAGCGTAGCCGCCTCGCCGAGTAGCACCATGGAGATATTGTCGGGCAGCGCCTCGTCGGCAATGGCCCGCAGGTCGTCGACCGCCGACTGCAGCGGGTAATTACCGACGATCTGCATGTTGATCTCGATCGCCCGCCGCTGTGCCTGCCGGTCGAGCTGCGCCGCGACGCCCTCTTCCTTCAACGTGACGACGCTCGAGAGCGGCAGCAAGGCACCGCTTTCCGTGCTCACGTACAGGTTGACGAGGTCGGTGGGATCGTTGATCTCACCGCTCGAGGATTCGAGCAGGATCGGCACCGCCTCGTCCTCGATATTGAGATCGACCAGCTCGTCGCCGTCGATCATCGCGCGCAGCGTGACGGCGAGGTTGTCGAGATCGATCCCCAGGTCGGCGGCCCGGCGACGGTCGATTTCGACCGAGAGCTGCGGCTGTGTCGGGTCGTAGGAAATCTCCGGCTGCTCGACGTGCGGCAGCCGGTCCTCGATCGCGCGCACGAACGCTTGCGTTGCCTCGAAAATCACGTCGTAGTCGTTGCCGATCAGCGCGACCTGGAGCTCGCCCCCGCCCCGGCGGAGGTCGAGGCTGTTGGTGCTGAACACCGATACCCGCGCGCCCGGAATCTGCGACAACTCGCCTTCGATCGAGGCAACGATCTCCTGCTGGCTCCGGTCGCGCTCGTCCCAGTCGACCAGCGGCATCATGACGCGCGCACGGTTGGGATCCCAGCCCCCGACGACCGTGAACAGCGATTTGCCGACGCCGTTATCGACCAGAGGCTGGAGCACTGCCTCCATTTTCTCCGCCTGCCGGTCCATGTAACCGATGCCAACGCCGTCCGGCCCCTGCGCCATGACGTAAATGAGGCCGCGGTCCTCGGGCGGGATGAGCTCCTTGTCCAGGGTCCGGAAGAGGCCGAACGCAGCCACCGCAAACATGACCGACGCCGCCAGCGGAATGATCGGGTGATCCAGCGAGAACGCGAGCGAGCGGCGGTAGAAAGCCTTGAGGCGATCACCGACGCGGACAATCCCCTGCCGCAGGGCGTGCCCGCGCCCTTGCTCGGGCAGGCGCGACGCCGCGGCCGGCACCAGCGATAGTGAGACGAAGGCCGAGATCGTCACGGCCACGGCCATGACCGCGCCGAACTCGCGGAACAGCCTGCCTGCCGTGCTCGGCAGGAAAGCGATCGGCACGAACACCGATACCAGCACTGCCGTTGTCGTGACGACGGCAAAGAACACCTGCCGGGTTCCGAGCACCGCGGCCGCGCGCGCACCGAGGCCCTGCGCCCGCCGCCGCTGGATGTTCTCGAGCACGACGATCGCGTCGTCCACGACCAGCCCGGTAGCGAGCACCAGCGCCAGCAAGGTCAGGATATTGATGGAGAATCCGAACAACCAGATCGCGGCTACCGTGCCGATAAGCGATATCGGAATCGCGATGCTCGGCACCAGCGTGGCGCGGAGCGAGCCCATAAATAGCCAGATCGCGGCGATGACGATCACGATCGTGAAGGACAGCGTGAACAGGACCTCCTCGACCGCGCTCCGGATGAACAACGCGTTGTCATCGGTGATAACGAGCCGCAGGTCGTCGAATCGCTGGTTGAGCCGCTGCACGGCCCGGTGTACGCCGTCCGAGATCTCGATGGTATTCGACTTCGCCTGGCGCACGACACCCAGCCCGACGACGGCGCGGCCGTCGAGGCGCGTGAACGCCTCGGCATCTTCCGGCCCGAAGTAGACGTTCGCGACGTCGCCGACGCGCACCGTGCCGTCGACAATGATGTCCGCGGCTTGCGCGGCCGTGATCACCGAGGCATCCGCGCGGACGATCAGCTCCTGGTCGGAGGACCGGAAGCTGCCCGCCGGCACGTCGAAAGGCGCCTTTCGCAAGACCTCCGCCACGTCGGTGACGGACAGCCCGTAGCTCGTTAGCCGCAGCGGGTCGACGACGACGTGCAGCATGCGCTGGCGCGCGCCGAAGAGCTGCACGTCGGCCACGCCCTCGATCGAGATCAGCTCCGGCACGATATCTTTCTCGACGATGCGCGTGATCTCGTCTTCCATCAGCGAATCGCTCAGGACGGCGAGGTTGACGATCGAGTCCGAGTCGTCGTCGGCCTTGAGGACCACCACTTGCTCGATCCGGTCCGGCAGCTCCCGCATCACCCGGCTCACGGCCTCGCGCACGTCCGAGGCAGCGCTATCGAGGTCGACTCCCGGCTGGAACTCGATGCGCATCCGCCCCTGGTTCTCCTCGGAAGCAGAGCTGATGTTGTAGATGCCGGAAACGCGAGCGACGGCGCCTTCGAGGATGCTGATGACCTCCGCATCCATGGTCTCGGGCGAGGCGCCGGGGTATTCCGCGCGCACGCTGACGATCGGGCGGTCGACGTCCGGCAGCTCGCGAATCTCGACGGACAGCAGGGCCGCGATGCCGGACAGCAGGATCAGGAGATTGACGACCAGCACCAGCACCGGGCGCCGGATGGAGAGGCTCGGCAGGTCGTTCATCGGCGGGGCGGAGGCATCTTCCGCCGAATCATCGAATCCGGCGTTCTCCGGGTCCTTGTCGGACTCGGCCATGTCAGTGCGCCCCGTTGATTGCGACGGGGCGCACTAGTGTGCCCCGTCGTAAATAACGGAATGTTCTCGCGAGCGAATTTTCGTGGCTGGCAAGGCGCGACGACGAGTAATAGCACCGCTATTGCGAGGAGTCGCAACGCCGCCAGACGCGAAAAGGCGCCGCGAGAATGTTTCGTTATTTACGACGGGGCGCACTAGTCCGTTCCGACGGCGGCCTGCCCGCCTCCGTCGAGCTCCCGGTCGGCAAGGCTCGGATGGTCGTAGGTCACTTCCATCCCGTCGCGCACGCGCTGGATGCCCTCGACCACGATGAGGTCGCCCTCGTCGAGAGCCGGCGCTTCCACCAGCACGTGGCCTTCCTGCCGCTGCACGATGGCGACCGGCACCCGGTGCGTGCGCCGATCCACCACCGACCAGATGTACGCCCCCTCCGCGCCCCACTGGAGACCGGTTTCGGGAATCATCGGGTAGGGAATCCCGGCCAGGTTCATGGTCACCCGGAAACTCATGCCGGGCCGCAGCTCGTCGTCCTTGTTGTCGACGAGCGCGCGCGCCACGAAGGTGCGCGTGAGCGGATCGATACGGCTGCCGATGTCGACGACCTCGCCGAAGGCGGTCGGCTCGCGGCTGTTCCAGGTCGCAATCTCGACGTCATCCTGCGTCGTCAGGCGGCCGATCAGCGTCTCCGGCACCTCGAAGCTGACCAGGAGCGAGCTGCGGTCGTCGAGCGTGGTGATCATCGTGTCGGGATTCACGCGGTCACCCGGATCGATATCGGTGATTCCGACGTAGCCCGAGAACGGCGCTTCGATCGTGCGGTAGTCGAGCGCGATACGGGCGCGATCGAGCTCGATGCGCGCCGCCTGCACGGCCGTGCGGGCGGCATCGAGCGCCGACGGCGTCACGGCGCCGCTGTCGCCGGTCCGCATGTAGCGCGTGTACAGGCGCTCGGCATCCTTGAGCCGCACCTGCGCGAGATCCACCGCGAGCTCCTCGTCCCGCTGGTCGAGCGCGATCAGCACGTCGCCCGTCGCGACTTTCTGGCCCGGCTCGAAGTTCACGGCCACGACCTCGCCGGAGACGGCCGGGTGGATGGCAATCGACTGCACGGCCCGCGAGGTGCCGACGGCCTCCACGCGGGTGCTTTCCTCGTTGAATTCCAGGGGTGCCACGATCACCCGTACCTCGCGATCGCGCTGCGCGACGGCCTCGGCCGCCCGGTCCCCGGAACAGGCCGACAGTACGAGCACGCAGAGGATGACGCCGGCAAGCGCGAGGAGGGGTCGTTTCATGAAAGTCCCGCGGGCAAAGGTCCTGAAAGCAAAGCTTATGACAGGTGAACCGGTGATTTTACTGCACTCGATGGCCGCAAGGCGTGACGAATTGCCGCCTGGCGGCCGAAAAGGCTACATTGCCAGCTCTTGTGCAGGAGCCCGTCTTACGGGCGACGCGGCGGCAGCGCGGGAGTCGCCCGTGAGACGGGCTCCTACAGATGCTTCCGGGGAGAAATCAGTGACCGAGGAACTGTTTCGCGAGGATTCTTATATAAGGGAATGCACGGCCAGGGTGGTCGCCGTCGGTGACGACTGGATCGTGCTGGACCGCACCGTGTTCTATCCGCTGGGGGGCGGGCAGCCCGGCGATACCGGCCTGCTCCGCTGGGATGGCGGCAGCGCCGCCGTGGTCGATACGCGCTACGGCGGCGATCGGGAAATCCTGCACGTCGTCGCGCCCGGCACTCCGCTGCCGCAGCCGGATGCCTCGGTGCAGGCCGCGATCGACTGGGACCGGCGCTACCGCCACATGCGCATGCACACCGCGCTGCACCTGCTCGGCGCCGTGCTCCGCTACGGTGTCACGGGCGGCAACATCGGCGCCGACCGCAGCCGGCTCGACTTCGACATGGAGGATACCGTCGACAAGGAGGACGTCGCCCGGCGCGTGCAGGCGTACGTCGAGGCGGGGCATCCCGTCGGCTGCCGCTGGATCACGGATGCGGAGCTCGAGGCGCAGCCGGAGCTCGTGCGCACGATGTCGGTGCAGCCGCCGAAAGGCGCCGGGCGCGTGCGGCTGCTGGAGATCGAGGGAGTGGACCTGCAGCCGTGCGGCGGGACGCACCTGAAGTCCACGGCGGAGGTGGGACGGGTGACGGTGAGCAAGGTGGAGAAGAAGGGGCGGCGGAACCGGCGGGTTTACATCGAGCTGGATTGAAACGCCGTGCCGGTCGCCCGTGAGACGGGCTCCTACAGGTGCCGATCGGAGCGTACTGGAGCCCGTCTTACGGGCGACCGGAATTCAACCGCCGTGTCGCCCGTGAGACGGGCTCCTACAGGGAATCGTCAGGCCGCGGCGCGGCCCAGGACGCCCGGCGGCACGTAATCGAAGATGAACGTAATCCGGTCCTCGCTGCCCTTGTTCGCCACGCTGTGGTGCAACTGGTTGTTCAGCTCGTAAGCCTGGCCCACCTCGAACCGGTACGGCCGGCCGTCGATGATGAACCGCACCCGCGGGTTCGTCGTGATCGGCACGTGGATGCGATGCCCGTGATGGAACGACGGGTGTGAATCGCGATGGGGCCTGATCTTGCCGCCGACGAGCAGCTTCGCCGCCATCGCGCGGATGATCGTGCCGCCTTTCGGATAGCAGCGCTCGATGATGCCGTGCATGACCGGCACCGCGGCCTCGGCCAGGCGGTCCCAGCCCGGCTCCTTGCGCACCTCGATCTCCGGCCAGCCCTGCCCGTCCGTGAAGACCAGCACGATCGATTCGGTCTGCTTGTGCACTTCGTAGGACTGCTGGCGCACCTGCTCCTCGTGCCACGCCGCCTCGTCCTGCGCGAGGATGGCCCGCGAGAGCGCCGTTACGTCGACCGGCCCGAGCTCGCGGATGGGATCGCCGATGTCCATGCGGAGCTCGCCGTCAGTGGAAATACTTGCGGTAGGTCACGCCGACGGTGAGCGGCCGGTTGATGGACAACCGGGTCTGCGCCCAGCGATCGTTGAAGAACTGCTCGGCGCGCTCGTCGAAGACGTTCTCGACGAACAGCGCTCCGGCCCAGCCGTCCGCCTCGATGCCGAAGCGCAGGTCCGTGATGTTGTACGGATCGAGCGTGCGCACCGGGTTCACGAACACAATCGACTGGATGCCTGCCAGAGAGCTGGTGGCTTCGCCGTTGTAGACGTGATCGACGCGGAAGTACGGCTCGCCGCCCAGCAGTTCCTGCTGTAACCGGTACTCGATCGAGAGGCTTCCTTTCCAGTCCGGCATGATCGGAAGTTGCGTGCCGGCGAAGACCTGGACCGGCTCATCCGTTTCGGCAAACAACGTTGCGTCCTTGGAGATTTCGCCCTCGTTCCAGCCGAGCGTGCCGCTGACGTCCCAGCCGGGACCCGGCAGCCAGTTGAACTGCGCCTCGACACCGTTGATCGTCGCTTCGGGGAAGTTGACGATGCCGAGCGTGAAAATATCGGGAGCGGGATCCTCGGCCTGCAGTTGGATGCCCTCCCACAGCATGTGATAAGCCGTCACGTTGAGGCGGAATCCGCCGCCCGCTGACGTGGTCTTGAGGCCCACCTCGTAATTCGTCATCGTGTCCGATTCGAATGAATTGAGCGGCTGCCCCGGGCCGAAGATCGACGTTGCGCGCGCCGCGTTGGCGCCGCCGCGCCGGAAGCCTTCCGAGTAGGTGAAGTACCCCATGGTGTCGTCGTCGAAGTTGAGCTCGAGCGTCAGCTTCGGTACGAAGCCGTCTTCGTCCGCGGTACCGACCGCGTTGGCCAGGCAGAAGTCGACGTCGCAGTCCGGCTCGGTACCGACCGGGAACAGGGCGCCCTGTTTCAGGGTGCGGTCGAGCTGGATGTCGAAGAAGCGTCCGCCCAGGGTGATGTTGAAGTTGTCCGTGAGCTCGAATCCGACCTCGCCGAAGACCGCTGTCTGCTCGAGCGTGCCGTCGTACACACCGGTAAACCAGTTCCCGCCGGAGGGCGGCGCCGGGATCGGGAAGTTCGGGTCGTAAGTCTGCGCGAGATAGTTCAGGTAGGCGAACGCAGGCGTGTTGTCGAAGTTGTCGATATCGGCGTAAAAGAGGGCATGTCCTTCCTCGCGGTTATAGAAGACGCCGACGATGCCGCTCCACCGGCTGTCGGAATCGGCCGGCGTACTGAGCCGCGCCTCGATCGACCAACGCTCGGTGTCCTCGCCGTTGAAAGCAGTTCCACGCGGATCGCCGCCGAAGTCGTAAATTGTGATGTCGTAATAGGCGTAATACGCCTGGAACGCGGCATTCAGGAGATTGAAAGCGAAGTGGTAAGCCGTGGCGTCCGCCTCGTATACCGTCTCGCGGTTGAAGTACGCGCCGGCAACAACGAAATCGGCGAAGCCGAGACTGCCCTCCGCGCTAAGGCCGAGCTGGTACCACTCGTCCGTCCAGGAATCCTCGTTGAAACGGACCTGTTCGAGATCACCGATCTGCCGCCCTTCGAAGAAGTTCACCGGTATGTCGACGTCGCCAAACCCGTCCTGTTCCTTTTTCTGGTAGATCGCCGTGGCATCGACCAGCCAGTTGTCGTCGACGTTGAACCGCAGCGCGGCCCGGCCGCCGGTGTTGGTGGCGGAATTGACGTCTTCCTCCACGAACTCCGCGTTATCGAAGGTGCCGCCCGGACTCGCGGAGAGGATGTTGTCGACGTAGCCCGCTTCTTCGTCGAGGAAGCCAACCAGGCGCAACCCGACGCGGTCCTCGACCAGGGGCATGTTCACCATGCCGCTCAGCTCGTAACCCGTGTCGCCCTCGATGACCTGGTTGACGCCGGCGCTGACCCAGCTCGAAAACTCGGCGGCATCGGGCTTGTTGGTGATGATGCGCAGCGACCCGCATTGCGAGGCGTCGCCGAACAGCGTGCCCTGCGGACCGCTCAGCGCTTCCACGCGCTCGATATCGATCAGCCGCACGTCGGGGTTGCGCCCGGCCATGGTGATCGGCTGCTCGTCGAGGTAAACCGAGGTGGTGGCGCTGCCGCCGAACGAAAGACCGGAGATCGTGCAGCCGCGCATGAGGACCGTCGTGCCGCCGGGCTCGCGGCGGCTGAAGGCCAGTCCCGGAATCTTGCCCACGTAATCGTCGATGGTCTCGAAGCCCTGGCGGACGATGTCGTCTTCCGTGAACGCGGTAATGGCGAGCGGCACGTCCTGCAGGCTGGCTTCGCGTTTCGTCGCGGTAACGACGATTTCCTCGAGTTGCGCATCTTGCGCATACGCGACCTGCGTTCCGCAAGCTGCCGACACGGCGACGGCGATGGCACTGCGATTGAAAAGTGGCGCGGCTTCCCGGTGTGGCATCAGGCTCCCCCTTGGGCGGAAGCGTTCGCGCATTCCACAATGTGGAATGAGGAATGGCATCGCGAACGATCCGGTGCGATCCGAACGCCTGATTCTAGCCTTGTGGCGGTTTGCAATTCCAGAAGTCTTGCGATTAATTGCGGCCTTTCAGAACGGATTGGCATGTGACCATCCTGATTGCAACTTCCGTGGTGCGGGGCAGCCGGCAGGGGGAAAGCCATGGCGGCGTCTACCTCGTCGACCTCGAGCGCGAACGCGTCGCGCAGGCGATCGACTGGAACACGGCCGACATCGACTGGCAGGGGCGCGGCTGGGATCGCGGCCTGCGCGGCATCGAGTTCGACGGCGACCGGGTTTTCATCGCGGCGAGCGACGAGCTGTTCGTGTACGACCGCGAGTTCAAGCGAATCGCCTCGTACCGCTCGCCCTACCTCAAGCATTGTCATGAGATCAGCCGGTTCAAGCGGCGGCTGTACCTGACGTCGACCGGGTTCGATTCGTTGCTCGGCTTCGATCTCGATGCGAATCGCTTTTCCTGGGGGCTCGCCATCGGCCGGCCGAACGACGGCTTGCGTGCAGTGCCCTTCGATCCGGCGGGAGAGCACGGGCCGCCGCCCTCGAACGCGCTGCACCTGAACAGCGTGTACGCGACGGAGCGGGGCCTGTACGCCAGCGGCTTGCGGACCGGGGGCCTGCTGAAGTTCGACGGCCGCACGATCACGTTGGTGGCGACCTTGCCGCAGGGCTCGCACAACGCGCGCCCGTTTCGCGACGGCATCCTGTTCAACGACAGCCAGGCCGACGTGGTGCGCTTCGCCTCTCCGGGTGCACAGCGGGCGTTCCGCGTGCCGCGCTATGCGGAGAGCCTGCTCACTCATCGGGAGGCGGGGGACTCGAAGCTCGCGCGGCAGGCGTTTGCGCGCGGGTTGTGCGTAATCGATGACGGGGTCATCGCCGCGGGATCGTCGCCGTCGACGATCGCGCTGCATGACCTGGAGCGGGTCAAGACGACGATGACGGTGACCCTGTCGCACGACATCCGCAACGCGATCCACGGGCTGGAAGTGTGGCCGTACGGCGATTTTTGACGTGGTGATCACCCGCGATGCGGGCTCCTGCGGCGCCTGGTTGCAGCCACGATGGCGGAGATTGCGCTGTAGGAGCCCGTCTCACGGGCGACCCGGCATCCAACGTCGCTGTCGCCCGTGAGACGGGCTCCTACAGGTAGCGGCCGTAGCGCTCGAGCACCGGTGCCAGCACTTCTTTCAGCTCGCCGAGCTTATCCGCGTAATTCCGCCAGTAGCCCACCGAGCGGCTGTGAATCGGCTGGCGCACCTGCTCGGAGCTCGCGGTCCTGACCGGGCGATCGGTCTCGTAGAACTTGAGGCAATTCTCCTCGAACGGCAGCTCGCAGTAGTCGAGCAGGCGCCGCACCTGCGCCTCGACGTCGTTCACGAGCTCTTCGTACTGCACCGTCAGCACGCGCCCGGGAAGCACCTCCTGCCAATGGTCCATCATCCGCTGGTAGTCGAGGAAATACTCGCCGATATCGGCGAGGTCGTAAGTGAACGTCTGCCCTTTCGCAAAAAGCTGGCGAAAGCAGCCGAGGCAGGCATCGAGCGGATGCCGCCGTGCGTCGATTATCTTTGCGTTCGGCAGTATGAGGTGCAGGAATCCCACCGCGGGAAAGTTGTTCGGCATCTTGTCGATGAACCGCGGCGCGCCCTCCGTGCGATGCATGGCGGCGAGGTCGAGATAGTCCTGACCCAGCGCGTGGAAATGCTCGGCCGAAAGTTCGCGCACGGCGTGCGGGTAGTTGACGCCGTCGGCGCGGTTCCGGTTCAGCGAGGTCGCCACCCGCCCGACGTACGGCAGCTCCGAGGTGCCTTCGACCTGGCTGTGGCTCGCGAGAATCTGCTCGATCAGCGTCGAACCCGAGCGCGGCAGCCCGATGACGAAGATCGGCGACGGATCCGGGTTGCCGGAGCCTGCGCCGTTTTCCAGGAGCTCGCGATCGAAAACCTCGATGATCGCATCGTTCATGACCTCCGTGCCGACGGGGTCGTACTTCTCTTCCATCCGTTGCGCGCGGTTGCCTTCGACGTAGTAGTCCCAGGCGCGCTCGAAATCGGCCCTGTCCTCCAGCGCTTTCGCCATCGCGAACAGGAAGTTGACCCGTGACTGATGCGGAAGATCGTCCTGCTCGAGGCGCTTCTCCATCGCGGCGACGTCCTCGTCCGGGAGCCGGTAAGTCTTCAGGTTGGCGAGGCTCCAGTAGCTCTCGCCGTTGTCCGGACGCAGCCGGATGCACTCTCGATAGGCCTCGATTGCCTCGTCCTGGCGCCCGACGGTTTTCAGGACGTGGCCGAGGCCGAGCCGCGCGCCCGGAAATTTCGGGTTCAACTCGAGTGCCTTCTCGTAGCTTTCGATGGCGCGGTAGGTCAGCGCGGCCGGCGCCAGCGTGCCGGCGAGCTGGAAATGGGCCTGCGGGTTGCCCGGCTCCAGCTCGATCACTTTTTCGCACCACTGGATTGCCTCGTCGAAGCGATTCTGCTCCTTGCACAGGCGCGCGAGATCGGCCATGGCGCCCGTGAAATCCGGTGCAAGCCGGACGGCTCGCTCGAACAACCGCTCCGCGTCCTCGTTGCGCCTGGCGCTCAGCGCGACGCGGCCGAGCAGGCGGATGGCATCAACGTTCTTCGGGTTGCCCCGGATAATTTCGCGATAGAGCCGTTCGGCCTCCTCGAACCGCCCCTCCTTGTGATGCTCCGCCGCGAGCGCGAGCTTGCCGCGCTCCGGGTTGAGCGCGAAGGACTTCTCGAAGGCTTCGTCCGCTTCCCTGCCGAGCCCGAGCATGGCGAGCGCCTTGCCGAGGTTGAGCCAGCCCTGCTCGAGATGCGGATCGAGCCGCACCGCATTGCGCAGGATGTCGGCCGCTTCGCGCGGGCGTTTCAGCTCGAGCAGGACGAACCCAAGGTCCTCGTGCGGCTTCGCGAAGGTCGGCGCCAGCTTGATGGCCTGGCGCAGCGACTGCTCCGCTTCATCAAAGCGCCTCAGCTTGACCAGCACGGCGCCGCGCATGCCGACGATGTTCACGTCGCGCGGGAATTTCTGCAGCAGCGCGCGGCACAGGCCCTCGGCGTGCTCGAATTCGCCGCGGCTGACGAGCTCCACCACTTCGTTGAAACGCCCTTTCGACGTGGACAGTTGCGGCATGTTCAGTTTTTAGCTGGCTTCATAATATGAGCCTGTAGGAGCCCGTCTCACGGGCGATCCGGCGGTGAGTGCTCCGCCTCTGCTAGACTTCCTCGCGCACAATTATAAGGTGATCGAGATGCGCAGATTCCACCCTTTCCCGACGACGCTGCTGCTGGCCGCGGTTTTCGCCGCGGGCTGCGAGCCGGCCGAGACCGAACCGAAGGCGGACCGGACCGCCGATATCGTGTTCCGCAACGGCCGCATTTATACCGTCGATATCAACCGGTCCTGGGCGGATGCCGTGGCGATCGACGACGGGCGCATCATCTACGTCGGCCCCGACGCCGGCACGGACAAACTGGTCGGCCCCTCGACGCAGGTCGTCGACCTCGAAGGCCGCATGATGCTGCCGGGTTTCCAGGACGTGCACATCCACCCGATCATGGGCGGCATCGAAGCGCAGGCCTGTAATCTCAACGGCTCGACGACGCTGGACGAGTACCTCGCCGCGATCGACGCCTGCGCCGAGAACAACCCGGACCAGGCATGGATCACCGGCGGCGGCTGGTCGATGGCGGTGTTCGGTCCCGGCGCGAATGCGAGCGCCGCGCTGATCGACAAGGTCGTTCCCGACCGCCCGGTGTTCCTGAGCTCGGCCGACGGCCATTCGGCGTGGGTCAACAGCAAGGCGCTGGAGATCGCCGGCATCACCGCCGAGACGCCCGATCCGCCGGACGGTGTCATCGACCGCGGCCCCAACGGCGAGCCGCTCGGCAGCCTGCAGGAAGGTGCGATGTACCTGGTGAGCCGGCACGCCCCGGCAATCGATCTCGAGGCCCGCACGGACGGCCTCAAGTACGCGATCAACATGCTGAACGACTACGGCATCACCTCAATCCAGGATGCCAGCGTCGAGGAGGAAGACCTGAAAGCCTACCGCGCGCTGGACGACCGCGGCGAGCTGAGCCTGAGAGTCGTCGCGTCGCTCTGGTGGGAGCGCGACCAGGGCCTCGAGCAGATCGAGAATTTCAAACGCCTGCGCGAGCAGTACACCGGCGGGCGCCTGCGGGCGACGACCGTGAAAATCATGCAGGACGGGGTGATGGAGAACTTCACCGCCGCCATGCTCGAGCCCTACGTCGGCCAGGGCGACAATAAGGGCATTCCGATGGTCGAGCCGGAAATGCTCAAGAAAGCGGTGACGGCGCTCGACGCCGCGGATTTCCAGGTGCATTTCCACGCGATCGGCGACGCCGCGATCCGGCAAGCGCTGGACGCCATCGAAGCCGCGCAGGTGGCGAACGGCAATCTCGACCACCGCCATCACATCTCGCATCTCGAGCTCATCGACCCGGCGGACATTCCGCGCTTTGCCGAGCTGCACGTCGTCGCGAACTTCCAGCCGCTCTGGGCGTACGCGGACAGCTACATCACGGACCTGACCATTCCGTTCATCGGCCCGGAGCGCGCCCGTTGGCTGTACCCGATCAAGAGCGTGCACGACGCCGGCGGCATGATCGCCTTCGGCAGCGACTGGTCGGTCTCGTCGGCGAATCCGCTCGAAGAGATGGAGACCGCCGTCACGCGCATGGGCGCGCTCGGCGAGACGAGCGAGCCGTTCCTGCCGCAGGAGCGCATCGGCCTGCCGCTGGCGCTGGCGGCGTTCACGATCAACGCGGCCTACGTGAACTCGCAGGAGGATGACACGGGCTCGATCGAGGTCGGGAAATACGCGGACCTCATCGTGCTGGACCGGAACCTGTTCGAGATCGATCCGACGGATATTTCCGAAACGAGCGTCCTCATGACCATGATCGAAGGCGAGGTCGTCCATGGAGACCTGGCAACACTCTGAAAACAGGCGCTGCAGGAGCCCGCATTGCGGGCGATGCCGCGTCACGTGGAGTAGCATCGCCCGTAATGCGGGCTCCAACAGGGCCGGCTCCTGACATGCCCGAGCGCAAGAAACGTTTCCTCTTCGTCTCGATCGGCGCGCTGATCAGCGATATCGCGTGGCAGGTGGTCAAGGAAGGCCACTCCGTCCGGTACTACATCGAAAGCGAATCCGAAAAGAGCATCGGCGACGGCTTCGTGCCGAAGGTCGACGCGTGGGAGCCCCACGTCGACTGGGCCGACGTGATCGTGTTCGACGACGTGCTCGGAATGGGCGAGAAGGCGCAGAAGCTGCGCGAAGCCGGGAAGAAGGTCGTCGGCGGGACCGCCTACACCGACCGGCTGGAAGACGACCGCTCGTTCGGCCAGGAAGAGCTGAAACGGCATGGCGTGTCGATCATCCCCTTCCAGGAGTTCAGCGACTTCGACTCGGCGATCAGCTACGTCGAGCAGAACCCGGCGGCCTACGTCATCAAGCCGAGCGGCGAGGCCCAGAACATCAAGCGCCTGCTGTTCGTCGGCCGCGAGGACGACGGCAAGGACGTCGTGCACGTGCTGCAATCGTACAAGGCCGTGTATGCCGATACCGTGAAGGTCTTCCAGCTCCAGCGGCGCGTGCGCGGCGTCGAGGTCGCCGTCGGCGCGTTCTTCAACGGCCGCGAATTCATGCAGCCGATCAACGTCAACTTCGAGCACAAGCTGCTGTTCCCCGGCGACATCGGGCCGTCGACGGGCGAAATGGGCACCTGCATGTACTGGAGCGGACCGAACCGGATCTTCAAGGCCACGCTCGCGAAGCTCGAGGCGCGGCTCGCCGAGGAAGGCTACGTCGGCTACATCGACGTCAACTGCATCGTGAACGGCCAGGGCATTTACCCGCTGGAGTTCACCGCGCGCTTCGGCTACCCGACCATCAGCATCCAGGCGGACAGCATTTCCATGCCGATGTCCGACTTCCTCCTCGGCATGGCCGACGGCACCCTCTCGACGTTCAAGTTCAAGCGCGGCTTCCAGATCGGCGTGCGCGTCGTCGTGCCGCCGTTCCCGTTCCAGGACCCGAAGACCTTCGAAGCCAATTCGAAGGACCGCGTCGTAATCTTCCGCCGGCCGAGCTTTGATGGCATCCACATCGAGGACGTGAAGCTCGTGAAAGGCGAGTGGCTGATCACCGGCAACTCGGGCGTGGTGTTGATCGTCACGGGACAAGGCATTTCGGTCAAACAGGCCCAGGCGCAGTGCTACCAGCGCGTAACCAACATCCTCATCCCCAACATGTACTACCGCAAGGACATCGGCGACCGCTGGCTCGAAGACCACGATAAGCTTCACACCTGGGGCTACCTGCGGGAAAGCTGACCTTGATCAAAACCATTTCACGAATTGCCCGGAAAATCCGGCTGCGCGCTCATCGCTTGTGGCACAGGTGGCAGGGAAAGCCCCGCGTGCATTTTCTGCACCTCGGGAAGACCGGCGGTTCGGCGGTCAAGTATGCGATCGAGAACAGCCCGAACCCGCACGTCCGCTACGTGGTTTACCTGCATCCTCACGAAACGATGCTGCGCGACGTGCCGGAGCAGGAAAAATTCTTTTTCTTCCTGCGCGATCCGATCAGCCGGTTCGTCAGCGGCTTCTACAGCCGGCAGCGCCAGGGCCGGCCGCGCTATTTCATGGCTTGGACACCGGACGAGAAAGTCGCGTTCGAGCGCTTCGCCAGTCCGAACGAACTGGCCGGCGCCCTCTCCTCCGACGATCCGCGGGAGCAAGCCAACGCCGAAGCGGCGATGCGGAGCATCCTGCACTTGAAGGACCCGTACTGGAGCTGGTTCGAATCGGAAGATTACTTTACGTCGCGCCTGCCGGACCTCTTCTTCGTCGGCTTCCAGGAGCAGCTTTCGAGCGATTTCGAGATCGTAAAATCGAAGCTCGGGCTGCCGGAGATCGCGCTTCCGCAGGACGAGGTCCATGCCCATCGTAATCCCACCCACGTCGACAAGTCGCTCGACGAGCGCGCGGTCGCCAACCTGAAGGACTGGTATGCCGCCGATTTCCGCTTCGTGGCTTTGTGCCGCAAGCTGGTCCGGGAGCGCGAAGAGCTCCGCACCGGCACCTGACGATGTTCGAGGTGCCGGCGCACGAAGGCTGTCCTTTCTGCGATTACCTGGCGGGGGAAACGCCCTGCGCGTTCGTGCTGCGCGGCGATCGTGTCTCGGCCTTCTTGAACCGCGCCCAGTACGAGCACGGCGCGCTGCTGCTCGTGCCGAACCGCCACGTCGCGACGATCCTGGACCTCGACGAGGAGCTGATGCAAGCGCTGTACGGTGCAGCACAGCGGATCGCGCAGGCGCTGATCGACGCCTTCGGCGCGGTCGGCATGAACATGTTCCAGAACAACGGCGTGCGGGCCGGCCAGACCATCGCACACCTGCACATTCACCTGGTGCCGCGCTACCGCGACAGCGAACCCGCGCGGATTTTCCGGGAGGAAGATTGCCCTCGTACCTCGATCGAGGAGCTCCTCGCCCGCGCCGGCACACTGCGCGATGCGCTCGCCCGCCGGTGACCGGCCGCCGCAGGCTGGATTCGTATTGTCGAAGCATCAGCGGCCGGTTATCGGCCGGTCGGAGTTGGAAAGGAGGCCCCAAGCTGCGCCTGGGCTGACTGGTAGCTACACAGTCGCCTGGGAATGGTTGGCATACGTCGGCCAATCCGGCGTATAGCTTTCTGACTGATTACCCCAGCTTTCCCAACCGGAACGGGTTCCTCTCGCGAACAGCTCGAGAAACGGGCCGGGACTGCAAGCTTCGATGATCGGGTACTGCTCGTCGGGCTTTCTCGAATGCTCTCTCTTGCGTGTCTTGATGATGTTCACCTGGCGCCGCCCCGGTGCCAGCGTGCGGGCGTTCTTCCCTTTCGTGCCGAAGAGAATCAATTCAGTCGTATTCCGGAAATAAAATCCGACGCCCCTGCCATCCGGTCCGCCATCTTTTCGAATCTTGTGCCAGACGATATTGCCCTTGTATTCAAACCCCCATGCCTGCATCACGGCAAGCCCATCCGGAAGCAGGGCGTTAGGCACCCATAGATACAGGTGCGCGGGCTCGATGCAGGCATGCGCAACCGGAATTTCCTTGATTTCCTCCAGCGTCAACGTTGCGTAGCGGGAGAGGCGCCGGTGTTCCGGTGCAACCTTGCCGGTCCGGTTCACAAACTGCCACGGCGGGTCCGCCAGTACGGTCGAGAACGATTTACCCGCAGCCCAAAGCTTGAACTCCCTCGCTGCACTGGGTTGTCCAGGTTCGTGATCTTTACTCATCCGTCACCAATCGCCTCGTAATTCCCAAAGCCAGAATTGGACAGCCACCGCCCCGTCCCGCTTCCAGCCGCGGGAGCAGCTTGTTCATGTGAGTTGTGCTCGCGCCGTACTTCTTGTACACCGGGCTGTCCGTCTCAGCGCCATCCTTATCCAGGCAGAATCCCAAGTTTTTGAACCAGCTTTCGAGCGTCGAACTTCGAGTGACGAGTATCCCGACGCTGATTTTGTCATAGTCGAAGAAGGTCCTGAAGGCGGCCAGATCCCTGTCAAATGTTTGGTCCTTGCTGTTCCATTCCAGATCGAAGGCAACACGGCCTTTGAGATAGTCCACCTTGTGAGTATCGAACGAGATGTCCCGATCAAGCGTCTCTCCATCGACCTGTTCTTCGAGCACCAGCTTTGCTTTGAGTTTTCCTTCCCGCCACCCGAGCGGCCGCAGGATTCTCGAGAACTTCTTGGGAATTATGCTTTCGCTCCCGCCCGGCATGCGCGCATCACGGCCGCTGAAGCGGAATTGTCGCAGCGCTTCGAATACTTCATTGCTCAGATCAGGGAATTCACGGACGAGGATTGCGGCGGCATGCCTGGTTTCGTGGACTTCATACAAATCGCGAATATCTTGGGGAAGATGACTCTCCCAATTCATTGTTTCTAACCCGGTACAGTCCGCCAGCTCGCAGCATGGTACCACGCGCGCGCCGCACACGATCACGCCGGAGATTGCGGGCGCCTGCCGCCGCGCGGGCAGGCACCCGCGTCCGAATCAGGCCGTCTTCACCTGCTCCGTTTTCTCCACCGTTAGCCGCGTTGCGCCGGGCCGCACTCGACGGGCTGGGCTGCGCATGCCCAGCCGAGGCCAACACGGCGGTTCAAATGACGCTTGACAGGTCATAGAATGCAGGGCACGCAAACGATGGTGAGACTCATGCCAAAACTGAACTGGATACTGGTACTACTGCCTGCGCTGCTGCTCGGCGCCTGTGGCAACGACGAAGGGCGCGGGACGGCCGGCGACGAGACTACCGCCGAACGGCCTATGGACCAGCAGCAGACGGCTGCGCCGGCCGAGGCCGAGCCGGCGATCACGGCGGACGAGCTGGCGGAGCACATCAAGACGCTGTCATCCGACGAGTTCGGCGGGCGCGAGCCCTCCACGCCGGGCGCGGAGAAGGCGGTCGAGTACATCGCCGCGCAATTCGAGGCGGCAGGCCTCGAGCCCGGCATCGACGGCGGCTGGTATCAGCAGGTACCGCTCGTGAGCATCACTCTCGACCCGGCCACGACAGTCTCGATCGAAGGTCTCGACGAGCCGCTCGTCCTCCGGCAGGGGGAGAACACCGTGCTCTGGACCAAGCGCGTCAGGGACCAGGTGTCGCTCGAAGACAGCGACCTCGTATTCGTCGGGTACGGCGTCGTGGCGCCCGAGTACGACTGGAACGACTACGAAGGCCTGGACGTGGAAGGCAAGACGGTCGTGATCCTGGTGAACGACCCGGGTTACGGCACCCAGGACCCCGACCTCTTCACCGGCAACAAGATGACCTACTACGGCCGCTGGACCTACAAGTACGAGGAGGCCGCGCGCCAGGGCGCCGCCGGCGCAATCGTGATTCACGAGACGGAGCCGGCCGGCTATCCCTGGGAGGTCGTCACCGGAAGCTGGACCGGACCCCAGTACGACCTGGTACCCGAGAACGAGAACATGGACCGGGTCAAGGTGGAAGGCTGGATCACGCACGAGATCGCCGACCAGTTGTTCCAGCACATCGGCATGAGCTTAGATGCGGCCAAGCAGGCGGCCTTGCAGGAGGACTTCGAGCCGATCCCGCTCGAGGCCACGATGAGTACTGTCCTGAACAACACCATCGAGAAGACGAACTCGCGCAACGTCGTCGGCGTGATCGAGGGGAGCGCGCGGCCGCAGGAGAGCGTGCTTTACATGGCGCATTGGGATCACCTCGGTACCGATCCCAATCTCGAGGGCGACCAGATTTACAACGGTGCCGTGGACAACGCCACCGGCGTCGCCGGCCTGATCGAGCTCGCGGGGAAATTCAGCGCCGGCGAGCCGCCCGAGCGCTCGGTCGTGTTCCTGGCGGTGACCGCCGAGGAATCCGGCTTGCTCGGATCGAAGTACTACGCGAACAACCCGGCCTGGCCGCTGGAGCTGACCGCCGCCGTCATCAACATGGACGCCATGAGCCCGTACGGCAAGACCAACGACCTCGTCGTGGTGGGCTACGGCATGAATGAGCTGCAGGGTTACCTGGAGCGCGCCGCCGCCGAGCAGGGCCGGACGCTGGTGCCGGAGCCGACCCCGGAGAAGGGCTTCTACTTCCGCTCCGATCACTTCAATTTCGCCAAGAAGGGCGTGCCCGCGCTGTACGCGGAAGCCGGCAACGACTACGTCGAGGGCGGCACGGAACGCGGCGAGAAACTGGAGGCGGAGTACACGGCCGAGCGCTATCACAAGCCCGGCGACGAGTACGACCCGAGCTGGGACCTGAGCGGCATGGTCCAGAACCTGGAGCTCTTCTACCAGGTCGGCAACACCATCGCCGACTCCAATGCCTGGCCCGAATGGCTGGAGAACGTTTCCTTCCGCGCGATACGCGAGAAGAGCGCGGACCAGCGGCAAGGCGGGGAACAGGCCGGCGGGGAATAAGCGGAGCGGGATTCGGGTCGCCCGTGAGACGGGCTCCTACGGCGCTTCGATCTGCACGATCATGTCGCTGTGATGGCCGTTGAAGCGGGTGCGGCCGGCAAGGCTGTAGGCGCCGATCTCGGAGAATTCCAGGTGATCGCCAGGGCGGATGTCGGCGGGGAGCTCGACGGCGCCCGGCAGCACGTCGGTGGCATCGCAGGTCGGGCCGAACAGCCGGAAGGACTGAAGATGGCCGTCGTGCTCCCTGCCGTCGCGGAACGCCCGCACCGGATAGCGGTCGTGCCCGCGGAAGCGCAGCTCCCAGAAGATGCCGTACATGCCGTCGTTGAGATAGAGACGATCATCCTTGCGCAACAGCACCTCGACCACCGCGGAAAGCCCTGGCGCCGCGAGCGCGCGGCCGGGCTCGCCAAGCACTTCGCCATCCGCGGGTAGCGGCAGCTTGCGCGCCGCCTCGCCGATCGCGGCGAAATAGTCCGCGATCGGCGGCACCGGGAAACCCGGGTAGGCGCGTGCGTACCCGCCGCCGATATCGACCAGGCGCACGTGCATGGCCGCCTTTTCCAGCACTTCCGCGGCGAGCCCGATGGCGTACGCATACGCCTCAGGACTCGTCACCCCCGTGCCCACGTTGAAGGCCAGCGCGGGCTCCGCGCCGTGGCTGGCGATCGCTTCCAGCAGTCCGGGAACCTGCTCGGGCGGCGCGCCGAACTTCGACGACAGTTCCTGCATGGCGGACGCGTGCTGCGCCGCCATGCGCGCGAAGACGACCGCGCGCGGCATGTCGATCTCGTCCGCCAGCGGTTGCAGGCCGGCCGCGTGGTCGATCATGAAATGCCGCACGCCGAACCTGTCCTGCGCCTCCCGCGCCGCTCCGCGCAGCCGGGCCGGGATCATGAAATAAGCCGTGGCCCGGGGGCATTCGCGCTGCACGAGCGCGATCTCCGGCAACGACGCGCAATCGAAGTGCCGCACGCCGCCGCGATAGAGCAGGCGCACGATTGCCGGATGATCGTTGGCCTTCACCGCGTACAGCACGCGTCCCGGAAAACCGGCAACGAATTCCCGCGCCGTGTCGATATAGATTTGCGGGTAGATGCAGTAGACGGGCGCTGCCGGCCGCAGCTCACGCAACATGCCGGCGACGTCGGGGAATGTCCGGATCGGCCCGCTCACTGCGGGCCACCGTGGAACAGCTCGAGATTTTCCTCGGCGCTGTGCGCGGTCAGCAGCGACACGGCGACCAGCACCGGCAGCCCCACGACCCAGCCCGCGTACGACGCCGCGAACCCGTACGGCTCGCCCGCGGCCGCCCAGGCGACGGCGGCGCCGCCGCCCGCGAGCATGCTCCAGAAGGCCCCTTTGGCGGTGGTACGGCGCCAGTACAGGAGACCCAGCATGGGAAAGAACAAGCCCGCCGCGCCGAAGGTGTAGGCATACAGGATCAGGTCCAGCACGTTCGGCACGAGGTAGGCAATGCCGATCGCGAGCACCCCGAGCACGATCGTCGTAACCCGCGCCACCCGCACGAGCGAGCGGTTGCTCGCCTGCGGACGCAGGCGCTTGCGGTAGATGTCGTTCGTAAAGATCGCCACCGGCCCGATCAGGGCGGAGTCCGCGGTCGACATGACCGCCGCGATGTACGCCGCGATCACGATGCCGGCGAGCCCCGGCGGCAGCAGCTTCATGACGACCATCGGCGTGGCGAGCTCGGCATCGGTGATCTCCGGCATCAGCATGCGCGCGATCATGCCGATCAGGGTGCTGCCGATGGCGAACAGCGGCCATTCGATCGGCACGCCCGTCAGCAGGAAAGAGTGGCGCGCCGTCTTCTCGTCGCGCGCGGCGATGATCCGCTGCATCGCGGCGATGGAAATGAACCAGACCGGGAAGATCGCGAAGAACCACCCGAGCACCGTCTTCCAGCCGACCGCGCCCCAGTCCACCATCGACGCCGTCGCGGGCGTCGCCGTGAAATAGTCGCGGATACCGCTCCAGCCGCCGACCTCGACCAGGCCGATCGGCACGGCAATGAACAGCACGCCGACGAACAGCACGACGAACTGGAAGACGTCCGTGTAGATCACCGCTTTCAACCCGCCCATCGCCGTGTAGGCAAGCACGATCGCGCCCGTCAGCACGACGGCCAGCGTCAGGTCCATCGAGAGCGTCGCCTGCATCAGCTTGCCGCCGGCGATGATCTGGCCGCCGACGAAGGTGAACCACGCGAGCCCGACCACGATGGCCGCCAGCAGGCCGGTGCGCCGGTCGAAACGTGCTTCGAACAGGTCGCCGGTCGTGAGGCCTTTCATGCGGTCGGCCCAGCGCTTGACCTTCGGCACCATCAGGAAGGACACCATGATGACACTCAGGCCGGAGATGGCGATGAGCCAGGATCCCGAAATGCCGAGCGTGAAACCGAGCCCGCCCATCGCGATGCTGAAGCCGCCGCCGATGTCGGTGGCCGCGGTCGTCGCGGTCGTCTGCACGAGGTTCATGTCGCGGTCGGCAGCGAGGAAGGATTCGCTGCCGTCGTCCGCGCGCTCCGCCCGCGCGACGCGCACGCCGATCCAGAGCAGCACGACGAAATAGGCGCCGATCGCCAGGACGTCGAGGACGTGCAGCTCGGTCATGGACCCGTTGGAGCCCGCCATTGCGGGCGACCGGTAAGGTGGTGAGCGGAGCCCGGTTCGGCACGGTACTCCGGCATGGCCCCTGAACGTGCTTTCCTTCCGTCGTCGTACCGGTCGCCCGCGGGCTCCAACGGCGCAATCACGACAGCGGGTGGCGGGCGGTGAAGCCGCGCAGGAAGGATTCGAGGTTGTGGCCGAGCTCTTCGCACAAATAGCCGCCTTCCTGGACGATCACCGTCGGCAGCGCCAGCGCGGCGATCTTCCCGGCAATGTGCCCGAAACCTTCGGTCGTGATGGTCAGCCCCTGGAAGGGATCGCCCTCGAACGCATCGAGGCCCAGCGCGACGACGAGCGCGCCCGGCGCGTAGGCCTCGATGCGCAGGAGCGCCTTGTCGAGTGCCTTCAGGTAATCCGCGTCCCCGGTGCCGCGCGGCAGTGGCACGTTGAGGTTGGAGCCCAGCCCCGGCCCGGCGCCCCGCTCGTTGGCGTAGCCCCAGAAAAAGGGATAGAACCGCACCGGATCGGCGTGCAACGACACCGTCAGCACGTCCTGCCGCTCGTAAAATATGCTCTGCGTCCCGTTGCCGTGGTGCACGTCGACGTCCAGCACCGCGACGCGCTCGTGACGGGCCCGCAGCACCTGCGCCGCCATGGCGGTGTTGTTGAGATAGCAGAAGCCGCCGGCCTGGTCCTTCGACGCATGGTGACCGGGCGGGCGCGACAGTGCGTAGCAGGCGCCGGCACCGCCCAGCACCTCCTTGGCGGCGTGGATCGCGGTGTTGGCGCTCCAGCGCACCGCTTCCCAGGTGTTCTCCGAGATCGGGCAGTCGCCGTCGTACATGTGATAGCCGACCTGCCCCACCGCGGAAGCCGGATAACCGCAGTCGCGCCGGTCGGGGTGGATGTTCGGCATCACGTCGTTCGATGCACCGGGAATGCGCTGCCAGCGGCGATAGATGTGCTGCAGGAAGTGCAGGTATTCGGCCGTGTGCACCGCGGCGATCGGCCCGAGCCCGAAATCCTCCGGTTCCTCGAGCGACAGCCCGCTCAATACCGAGGCGGCAAGCAGCCGGTCGGCACGCTCCGGTACCTCCGGGTTCGGTTGCGGCGCGCCGTTCGAGATGAAAATCTCCGGTGCGTGTTCTTTTTGTGCGTCGGAAAAAACAACCTTCATTCACTCTCCCCCGCCAGGCGCTGAAAGGCCGCGCCCGTGGCCTGGAACATCAGCTCGGAGCCGGAGAGCTTCAGCCCCAGTTTCCGGTAAAATTTCTGCGCGCCTTCGTTGTCGCGGTCGACTGACAGGCGGAGGTGCGTCGCCCCCTGCGTCCGGCCCCGCTTGATCGTCTCCACGAGCAGCCGGCGCCCCAGCCCCGTGCCGCGCGCCTCGGCCGCGACGTAGAGGTCCTGCACGTACACGCCGAGCTCTCCGCGCCAGGACGAAAAGTTATAGAAGAACAGCGACAGCCCGACGGGCTTGCCGTCCCGCTCCGCGATCAATGCCTGGAACGCCGGCCGCTCGCGGAACCCCAGCTTGCGGAAGTCGTCCGGCTTGCTGCGGATCCTCTCGCGCAGGCCAGTGTCGCGCGCGAGCTCGAGCAGCATGGCGTGCAGGTCCTCCGCGTCGTCCGCCGTCGCCGCGCGGATCACGATGCCGGGTGCCGGTGCCGGGGCGGCGCTCAAAAATTCACCTTGCCGGCGCCCTTGAGACCGAGGATCTCGCGCGCTTCGGCGGGCGTGGCGATGTCGAAGCCGAGCTCCTCGAGCACGCGGCGGATCTTCGCCACCTGCTCGGCATTGCTCTTCGCGAGGGTGCGGCGCCCGATCAGCAAACTGTCCTCGAGCCCGACCCGCACGTTGCCGCCGAGGATCGCGCCCATGGTCGCGAGGTGCATCTGCAGCCTTCCTGCGCACAGCACGGAAAAACGATAATCGCCGCCGAGCAGCCGATCGGCCGTGGCTTTCATGTGCATCAGGTTCTCGGGCGCGGCATCGATGCCGCCGAGCACGCCGAGCACGAACTGCACGAACAGCGGCTTCCTGATCAGCCCTTCATGCAGATAGAACGCCAGCGTCTGAATATGCCCGACGTCGTAGCACTCGAATTCGAAGCGGGTGCCGTAGCCGTCGCCGAGCTGGTGAAACACTTGCTCGATATCCGCGAAGGTGTTGCGGAACACGACCTCCCTGGTCGCGTCGAGCAGCTTCGGCTCCCACTCGTGCTTCCATTCCGTGTGCCGCTTCTTCATCGGGAACAGGCCGAAGTTCATGGAGCCCATGTTGAGCGAGGCCATCTCCGGCTGTGCGCGATCCGGCGCCGCCAGCCGCTCCTCGATGGTCATGAGCGAGCTGCCGCCGGTCGTAATGTTGACGACGGCGTCGCAGGCAGCCGCGATCTTCGGCAGGAACTGCATGAACACGTCCGGATCGGCGGTCGGCTGCCCGGTTTCGGGATTGCGTGCATGCAGGTGCAGGATGGCCGCGCCGGCTTCCGCCGCCGCTATCGCCTGTGCGGCGATTTCCTCCGGCGTCACCGGCAGGTGCGGGCTCATCGTCGGGGTATGGATCGAGCCCGTGACGGCGCAGGTGATGATGACCTTGCTCACGGGGCTTTAACTCTCCGATCTGCAGGAGCCGGTCTCACGGGCGACAGTCGCGTCCGCATCCGTGTCGCCCGTGAGACCGGCTCCTATACAGACCGGCAGGCCGTGCGCGGCCGCGAACGCGTCGAGGCTCGCGGTGAGCATCGACATCAGCTCCTCGATTTCCGCATCCGTGATCGTCAGCGGCGGGCACACCATGAAGTGATCGCCCACGGTGCCGCCGCGGGTGCGGCGCGAATAGATGATCAGCCCGCGGCTGTACGCCTCCTCGACCAGTGCGAGATGGGCGTTCAGCGCAGGATCGAGCGGCTGCATCGTTTCCCGGTCGCTGACCAGCTCGAACGCGAGCAGGAGCCCCTTGCCGCGCACGTCGCCGATGAAGGGGTAGCGCTGCATCAGGCCGGCGAGTCGCGCCCTGAGGTTCCGGCCCTGCCGTTCCGCGTTCGCCATCAGCTCCTGCTCGAGCAGCTCGTGCGTTACCGCGAGGCCCGCGGTGCAGGCCAGCGGATTGCCGGCATAGGTATAACCGTGCGCGAAGCCGCCATTGCTGGTCACGGCGTTCAC
>DASSBS010000145.1:0-24250 GCA_035698445.1 Woeseiaceae bacterium
GACGAGGTCGCGACGAGCGCGCGCAGCTTGCCCGCCTTGAGCCTTTGCTCCGCATCCAGCCGGTGCTCGCGCGACAGGCTGCCGTGGTGCGAGGTGACCGCATCCTCGCCGATGCGCTCGGCCAGGTGCCGCGCCACGCGCTCGCACTGGCGGCGGTTGTTGGCGAAGATCAGGGTGGTGCGATGCGCCGCCGTGAGCTCCGCGAGCTGATCGTAGAGCTCGGTCCACACCTCGGTCGCCATTACCGCCTCGAGCGGCGAGCGCGGCAGCGCGAGAGCAAGATCGCGCTCGCGCTGATGGCCGGTGTCGATGATCGTGCAATCCTCGGTACCGGTGAGGAACCGTGCGACCGCCTCCATCGGCTTCTGAGTCGCGGAAAGGCCGACGCGCACCGGCCGCTCGGCGCACAACGCGTCGAGGCGCGCAAGTGAAAGCGCGAGATGGGCGCCGCGCTTGGTGCCGGCGACGGCGTGGATCTCATCGACGATCACGGTGCGGACGGACGACAGCATGCTGCGGCCCGATTCCGACGTGAGCAGGATGAACAGCGATTCCGGCGTCGTCACCACGATGTGCGGCGGCGTGCGCCGCATCTTCGCGCGCTCGTGCTGCGGCGTGTCGCCGGTGCGCACCAGCGCGCGGATTTCGACGTCGGGCCGGCCCTCTTCAAGGACCCCGTCGCGAATGCCGGCGAGCGGCTCCTCGAGGTTCTTGTGGATATCGTTGGACAGCGCCTTCAGCGGCGAGACGTAGAGCACCCGCGCCTCGTCCGGCAGCCCGCGTTCGTCACCCTCTCGGACGAGGTCGTCGATAGCGGAGAGGAAGGCCGCCAGCGTCTTGCCGGAGCCGGTCGGCGCGGCGAGCAGCGTATGCCCGCCCTGCCGGATCGCGGGCCAGGCGGCGGCCTGGACGGCTGTCGCCTGTCCGAATTTACCCGCGAACCAGCGCCGGACCGCCGGGTGAAAGTCATTCGAGGTCATGGTGGCAGGATACCGCAGCCGCCGTTTGCCGCGGATTCGATCATTGGCCCGGCTGGGAATTCCGCGGAAACGTTTGTTGAATGAGAAGCATTCTCAACTCCCCGAGGCATTCCTGGAGCGGGGTTTTCACCCGGCCCGGTGGCCCGTTGCCCGGCTCACGCGCCCCCGGCGGACGCCGGCCGGCCCTTCGCGATGTTGGTCGCCAGCGCGATCATCCCGGTGAGATCGGCGAGATCGGCGAGATTGGCCGGCACGACCAGGGTGTTGCCCGATTTCGCGAGGTTGCCGAATTCCTCGATGTATTGCTCGGCGACCCGGAGCTGCATCGCCTCCGGCCCGCCGCTCTGGACGAGCGCTTCCGCCACTCGGATTATCGCCCCGGCTGGTACTCCCGCGGAAACGTTTTTTGAATAAGAAGCATTCTCAATAAACCGAGCGTCAGGCCGGGAGGCCATGCAGCCCTCGCTCGATGACGTTCTGTTGTTTCCGCTGTTACGCTCATCAGTCTCTGCCCGGTCTGGACAGGCGATGCTGCTGTGCGACTTCCACCATCGTCTCCAGCCGCACCAGGCGTTTATCCATATCGATCGTCCGCTCGGAGAGTTTTTCGGTGGTACTGTTCAGCCGCTTCACTTCATCTGTCAGTTTCAGGACGTCAACCAGAACTTCTTTCCAGCTTGCCATCAGCGTTCATCCGAGCTCAGTGCTTGCAATGATCTCGAGACAGTACGTTGCGCCCGACGGGTCGATTTGATTGCCTCCTTCAGCCGCGCCGACACCAGCTCCATCAGATCCGTGGCGTCCATTGCCTCCGCATCGTTGACGTCAAATGAGTTAATCGCCTGACGCACGATTTCAGAGGCCGAGGTGCCGCGCTTCGCCGCGAGGTGTTCGAGGCGGCGCACCGTCGAGGGTGGCACCAGGAACTGCTTTCTGACCATTTTTTCGGACGTGGCCATCGCTATTCTCCGGATCCCGACCTGAATGGCGAGTATAGCATACACATGCGCATACACATACAACATGAGTAGGGAGCCCGGTTCCGGCTCACGCCGCCACGCTTTGTGCCTGCACCCAGCTTACGATGTCCGCCGATCGCATGGCGCCCGACTGCCGGGCGACCTCGCGGCCGTTGCTGAACATGATCATAGTGGGTATGCCGCGTATCGAGAATTGTGCGGCAACGTCCTGCTCGTTTTCGGTATTCAGCTTGAGCAACCGGGCAGCGGGGCCGAGCTCGGCGGCAGCTCGCTCGAACTCCGGCGCCATCATCCGGCACGGGCCGCACCAGGATGCCCAGAAATCGACCACCACGGGAATGTCGTTGCGGCCGATGTGCTTGCGAAACGCCTCGCCGCTCACGTCCGCCGGCTTTGCGCCGAACAGCGTCTGGTGGCACTTGCCACATTTCGGCTCGTCCCGCAGCCGATCCGCAGGAATGCGGTTCACGGCTTCGCAGTGCGGGCAGACGATGTGGCGGGTCGTGCTCATGGCTGGGACTCCGGTAATGATTGCGACCTTAATGCGCCCGGTTGGCGAAATATCAATGTGAATTCCCGGGAGAGCCTCGCCGCTTCCGCACCAGCCGACGGTGGCCCGATCCTTGCACATTGTTTCCGGTCCGGTATTCAGGAGGAATGGTGGCGAGCAGAACCTGCGCAGTCATCGCACTGCATTTAACAGGCGCACTGCTGTCCGGTTGCGGGGGCGGTGGCAGTAGCCCACCGCCGGACACGGCTCCCGACGACGGCAACGGCCTTCCGGCGAGCGACGTCATTACCGGCGTGACGTTCCACTTCGACAGCCTCGTCAGGCGGGCGGAAGGCAGCGACAACTGGGCGATCACCTGGGCGGATGACGGCTCGCAGTACACCACCTGGGGCGACGGCGGCGGCTTCGGCGGCAGCGACCAGAACGCGCGTGTCAGCCTGGGGGTAGCCCGCATCCGCGGCGAACCGCAGGATTTCACGACGCAGAACGTCTGGGGAGGCAAGAGCTCGCGCGCCGAGCCGACCTTTACCGGCAAGAGCTACGGTATCCTGGCACTCGGCACCGACCTGTGGCTCTGGCGCACCGGGACGCAATCCACCGTCTCGGCATTCGAGCGGCAGGACCTGTTCGTCTCGCACGACAACGGCCTGACGTTCGAGCGCACCGGGGTGTCTTTCCAACCGGAAGACTTCCCGTCGAGCCGCGGGTTTTTCGCACCCACCTTCCTGCAGTTCGGCGCCGGTTATCACGGCGCTGCGGACGAATACGTCTACGTGTACGCGCCCGAGAGCAAGTCCGGCGAGTGGGCCGTGCAGCGGCCCGGGGAAATCTCCCTCATCCGGGTGCCCGTCGGGCAACTCGCCGAACGCAGCGCCTACGAATTCTTCACCGGGCTCGACTCGCGCGGGACGCCCGGCTGGAGCAGCGACCTCGGTGAGCGGGCGCCGGTATTCAGCGACCCGGAAAACGGCGTGATGCTGACGTCGGTCACCTACAACGCCGGCCTCGGCCGGTACCTGCTGGTGACGGCGCAGCGCTCGCTCGAGCCGGGCGGCTACATCGGCATCTACGAGAGCGATGCGCCCTGGGGCCCCTGGCGCACGGTGCTGTTCGCCGACGCGTGGGAGCTCGGCCTCCAGAGCGGCGAGCATTCCGTGTTCTGGAACTTCTCGAACCGGTGGACCAGCGCCGACGGCACCCGCGCGGCGCTGGTGTACACCGGGCCCGGCGCCGACAACTTCGGGCTCGTCATGGTCGAGTTCGAGACCGCGCTGGAGTAGGGCCGGCCGGGGACCGACCGGCGCCCGCCGTGCGTTACCGGCCGTCCGGGGGCGGCTCCTCTGCCTCACCCGGGTTCTCCGCCTCCTCGTCCGCCGGGTTGATGTCGACGTCGGGGACGTTCATCTGCCGTTCCTCCATCTGGACATCCACGTCCGGGACGGTCATCGTCTTTTCTTCCATGTCGACGCTCACGTCTGGCACCGTGACCGTCTTCTCCTCCATTTGTACATCGACGTCGGGCACGTCGACGTCGTACTCCGGCGCCTCGCTGCTTTCCGCGTCGGCGTTCGGCGCGTCGCCTTCCTCCTCCGCCTGCTCGACGTCGCATGCCGCGAGCGCCAGCGCCATCGCCGCGGCCGCGGCGGCCATCCGTATGCTGCCTTTCATGATCCTTCCTCCGGTTACGACCAGGTCAGGTCCTGCCTGGTGATGGGCGTCGTTCGGATGCGCTTGCCCGTGGCAAAGAAGATCGCGTTCGCTACGGCCGGCGGGACCGGCGGGCCGGCCGGTTCGCCGATGCCGCCCCACCAGCCGTCTTCCGAAAGCGCGAAATGCACCTCGATCGCCGGCGCCTGGGGCAGGCGCATCAGGTGATAGGTATCGAAGTTGTCGTTGACGAAGCGTCCCTGCTGCAGCTCGAGCCCGCCGTACAGCGCGTGTGACAGCTCCCAGATTACCGAGCCCTCCATCTGCTCGGCCGCCGCGCGCGGGTTGATGACGTAGCCGCTGTTCATGACGAGCACGACCTTGTCGACGGTGAGCTCGCCCTCGCGGCTGACCGAAACCGTGGCGCAGGCGGCGCAGTAGGAGGAGTGGTCCTCCAGCACGGCGACGCCCATGCCCTGCCCGCGCGGCAGGTCCGTGCGAAAGCCCGACACGGCTTTGAGCTTCGCGAGCACGCGCTGCCACGGCTCCATGCCTTTCGTCATCTCGAGCCGCCACGCCAGCGGATCGCGCCCGCCCGCGAGCGCCATCTCATCGACGAACTGCTCGACGATGAAGCCGTTCTGGTTCGCGCCCGGCGCGCGGTGGGTCGCGGTCGGGATGTGCGCCGGGGCGGCGTGGCGTTCATGCCGGCGGTTCGGCACGCGGTATGGCATGTTGGCGATACCGCGATCGGCGAGCCGGATCGTCAACGGATTGCGCGTGAACACGACCGAGCGCGAGAGGAACGCTGCCGGCAGGCCGTCCTCGCCGAGCGCGGCGCTCAGGCGTGCATACACCGGCGCACGCTGCTTGTCCTGCAGGATGTCCTCTTCGCGCGACCAGATCACCTTGACCGGACGCCCGACCCGGCGCGAGATTTCCGCGGCCTGCCGGGTCACGGCCGTGGCGCCGCCGCCGTTGCCGCCGAACGCGCCGCCGATGAACGTCGTGTGCACGTAAACGTCGCGCGTATCGCGGCCGAGCTGGTCCGCGGCGAGCTGCAAGGCGGTCGCCTGGTTCTGCGTTGGTGACCAGACGTCGACGCGTTCCTTTGTCACGCTGACTGTCGCGTTGATCGGCTCCATCCGCGCGTGCGTTTCGTACGGCCGGTGGTAGTCGGCGCTGAAAACCCGGTTGGATGCGGCAAGCGTACCGACGGCGTCGCCGGTATCGGAGCTCACCTCGCCCTCGGTATCGAGCAACTCGCGCGCCTGCGCGGCCTGCGTCGCGCTGCTCACCTCGCCGTCCGCGCCGAAATCCCATTCGATCGGCATCGCCTCCAGCGCTGCTTTCGCGCGGTACCAGGAATCGGCGACGACGGCCACGCCGTCCTGCAGGTCGGCGTTGTCCCGGCGCCCGGGCGCGGATCTCAGCTCGATGGCGGCGATGACGCCGCGGCTGTCCTTCACGCGCCCGAAGTCGTAGCCGACGAGCCGGCCCCAGGGCACGGGACAACATTTGACGGCGGCGTACACCATGCCGTCGAGCTGCGTGTCGATGGAAAACTGCGCGCTTCCGTCGCACTTCACGGCCGCGTCGAGCCGCGGGATCGGCCGGCCGAGCAGCCACCACTCGTCCGGCGTCTTGATCGCCGGCTCTTCCTCGAGCTCGATTTCGGCCGCGGCGGCCGCGAGCTCGGCGTAACCCGCGTTGCGATTCCCGGCACTCAACCTGCCCTGCCGTGCCGTTACGCTGCGGCGGTCGACGCCCCAGGCCTCTGCCGCCGCCGCCTTCAGCCGTTCGCGCGCGGACGCGCCGGCCTGCATGATGTGCGGGTGCTGGTCGCGCACGAGCTGCGAGCCATGCGTGGACGTGACGATGTATTCCTCGCCGCCGTTGACATGCCGGTGCATGTCCGCGAACACGGCCTGAACGCTTTCCCACGGCACGTCCAGCTCTTCGGCAATCAGCATCGCGACCGACGTGAGCGCGCCCTGGCCCTGCTCGGTGTGGGGCACCCGGATCGTGACGGTGCCATCGGCATCGATCGTGAGCCAGGCGTTGATCTCGACGCCATCGGTCGGCGTCGTCCACGGTTTCGGCGCGACGGCCGCCGCCAACGCATCGGGAATGTGGAAGCCGAGGATCAGGCCGCCCCCGGCCCCGACCATCGTGCGGATCACGGTGCGGCGCGAAAGCGTTGCCTGCGCCGCCATCACGAGCTCCTCTTCGAGCCCGCGAGCTTCGCCGCGTCGTGAATGGCCTTGCGGATGCGCGGATAGGTCCCGCAGCGGCAGAGATGCCCGGCCATCGCGGCATCGATATCGCGATCGGTGGGATTCGGCGAGCGCGCCAGCAGCGCCGCCGCTTCCATGATCTGGCCCGACTGGCAATAGCCGCACTGCGGGACCGTGTGCTCGATCCAGGCCTGCTGCACCGGATGGCTGCCGTCGGGGGACAGCCCCTCGATCGTCGTGATCTCGCGGCCGGCGGCGCTCGCGGCCGGTGTGCTGCAGGCGCGCACCGGTCGCCCGTCGAGGTGCACCGTGCAAGCGCCGCACTGCGCGATCCCGCAGCCGAACTTCGTGCCGGTGAGGCCGAGGTTTTCGCGCAGCACCCAGAGCAGCGGCATGCCGGGCTCGACGTCGAGATCGTGGGCCGTCCCGTTCACCTTCAGCGTCAGCGCCATGGCATTCCCCGGTGGAGTGATCTGCTATACGTTATTCTAGTGCACGGCGTGCGCTCACGTGCGCGGAACGGGCGGTAACCGGGTTCGGGCGGCTCCGGTTTTATTCCTCTTTGGTCTGACCGCGGCGCCGGAGCTTCCCGAGCGTTCAGGGCGTGAGCGCAGCCCGCCCCGGGCGGCGCGAGCCGCTGCAAATCGTCCGTTCGTATGCCCCCAAAAAACGCCCGCCCGGCCCAGGTGCTGCCGGACGGGCGTTTTCCAATGGCGATCAGTTGCTTGTACCTCGACCGGCCGACTCGAGCTGCGCCCGGAGCTGGGGGAGCTGCGCTCTCTGCTCGACGCTCGCGACGGCATCCTCGATCGCCGCCTCGTGGCACTCGCGTATCGAACGCCGGACGGTGATCTGGCGTTCGTAGGGCGAGCCGCAAACCGTGCGCGCCGCCACGCGAATACGGTGATAGAGTGTTTCGACCCCGGCCTCAGTTGCCAGGTTGAGGTCGGCGTACCGGACGGTCGCCGTGCGGACATCGGAAGGCTGTTCCGCCTGGACGGCTCCGGAACCGATGACGAGCACCGCGCCGGCGAGCGACGCGCACAGTCTGGCCCGGCCGTGTCGATCGACGCGAGCCCTCTTTCTTCTGGATACATTCATGGCATTTCTCTCAATTACAGGAGTTGTGCGGCCGCGCGTTCCCTGCGCGGTTGTGGACGGACCGGCGGGACACACCGCGACCATCGGGTGCAACGGTAACGGCCCTGCGTGGTAGCCGCCGTGGGCAGGCCCGTGGAAAATGCTCCGTTTGCCGGCCGGCCATCCGTGCGTGTGCGCTTGCTCGGCCGAATGATGATCAGCCGCAACGGTGCGGCGTTGCCATTGCCCGCCTCGCGCAAGGCACGCGCGCTGTTCGCCTTCCTCGCGGTATCTCCAGCGCCCGTTTCACGCAGCCATTTGTGCGAGCTGCTGTGGGATGTCCCGAACGATCCGCGCGGCGAGCTTCGCTGGTGCCTGAGCAAGCTCCGGCGGATCCTCGACGAGCCCGGCCGCCGCCGCGTCGAGACCGGCAGCGACACGATCAGGCTCGATCTCGCCGACTGCTTCGTCGATGCGCTCGAGGTCGCTCGCGCGGCCCGGGAAGGCATCGGGAAACTCGAGGCGGAGCGGCTGCGCGCCATCTCGGAGCTTTTCGCCGGCGAATTTCTCGAAGGCCTGGAGCTCTATCGCAGCCCCGATTTCACCGCCTGGGTCATGGGCGAGCGCCGCCGTTTCCACGCAGGGCACCTTGCCGTCCTGGCACAGCTCGCGAAGAACACCGCGGGCGACGAGGCATTCACGTATCTCGAAAGCTGGATGAAGCTGGCCCCGTTCGATCCGCGGGTCCACGAGATGCTGCTGACCGCGTTGGCGCGGCGCGGCCGCATACGGGACGCGGAGGAACACCTCACCGCGACCGCTCGCCAGTTCGAGGCGGAGGGCCTCGACCCGCGGCCGATCCGGAACCTGTGGCGGATCGCCTGGGCGAAGGAAGGCATGGCGGCGCAGGCCGGCGGCGTTCCGCTCGTCGCGTCCATGCGCCGCGGTGCCGATTCCGCGAGCGCCGGCGCGGCCGCGAGCCGGGCCTCCGTTGCCGTCATGCCCTTCGACGAGTGGGCGGATCCGGACGGTACAGAGCATCGGGGCGGGCGCGGCGGCGAGCTCGTGCACGACGTGATCGCCCGGCTCACCGGGCTGCGGAGCTTCCGCGTCCTCGCGCAATCCGGCGCGAGCGGCCCGCCCCGGCGCCCCGCCGGTCCCGCGGATGCCGCCGCAACTCCAGGGGCGGACTACCTCGTCACGGGATCCGTGCGGCGGCAGGAGAGACGCCTCGCCGTGGCGGTCGAGCTCGTCGAGACACGCGCCGGCCGCATCGTCTGGGCGGAGGTCTTCCACCACACACTCGACGATGCGCTGCAGAGCCTCGAAGAGACCGGGAACCGGCTCGTCGCGTCGATCGCGAACGAGATCGAGACCGTCGAGTGCAATCGCGCCCTCCTGAAGCCGCCGGGGTCGGTCGACGCCTGGGAGGCGCACCATCGCGGCTTGTGGCACCTGTACCGCTTCGACCGGACCGAAAACGATCGGGCGCGGCATTTCTTCGAGCTGGCGGTGCGCCTGGACCCGACGTTCGCGCGGGCCTATGCCGGCCTGTCGTTCACGCACTTGCAGGACGCGTTCCAGGGCTGGAGGGAGCCCGGCACCGCCGGTGACCGGGCGTTCGAAGCCGCCGGACTGGCGCTCCTGGCGGACGCTCGCGATCCGGCCGCGCACTGGGCGATGGGGCACGTGCTGTCGTTGCGCGGCCAGCAGGGCGAGTCGATGGCCGAACTGGAGATGGCGGTGGACCTGAGTCCCGATTTCGCGCTGGATCGCTTCGCGCTCGCGTTCGTGCGCAAGCAGCACCGCGTGGCCGCACCGCCCGAGTTTGCCGCGCTGACCCGCCAGCATCCCCTGGCGGCACCGGCCGGTGGCGATCATGCGGTGATCGGCACGACGTTGCCGCTCGTCGGTGAGCTGCTCGCGGATGCCTGCGGCCTGCACTGGGACGAGCACGTTCTCGACGTTGCGGCCGGCAGCGACAGCATCGTGCTGGCCGCGGCCCGGCGCGGCTGCAAGGTGACCTCCACCGAGGTGCCGTCGGGCCTTCGACCGGAGGCCGGCAAAGCGCACGCGGACGCGCTGCAACCGGGTTTTCGGCCTGCCGACTCGTTGCCGTTCGCCGATGCGAGCTTCGAGGCCGTGGTATCTACTTTCGGCGTGATGTTCTCGACCGACCCTGCAAAAACCGCTTCCGAGCTCACGCGCGTATGCCGGCCGGGCGGGCGCATCGGACTCGCGAGCTGGACGCCCGAGGGATTCATCGGCCGGATACTGAAAGCCCTGGGCCGCTACCTGCGGCCGCTGGCGGGCGTGCAGTCACCGTGGCTCTGGGGCGTCGAGGCGTATCTCTGGTCGCTGTTCGGGAAAGACGCCGCGGGAATTTCGGCGACCCGGCGGACGTTCAATTTCCGCTTCCACTCCGCCGCGCATTTCCTGCACGTATTGCGGAGCTGGTGCGCGCCGCTGCAGCGGGCATTCGCCGCGTTGCTTGCCGAAAAGCCGGTGGCGCTGGAGCACGACCTGCTCGAGCTGCTGGACGCGCCGGACCGCGCGGACACCGGACCGCTCGTCATTCCAGGTGAATACCTCGAGGTCGTCATCACCCGCGCCTGAGGGCCGTGTGGCCGGGCCGTATAGAATGCCGGCATGACCGTCTTTCGCGGTGCCCTCCTGCAGGCCAGTTACCGCACCGCCACCGAGCCCGGCGGCGGCCGGATGCCGGTCGTCCACCTCTACGGGCGGCTCGAGGACGGCGCGACCTGCCTGGTTCGCGACGACCGGCAGCGGCCGCACTTCTATGTCCGCCAGGCCGACGCGGTGCGGGCCGATGGCCTTGGCGCGCCGCCCCCGGAGCCGTGCGTTGAAGTCACCTTCGACGGCGCGCCGGTCGCGGCCGTCACGGTGGCCGTGCCGGCGGACGTGCCGCCGCTGCGCGAGCGCCTGCACCGGGAAGGCATCGAGACCTTCGAGGCCGACGTGCGTTTCGCCACCCGCTACCTCATCGAGCGCGGCATCAAGGGCGGCTGCGAAATCGAGGGCGACCCGGTGCCCGGCGACGGCGTCACCTGGGTGTTCGACAACCCGGTGCTGCGGCCCGCGAGCGTGCAGGTCACCCCGCGGGTGCTCTCGTTCGACATCGAAACCGACATCGACGGCGGGCGGCTGCTCGCGATCTCGCTCTACGGCGAGGACCTGGACGAGGTGCTGATCGTCGACGGCGGCGCGCGGCCGATGCCGGAAAAGGCGACGCGCTGCGCGGACGAGAGCGCTGCGCTGGACGGCTTTTGCGAGCGCGTGCGCGCCTTCGACCCGGACGTCATCACGGGCTGGAACACGATCGATTTCGACTTCACGGTGCTGGAACGCATCGCGGCGCGCCAACGGCACCCGTTCCGGCTCGGCCGCGACGCCGGGGCGATTCGCATTCGCAAGGCCGAAGGCTACTTCGGCAGCGGCCAGGCCAGCATTCCCGGTCGCCTGGTGCTCGACGGCATCGACCTGCTGCGCGGCGCGTTCGTGCGCATGGACGACTACTCGCTCGAGAGCGTCGCCCGCAGCGTGCTCGGCGAGGGCAAGGCTTTGCGCGGCGACGTGCACGGCCGCGGCGAGGAGATCATCCATAACTACCGGCACGACCTGCCCGCCTTCGCGCTGTACGCGCGCACCGACGCGCGGCTCGCCTACGACATCATCGACAAGCTCGCGCTGGTGCGCCTCGCGTTCGAGCGCAGCCAGCTCGCCGGCATGCTGCCCGACCGGGTCGCGGCGAGCATCGCGTCGTTCGATTTCGTCTACCTGAGCGAGCTCCGGAAGCTCGGTGTCGTCGCGCCAACGGTGCGCTCGGGCGATTCGCGCGTGCACGCGGCGCAGCAGGGCGGGCACGTGCTGGAACCGGTGGCGGGGCTGCATCGCAACGTCTGGGTATTCGATTTCCGCAGCCTTTACCCGAGCGTCATCCGTACCTTCAACATCGATCCGCTGTCGTACGTGCCCGACCCCGCGCCGGGGGACGATCTCATCCGCACACCCGGCGGCGCGTTCCGCCGCGCGCACGCGATCCTGCCGCGGTTGCTCGACGACTTGTTCCCGCGCCGTGCGGCCGCGATCGACGCGGGCGACAAGGTGAAGGCGCACGCGATCAAGATCCTGATGAATTCCTTTTACGGCGTGCTCGGCACGCCGGCCTGCCGTTTCTACAACCCGGCGCTCGCGAACTCGATCACCGGCACGGGCAAGGAGCTCTTGCTGTGGTCGAAGCGCTGGTTCGAGGAGGCGGGCTTCCGCGTGCTGTACGGCGACACGGACAGCCTGTTCGTCGAGTCGGCGCTGGCGGAGGACGCGGCGAATTCGCGAGGGCCGCAACTCGCGGCGGAACTGAACGACGAGCTCGCAAGGCACGTCCGCGATCGCTGGGGAGTCGAGAGCCGCCTCGAGCTCAAGCTCGAAAAGCTCTACGGCCGGTTGTTCCTGTCGACCGCGCGGCACAGCGCGCGCGGTGCCAGCAAGCGGTACGTGGGCCTGCGCGCCGGCGGCGAGATCGAGTTCGTCGGCATGGAGGTGGTGCGCAGCGACTGGACCGCGCTCGCCAAGGACGTGCAGCGCGAGCTTTACCGCCGGCTGTTCGCCGACGAGCCGGTGGAGGACTATCTCGCGCAGGTCGTCGCGGCGCTGCGCGAAGGCAAGCTGGATGACGCGCTCGTCTACCGCAAGCGGCTGCGCAAGGCCGCGGCAGCCTACACCGCCACCACGCCGCCGCACGTCGCGGCCGCGCGCAAGTCGGCGCAGCGCCCGGGCCGCTCGATCAGCTACGTCATGACCACGGACGGTGCGGAGCCGGTGGACAACGTCCGGCACCCGCTCGACCGCGAGCACTACGTCATGAAACAGGTGAAGCCGGTCGCGGAGCCGGTGCTCGCGGTGCTCGGGCTGCGCTTCGAACGGGCGATCGGCGACGAGCGCCAGATCGACCTGTTCTTCTGAGCAGGCGGAGGGCGGGCCACCGCTCGCGTTTCCAGATCCAGGGCATGATTATCTCCGCAAATTTAGCGGAGATTATCAGCCGCATTCTCCGCAACCCCAAGCCGAATATCCGCAGAAGATGCGTAGAAAAGGCGCCCTTACATCCGCCAGCAGGCCTCGTCGATGCCAGCCGGCGGTTCGCGCAGGCGATCGGCTGCCGGGATCGTTAGCCGGATTTCCCGTCCACCCGCGGCCGCAGGAGGATCGGCGTGTACACCCACGCATACAGGAGAAACGCGGCGATCCACAGCACGCCGGCACAGACGATGACGTGCGTGTAGGCTAGCGGCAGCACGGCCGGGCCGAAGACGCGCACCGCCGCCGCCCCGACCAGCAGGCCATAGGCCCAGGCGATCGGCTTCGCGGCCACCAGCGGCCGGCCGGTGTGGCCCAGCGACGCGCGCGTCATCACGGCGACAATCATGGTCGCCGCGGCGCCGGCGCCGAGCGCATGCGGCCAGTGCACCGCCCAGGCGGCGCCGGTCAGCAGCCAGATCGCTTTCAGGAACAGCCCGATCGGCAACCAGGCATACGCCGCGTGCAGCACCCACACGAGCGGCTCCGAAAACGTGCGCAGCGTCTGCCATCCCGTCATGCGCGCAACGTGCGCGAGGCCGGCCAGCACGGCGACCGCCGCGGTCGGCCAGTGCGCCGGCAGGACGAGATCGAACAGGATCACCGCCACCATGCCGCCGATCGCCAGCCGCTCGACGACCGGAGAGGTCCGCACCTGCACCTCCGTGCCGCGCTTGCGGAGCGCGCCCGCCGTGAACGCCGGCACGATCCGCCCGCCGATGACGGTCACGAGGAGCAGCACGATGTCGAGCGCGATGCGGACCGCCCGGCTCGCGAGCAGCACGTCGAAATCGGCGAGCGCATAGACGAAGGCGGCATCGGTCGCCCAGAACGCGAAGATCACGAGCAGGAGCGGCCGGTTGCGATTCGTCGAGCGGAACAAGGCCGGCGCCAGGGTGATGGCCAGCGCCGGCAGGAACGCGAGCTCGGCCACCGCCACTACGGCCAACGGCAGGACGCCCCCGGCCGCCATGGCCACGCGGCCGGCCAGCCAGATGCCGAACAGCAGGATCAGCGGCCGGCCCGCGTAACCGCGCGAGCCGGTCCAGCTCGGCACCGCCGTCAGCATGAAGCCGGCGATCGCCGCGGCCACGAAGCCGAACAGCATCTCGTGCGCGTGCCAGAGGAAGGCCGGGAGCGAGCCGAAGGGCGCGGCACCCGCCCGGTACAGCCACAGCCACGCGCCCAGCGCGAGCAGCGCGTACCAGCCCGCCGCGAGGAAGAACGGCCGGAAGCCGTAGGCGAACGGAACGAAGCGCGCCATCAGTGCACCAGCGCTACGAACGGCCCCAGCGGATTATGGGACCGCGCCACGGCGATGATGCATCCGTACACCGCGAGCGCGCCCACGAACGTCGCCAGCCGGATGCCGGGCGTGCGGCCGCGCTTCAGCGCGAACGTGCCCAGCCCGACGTAGACGACGAGCAGCACGAGCTTCACGGTGAGCCAGCCGTTCGCGTAGAGCGCCGCGGGCAGGATCGCCACCAGCATCACGGCCGCCGCGAGCAGGACGGTGTCGATGCCGTAGCTGAGATACCGCACGGGCGTGGTCATCGGCCAGCGCGCTCGCGCCTGCACCGCGACGCCGCGGAGCAGGAACAGGCTGCCGCTCGCGATCACCGCCGCGACGTGCAGCCACTTGATCTGCGGGTAGAATTCGATCATTTGCCGGTCATGGTGCCGCCCGGGTGCGCGCCGCGCCCTGATCCAGGTCAAGCCGGTGCACCGGGATCAGGTCCGGAGCACGTTGCGGGACAGGTCTTCGAGCCGGGCCCGATCCAGGAGCTCGATTTCCCGGCGCTCGACCCGGACGAGCCTCTCGTCGCGGAAGCGCCGCAGGATCCGGCTGACCGTTTCCGGCGCGAGGCGCAGGTAATTCGCAATATCCGTGCGGGACATGGGCAGGTGCAGGCGCGTCGGCGAGAAGCCGCGGGACGCGTAGCGGCGGGACAGGCCGACCAGGAATGCCGCCAGCCGTTCGTCGGCGTCAAAATCGCCGGCGAGCAGCCCCGCCTTGCCGATGTCCTCGCTCAGCAGCCGGAACAGTTCCTGCTGCAGCCCGGGCACCTTGGTCGCGAGGGTCGCCATTTTCGGGAACGAAAAGCGGCAGAGCTGCACGGTCTCCAGCGCCACCGCGTTGCAGGGATAGCGCGAGCGCGAGATGGCGCTGAGCCCGATGACCTCGCCGGGCAGGTAGAACCCGAGCACCTGCTCCCGGCCTTCGAGATCGGTGACATAGGTCTTGATCGTGCCGGAGCGCACGGCGGCAATGGAATTGAACTCGTCGCCTTCGCGGAAGACGTGCCGGCCTTCTTCGTAAGGACCGGTGTGCTCGACGAGCACGTGCATCTCGCGCAGCCGCGTCTTGTCGTAGCCGCTTGCCAGGCAAACGGCGGAAAAGGCGCAGCTACTGCAGAAATTCTGCTCATTGCCGTCGTCGATGAGCGGCATCGGGGTGTGTATCGATCGAACCACGTCGCAATTATACGTGGCGCGACACACCGCGCGGCGTCGCGGGCCGCCTTCGATGGCCACTCGATCCACGAGCCCGCGCGTATCGCGCGCTCAAGACGCGGCGCGCTTTTCCGCGATCAGCGCGATGAGCGCTTCCTGCGGCTCGATGAACTTGCGCAGGCCCTCTTCCATCAGCACGCGCTCCAGCCGCTCCATATCGACCGCCTCGTCGATCTCCCGGGCGACCTCGGCCGCCGGCATCCGGTCGACCATGCGGGTGTACGTTTTCCCCGATGCCTCCACGGCATCGTTCGTGGCAGGCGGATTGGTGAGGATCCCGTCGCCCGCAAAGGCTTCGACGTACTTGTCCGGCGGATCGCCGGACGTCTTGACGCCGGTGCTCGCGAACACGATCTCCTGTTGCAGCCGCAGGCCCTTGTCCGCCCAGAACTCCCGGTTATCCCGCCAGATCCGCTTCGCGTTCACGATGCCGACCATGCCCTGCGCCGCGCTGCCGAGCTCCGGAAGATGCTTTGCCGTGTAAGCATCCACGCGCGACACGAAGATGCTGTAGACGCTTTTGAAATCGTCGAGTCCGTTTTCCCGGCGCTGTGCACCGCGCCAGATCGCATCGCGCGCGGCACGGTACTGCCGTTCGGTAAACATCAGGGTTACGTTGATCGTGACGCCCATGGCCGCCAGTTGCTCCAGCGAATCGAGCCCGGCCCGGGTGGCCGGCACCTTGATCATGCGGTTGCGGTGTCCCGCCGACCAGTGTTTTCCCAGCTCGAGATAGCGTGCCACCCGCGCGGCGTTATCGAGGCCCGCCGCGTCATCCTCGATCAGGGGATCGAGCTCGAAGCTGACGTGGCCGTCATTGCCGTGAGTCTCGTTCCACACGGGCAGGAAGACGTCCTGTGCCGCCTTGACGAGCTCGTCATTCAGCTCCCACGCGACGTCCTCGTCCGGCAATCCCTGGCGGAGAAGCCTGGCTATACGATCGTCGAATTGCCCTTGCTTCACGATGTTCGAAACGATCACCGGATTCGATGTCGCGCCGGTAATTCCCCGCGCCCGGTTTTTCGCAATCTCGTCCGGAGCCACGCCGTCCAGCCAGACTTTCGAGCCGCTGGCGAGTAGTGTTGCAATCGACATAAGCCGCCCTCACCGGATGCTGAACGGGTCGCTGGCGGGGAACGTTCCCTTCAGCGCCTGGTCGAGCTTCTCGTCCCTTTCCCGCCATCGATCTTCTTCGCTTTGGGGACGTTGCGCTGCCGCGCCGGCGCGGGAGCCGCCAGCCTCGGGGCGGGGCGCCGTGTCGGGCGCAAGCTGCTTTCGCCCGGGTGCCTTGCCGGGGTCTACGGGCTGCGGCGTGGCCGCCGGAACAAGATCGTCGCTCATATCCGATACCTCCGTCCATGATCAGCGATCGGAGCGGCAATGCCGGAGATCCGGTCCCCGGTCACGCTTCGATGGCCTGTTCCGTGGACTTGGGGGCTCTGCCGTAAACCTCAAGCGCGCCCATCCGCTGGAAAACGTTCGCGGGACTACTATGCTTGATTGATGGGGACAGGTCGAACCCGCACGGGCGGCCATACCGGCCGCCTGTACATGACAGGAGGTCCTGGAAGATGCCTACCATTTTTCGAACGGCGGCAGCGGCCGCTGCCGCCGGGTGCGCGATTGCCGCGTTCAGCGGCGTGCCGACGGCGGGTGCCGATACCGCCGCCACGGAGTACGTTGCCGTGCTCGAGCCGTTGAACACGGGCGTGACCGGTCTCCGGTCGACCGGCAAGGCCAGGTTCCTCATCGACGGCGACGAGCTCACGATCACGGTTACGGCCGAGGAAGTCCCCCCGGGCATCACGCACCTGCAGCATTTCCACGGCTTCGAGGATGGCCGCGATGCAAGCTGTGCCGGCCCGGCTGACGACGCCAACGGCGATGGCATCGTCGACCTGATCGAGACCGAGGCGGTTTCGGGCAAGACGATGGTGCCGTTCACCGCGGATCCGGTGAGCCTGGAAATCGTGACGGATACCTACCCGACGGCATCGGACAACGAGACGTATCACTACCAGCAGACGGTCTCGTTAGCGGAGCTGCAGCAGGCATTTGCCGAAGCCTTCAGCGGGCAGGACCTGGACCTCGACGGACGCGTCGTTTACGTCCACAGCGTTCTGCCGAGCATGGTCATGCCCGATTCGGTGGCCTCGCTCGGCGACATCCCGGCGCACGTGACGTTGCCGATCGCCTGCGGCGAAATCGAGGCGCGCGGAAACTGAGCCTGCGCGATGAGCGCGGTGGATGAGCGCCTGCGGCCTACACGCCGCCGGCTCGCCGGAGCACCGGCCGGCGGCCGAGGTTGTCCTCGAGACAAAGCCCTGTTTCCACGAGCAGCAGCAGCAGCCCGACATAGGGCCCGAAGCTCAGGATGGGCTGCTGCAGCGCCCGAACCCAATCGATTTGCGGCCCCGGATCGGCATGCGCGTAGACCAGCGTAAACGCATAGAACATGCCCCAGGTGAAGTTTCGTGACCATTGCGTCACGTGATAGGAAAAAGCCCCGCGGCGCCAGCCGTACGACCGCACGCGCACCGCGAGGCGCGCCAGCTCGACGGATTCGACCGCCACGAAAACGGCGAGAACATAAAGCCAGGTCGTGAGCACCACGGCGGGCGGCGACGCTCCCCACAGAACCACGGCGAGACCGGTAATGGACATGGCGCCGTGCAGGATGCAATTGCTGTTGTCCCAGTCGTCCGCCAGCGTCCAGTTGCGCGCGCGAAAGAAGCTGCGCACGACGACCACGGCGTTTACGACGTAAAGGACGAAGCCGGCGGCAATCAGCGAGACCGCCAGGCCGCGCCAGGCCATCGGCCGCGGCAGCAGGTCGAGCGCCGCGATCGCGATCGATTGCGTGCTCACGGTCGAAAGCAGCACGACACCGCTCACCAGCTCACGCGACGATTGCCGGGCGACTCCGGGAAACGCTTTCCCGGCCACGACCAGGTACCAGAGCCAGAGACCGCAGGCGAGCACGCCGAGCGCCGCGGCGAGCGGCAGCCACTCCGGCAGCCCGCGAAGCAGCAGGTGGAGCATCACCGTCGTCCCCGCGATCCAGCTTCCGATGGCGTAGCGGCCGACCAATGGGCCGCTGTGCTCGTCGCCGCGCCCGCCGAGCCACGACTCGACATAGGAGGCCGCGATGAACAGCCACAGCACGAGGAGCCCCAGCGCGAGCGGCCGGGTCACCAGCGCCTGGATACCGGACATCTGCTGCAGCTCGGCCAGGCCGAAGATGCCGACGGCCATGACGATCGAGCCGGCCGCGGTCGGCGCCGGCCGGAAGCGGCTGCGCAGCGCAAGGGCGATCGCGGTGAACGCTGCCAGCAGCAGCACGGGGCGCATGACGCTTCCTGCCGTACCGCCGTCCATTACCCGCCCAATCCCGATTTCGCCGTCCCGGGCCCGAACCTGCCCATTCCTCCTCCGATCGCCGGCCGCTCGCTTGACCTGAATCAGGCGCACTCCGTTCGCAACGGGCATGGTGGCACAAATGCCGCTCGTTGTTCACCGTAGCGCGCTCGCGTCCGTCGATCCGGCCGGCCCATAACGGGCTGCTATACTTTTTCGTGATGCAGCCCCGGCATGCCGCGGGGAGGCTGCCCTTGCGCCGGTGGTGTTGCCACCGTTCAGGTTGCAACTGGCTGTCACAGCAAGTATTTTGGACCGCTCACCACGCTTGGAGACGACATGCGAGAAGCAGCATTTTTTCCCGCGCTCAAGGTCGTGAGCTGGCTCGTGCTGCTTCTGATGCTCGTCGCCGCCGGCTACAGCTTCTTCATTGTCGTGAATCACTGGTCCGGCATTCACGTCTGAAGGGCGGCGCGCGTGACCAATCGACAAGCCCGCCACTTCGCGATCGCCAGTACCGCCGTCGCCGCTTTCATCTTTCTCGCGCTCACCATCGACAGCCACCGGCAGTTCCCGGAGCTGACCCACGCGGAGAACATCACGCCCGAAGTGACCCGCGGCATGGACGTCTGGCACGAGTTCAACTGCATCAATTGCCACACGCTGTTCGGGGAAGGCGCCTATTACGCGCCCGACCTCACGAAGATCGCGAAACTCCGGGGACGACCTTACCTGGAGGCCTACATGCACGACCCCTCGAAGTTCTACAACGAGGAGACGCATCGCCGCCTGATGCCGAAGCAGGACATCTCGGACGCGCAGATCGCGGATCTGGTGAGCTTCCTCGACTGGGTCAGCAACGTCGACAACCAGGACTGGCCGCCGCGGCCGATCTACGTCACCGGCGGCCTGACCCGCTCGGCCGGGCCGTCGGCAGAAGCCGCGCCGGCCACCTACCCGGCGCGGCCGGTCACCGGCGACGACAGCGCGGTGGCCCGCGGGGAGAACCTCTTCCACACCGTGACGCCGGCCTGTAACGCCTGTCATTCGACGCAACCGGGCGCCGACATGGCAGGGCCCTCGCTGGCCGGTATCGCCACGCGCGCCGCCGAGGTCATCGAATCCCCCGAATACACCGGCGAAGCCGAGGACGTGGAGGGCTACATCCTCGAATCCATCCGGACACCCAGCGCCTACCTGGTGCCGGGCGCCATGTACTCGGCGAACGGCGTCTCGTTCATGCCGAATACCTATCCCGAGACGCTGGCGGACGAGGACATCGAGGCCCTGGCCGCGTACCTCGCGTCGTTCAGGTAGTTACCCGCACGGAACGCTACGGAGTCTTCGATGCGCTACAGGTCCCAATCCGTCGCTTACTGGTACTTCGCGGTCGCGGTGCTGCTCTTCGGGCTGCAGATCGTCTTCGGGCTGCTGTCGGCGGTGAAGTACTTAGGCCCCGATCCGCTGCTCTACATCCTGCCGTTCGACGTCACGAAGATGATCCACACGAACCTGCTGATCGTGTGGGTGCTGACCGGTTTCATGGGCGCCACCTACTGGATGGTGCCGGAGGAATCGCGGACGGAGCTGCACAGCGTCAAGCTCGCCATCTTCCAGCTCGTGCTGTGGACGCTCATGGGCGTCACCGCGGTCATCGGCTATTTCTTTCGTTACGGCACCGGCAACAAGATGCTGGAGCAGCCGCTGCCGCACAAGATCGTCATCGTCATCTGCATGCTGATCTTCCTCTACAACATCGGCATGACGATCAAAAAGAGCGGCCGCTTCACCACCACCGAAGGCGTGCTGCTGCTCGGCCTCGGCAGCGCCGCCATTCTCTACCTGCCGGCGCTGCTGCATTACGAGAACTACACCGTCTCGATCTTCTACCGCTGGTGGACCATTCACCTGTGGGTCGAAGGCGTGTGGATGATGATCATGGGCGCGTTCCTGGCCTACCTGCTCATCCGCCTCTCCGGCGTGGATCGCGAGGTGATGGAGAAGTGGCTCTACGTGATCGTGGGGCTGGTGTTCATCGCCGGCATCCTCGGCACCGCCCACCATTATTACTGGGTCGGCGTGCCGACCTACTGGCTGCCGATCGGCGGCTTCTTCAGCGCGCTGGAGCCGGCCGCGCTCGTCGGCATGGCGGCATACGCGTACGCCGCGCTGCGCCGCTCCGGGCTCGCGCACCCGAACGCGCTGGCGCTGCACTGGACGATCGGCAGCACCGTGTTTGCGCTGTTCGGTGCGGGCCTGCTCGGCCTCGCGCACACCTGGCCCGCCGTCAACAAGTGGACGCACGGCACGCTGATCACCGCGATGCACGGCCATTCCGCGTTTTACGGCGCGTACGCGATGATCACGCTTGCGATGATCACCTACGCGATGCCGTCGCTGACGCGCGGGCGCAGCGAACGGGGCAGCAGCATGGGCTACTGGGCGTTCTGGCTGCAGGTCTCCGGCATGTTCGGCATGACGTTGTCGTTCGCGACGGCGGGCATCGCGCAGGTCTACCTCGAGCGCATCATGGGCCTCGGCTTCATCGAGACGCAGCTCAAGATCCAGGTGCATTTCCTGATGCTCCTGATGACGGCCTCGGTCTTCGCGCTCGGCGTGGCGCTGTTCGTGGTCGATTTCTTCCGGCATGCGCCGCGCTTGCACGACGACACGGCCGATCCCGTGCCGGCCAGGCCGCAGCCCGCGGCCTCGCCGCCGTGAGCGAAGACGCTCCCGAGTACAAGGTGCTCCACACCCGGAAGGAGCCGTGGTATCTCCCGTCCGGCGACGAGATCGCGATTTTCGAGAACTGCCATGCGCAGCGCCTGCCGGTGATGCTCAAGGGACCGACCGGCTGCGGCAAGACCCGCTTCGTCGAGTACATGGCCTGGAAGCTCGGCCGTCCCTTGCAGACGATCTCCTGCCATGACGACGTCAGCGCGAGCGACCTCATCGGCCGCTTCCTGATCCGGCACGACGGCACCGTATGGCAGGACGGACCGCTGACGCGCGCGGTGCGCAGCGGCGCGATCTGCTACCTCGACGAAGTGGTGGAAGCCCGCCAGGACACGGTCGTGGTGCTGCATTCCTTGAGCGACTACCGGCGCATCCTGCCGATCGACAAGACCGGCGAGACGCTCGAAGCCGCCCCTGGCTTCCTGCTGGTGGTCTCCTACAATCCCGGTTACCAGCGCATGTTGAAGGATCTGAAGCCGAGCACGCGGCAGCGCTTCGTGGCGCTCGATCTCGATTTTCCCGGCGTCGACCGGGAGGCGCAGATCATCGAGCGCGAAAGCGGCGCCGACCACGCGACGGCGCAGGGGCTGGCACAGCTCGGAGCGCGCCTGCGCGAGCTGCGCGACCGCGGCCTCGCCGAAGTGCCGGGCACGCGGCTCCTGATCGCGGCGGCGGCGCTCGCCGTTTCCGGCGTCCCGGTGCGCGACGCCTGCTACGCGGCCGTCGTCTCGCCGCTGTCCGACGACCCGGTGCTCGTCGGCGCGATGCGCGACCTCGTCGACGCCACGTTCATTTAACCACCGTAACCACATGGCCGAGCCCGAAGAAGTCGTCACCGACGTCGCCCGTCACGCGACGGTGTTCGCGCAGGGCTTGTGGCGGCGCCATCGCGAGCGCAAAGGCGTCACGCCGACGGTCCCGCTCGCCGACGTGGCGCCGCGCATCGACCTGCTCATCACCAGCGTGTTCGGCAGGAGCTACCCGCTGCGCGTCGCCGAGCCGCCCGCGCCGCCGACGCTCCTGGCCGCCCTGTTCGGCCGCCGCCGCGGCCCCGTCCAGCGGCAGTCGATTCCGGCGACGGACGGCGCCGGCCTCTGGCTGCCGGGGGATCTCGGCATCACCGATCGGCGGCAGGCCTTGCTGCGCTACCGCACCATGGCCTTGCAGCAGGCGATGCGGGCCGAGCGCGGCAGCGCCGCCGTCGTTGCCGGCGAAGAGTCGCCGCTCGTGCAGGATTTCTTCCTGCTGCTGGAAGCCTGCTCGGCCGATGCCGCGCTGCAGCGACTGCTGCCGGGCCTGGCGGCGGCCATCAACCAGTCGCGCCGTTCGGCGCTCGCGGCGCGCCCGGCCCTGTACGCCTTTCCCAACTATGCCCAGCCGCTCGAACGTTTCGTTCGGCACCTGATCCAGGGCGACTGCGCGAAACCCGATCCGGGTTTCGACTCGGCGACGGCAGCCGCCTCGCTCGCCTCCGCAAGACGCATCGCCGCCGACCTGATGCCGCAGGGCATGCCGGCGCGCGCCCGGCGCATGACCCTGCTGTTCCGGGACCGCTGGACCGGCGAGTTCAAGGGGCCGCCGGAGCCGCCGGAGGTTACCGAAGGCGAGCCGGAGGACGACCACTGCGAGGCCGGCCAGCCACGCAGCACGCGAATTTCGCGCCGCCCGCAGGTGCGCAAGCCGCAGCAGGGCGAGGATGGCGAGGGCAAGAAGGAGAGCGGCCCCTTCATGGTGCAGGCCGACGAGCCGCACGAGAAAGCCGAAGACCCGATGGGCCTGCAGCGGCCCACCGACCGCGAGGACGTCGACCGCGCGGACGAACTGGGCGAGATGCTCTCGGAGCTGAAGCAGGCGCGCATGGTGTCGACGCCCGGGCGCCCGAAGGAGGTGCTCCTCTCGGAGGACCCGCCGGAGGCGCGCACGAAACTCGCCGTGGCGCGCCGCGGCGGCGCGCAGGAGTCGGTCAGCTATCCCGAATGGGACTACCGCGCGGACGCTTACCGCGATCCCGGCGCCACGGTGCGCGCGGGGGTCGCGCCGGCGGGACCGCAGTCCTGGGTCGAGGACACGCTCGCCCGGCACCGCTCGATGCTGCATCTGATCCGGCGGCGCTTCGAGATGCTGCGCGCAAGGCGCGTGACGCTGCGCCGGCAAATCGACGGCGAAGACATCGACTTCGACGCGTGCATCGATGCCCTTGCGGATCTCAAAGCGGGTGCGCACCTGCGCGAAGGGCTGTACCGCACGAACCGCGCCGTCGAGCGGAGCTTAGGCGTAGTGCTCCTGATCGACGTCAGCGGCTCGACCGACGCGTGGGTATCGTCCAATCGCCGCATCATCGACGTGGAACGCGAGGCGTTGCTGCTCGTCTGCATCGCGCTGCAGGAAATGGGCGAGCCGTACGCCGTGCAGGCATTTTCCGGCGAAGGGCCGCAGGCGGTGACGGTGAAAACGATCAAGGCGTTCGACGAGCCGTTCGGGAACGACATCGCCTTGCGCATCGCCGCCCTCGAGCCCGAGCACTACACGCGGGCCGGCGCGGCGATTCGCCACGCCACGGCAGGGCTCATGGGCATGGCGGCGCATCATCGCCTGCTGCTCCTGCTCTCCGACGGCAAACCGAACGACGTCGACGAATACGAAGGCCGCTACGGTGTCGAGGACATGCAGCGCGCGGTCACCGAGGCGAAGCTGCAGGGGATTTTCCCGTTCTGCCTGACGATCGACCGGCAGGCGGCGAGTTACCTGCCGCGCGTCTTCGGCCCGAACCAGTACGCGATGCTGCCGCGGCCGGAGCTGCTGCCGGCGGTGCTGCTGGACTGGATGCGGCGCCTGCTGCTGCCGGCGACCGCGTAGCGCTCTTTCTGCTGGACTGCCGGCGAGCGCGTAGCACTCTTTGCAGGAGCCCGTCTCACGGGCGACCCGGCGTCGATGGGCGTTCCAGGGTCAAACCCTCCCGCTCCGTCGACGCCGGGTCGCCCGTGAGACGGGCTCCTACATCTGGGTCATCGATCCGTGCGATCATTCCTGCTATCGATGAACCGGATGGGGGCGGCTGCGTTCATGAGAAAACAGAAGCGACTGGGCAGGGGGCTCGACGCGCTGCTGGAG
>DASSBS010000146.1:0-33818 GCA_035698445.1 Woeseiaceae bacterium
GGCGCCGATAACGCTGAGGACGCCGGAGCGGTCGAAGACTGTGAGATCCTTCGCCCAGGTCATCGCGCCGCCCGCGGTCCATTCGGGCGTGTTCTGGAACACCCGCTGGTCGGCGACGTCTACGCCGAAAGCGTCGATGAACTCGTTGAATCCCGCATCGATGTAGCCGACATTCCAGGCGAAACTCAGCGGCTCGGCCAGTTGCGCCGCACCCTCGAGCTCGATGCCGTTGATGTCCGCGTCCGCGGCATTCGACGTGATGCCGGCGAACGAGTCGATCACGCCGTCGCCGTCGGAGTCGAAGCCGACGGAGCCCGGGATCTGCACGTCCTCGTAATCGCTGCGGAACACGGCGATGCTCGAGGTCACCCGGTTGTCGAGCCAGGACGACTTCAGGCCGAGCTCCCAGGACGACACGGTTTCAGGGTGGAATAGCATGAATTCGAAGATGTCGGCCTGGTCGATGTCACCGTCGCCGTCGAGGTCGGGCGCCGCGGTCGTCAGCCCGCGCGGATCGAAGCTGCCGCCCTTGAAGCCTTCGCTGTAGGTGACGTACACGTGCTGCTCCTCGATCGGCCGCCAGCTCAGCGACACCTTCGGGGTGAACTCGGTGAATTCCTCGCTGCCGTTGAAATCGGAGGTGGTATCGATCGGCACTGCCGTGCCGCCGAACCGCGCCGAGGTGCCGCCGATCATCGTCTGCCGCAGCACCGTCGAGCTCCGCTCGTCCGCCGTGTAACGGCCGCCGAGCGATACGCTCACGGTGTCCGTGAGGTCGTAGGTGAAATCGGCGAACAGCGACCACGTCGACGTGTCGACGTCGCTCAAGGTGAACGAGTTGAGCCCCGGCAGGTTGAGCACGTCGCCCGTCAGGCCCAGGATGACGTCGAAGGCGTTCAATGCATACGCGTCGAGGTAGTAGGCGCCGACGATGCCCGAGAGCCGGTCGCTGCTATAGAGGAGCTGCAGTTCCTCGGAAAACTGGTCGTTCTCGTACACCACCGGCACGTCGAGATCGGCCGCGGGCAGGCTGTCGAAGTCGATCGGCGACCAGCTCTCGTCCTCGCGGTAAGCCAGGATGTTCTTGAGCGTGAAGCGGTCGTTGAGCTGCCAGTCTGCCGTCAGCGAGACGCCGCTGGCTTCGACTGACTGTTCCGGGTTCGTGAGTCCCGCGCGCGTATCGAAGACGTCGTCGAGTATCGGCGCTCCGGAAAGATTGCCGACCGTGAGCCGATGCCCCTGGCGCGGGTCGGAATCGTCGTCGACGTAATCGGCGGCGAAACGCAGGAACAGCGCCTCCGTCGGGGACCATTCCATGCTGAGGCGCGCTCCGAGCACGTCCTTGTTGTAGTTCTCGAGTCCGGGAACGTTGCGGTTCTCGCCGAAGCCGTCACGCGTCAGGCGCGCGATCGAGCCGCCGATGCGGAACGTGTCGGAGAGCGGCGCCGATGCCGTGATAATCGTGTCCACCTGGTTGTAACTCCCGACGGAGCCTTTGACTTTCACTTCCGGCTCGTCGGGTAGCCGCTTCGTCACGTACTTGATCGCGCCGCCGATGGTATTCCGGCCGTACAGCGTGCCCTGCGGACCGCGCAGCACCTCGATGCGTTCGACGTCGTAGATGTCGAGCACCGCCGCCTGCGGCCGGTTCAGGTACACGTCGTCGATGTAAATACCGACACCCGCCTCGAATCCCGCGACGGGGTCCTGCTGGCCGACGCCGCGAATGAATGCGGTGAGGGTGGTGTTCGTGCCGCGCGAGACTTCGAGCGTGACATTGGGCGACATCTGGCCGACGTCGATGATGTTCTCGGCCCCGGTGAGGGCGAGGCGCTCGCCGCTGATGGCGGTGATGGACAGCGGCACGTCCTGGATCGCTTCCTCGCGCCGGCGGGCGGTTACGGTTATTTCCTCGATCTCGCCGGGCATCGCGCCGGCTGATTGCGCCAGGGCAGGTTCGGCGGCGCCTCCCGCGGCAATGGAAACGGCGAGTAGTACCGCGCAGGCGTGGCGTCGCGCTGGCAATGACCGTGCGTGCATGATGGCTCCCCCTGATCGGCCGGCGGTTTGCCCGCCTGGCGCAGAAATTCAACGAACGCTCAAGGAATACTAGTTCAACGTTCGTTGAATAACAAGCTATGGCCGGCGTCCCCGGCAGACCGCCTCGAAACCGGCGGCGATGAACGTCGGCATGCGGGTGTTGATCGACGTCATGTCCGAGGATTTGCAGATGCCGCCGGAGAGATTGTCGATCCGCCCCGTCTCGGCAAAGGTCAGCGTCAGGGCGCCCGAAAGGAAGTGGTAGCACCAGTAGAGGTCCTCCGGCTCGCACTCCGGCATCGCTTTCTTCAGCGCCTCGATGAAGCGCGCGACCAGCGGATCGAAGTAGCGCGTCATGAGCGGCCCGCCAAATTCGGTCGAATTGTTGATCTGGGCAATGAGCGCGAAATAGTGCCGCCATTCCTCGTGATCGGAGGCGAGCAGCTCGAGCAGCGGCTGCGTGAACGCCGCGATGATCTCCTCGACCGTCGCCCGGTCGCCGGAATGCCGCTGCTCGACATTCTCGAGCGCGTCCAGGCGAATACTGTTCAGGTGGTCTACCCGCCGCAGCATGACGGCATCGAACAGGTCGCGCTTCGATTTGAAATGGTAGTAGGCCAGCGACACGTCGGCGTCCGCCTTGCGCATGATCTGGCGCACCGTGACCGCCGCGAAACCGTCGCGCGCGAAGAGCTCTTCGGCGGCGTCCAGGATGCGTTCGCGGGTGGGGTGCGATTTTCGATTCATGGCGACGGTTCCGGTATCAATGCGGCCGATCATACCGTTGTGTTTCAACGAACGCTCAACTAGTATTCAACGATCGTTCAATTTTGGCGCCGGCGTCTGCCGCGGGGGACAAGGGGATCGTGAGGTGACGAATGGCATGGTTTTCGCCTGACGGCGCGCTGCTGCCGGACATTATCGCACTGAACGGCCGCTGGCTTCGCGGCAAGCCGGCCCTTGTCCTCGACGGCGAGACGATCTCCTGGGCGGAGCTCGCGGACCGCACCGCCCAGGTGGCGAACGGCCTGCTCGGCGCCGGTCTCGAGCCCGGCGATCGCGCCGTTATCCTGATGACCAACGGTCTCGAAATGGCCGAGGCCATCTTCGGCGCGATGCGCGCCGGTGCCACGGTGGTGCCGCTCAACGTGTCGGTCACGAACGACGCCGTGCGCGCCATGATCGATGACAGCGGCGCCCGCGCCGTCATCGCGTCCGACGCCCACGTCGCGCGCATAGACGAGCTTCGCGATTCCTTGCCGGCGGGCATCGGCGAGCGCTACTTCGAGGTTGCCGCGGAACCGGGCAGCGGCGCCGGCTGGCAAAGCTTCACGGCGATGCGCGATGCCGCGAAGGCGGCGCCTCCGCCGATTGCCGTCGCCCCCGGCGACGGCTGCAACATCATCTACAGTTCCGGCACGACGGGCCTGCCGAAAGGCATCGTCCACGATCATGCCTGCCGCATGGCGTGGGCTTACGACATGGCCGTCGCGCTGCGCTACCACGCCGGCGCCCGCACGCTGGTCGCACTCGGGATGTACTCGAATATCACCTGGGTGGCCATGCTGTCGACGATCCTCGCGGGCGGCACGCTCGTCCTCAGGTCCCGCTTCGACCAGCGGGATTGCCTGCAGGTCATGCAGGACGAAAGGATCACGCATTTCGCGATGGTGCCGCTCATGTACCAGCGCCTGCTCGAGTACGAGGAATTCGAACGCTACGACCTGTCGGCACTGCAGTTCTACATGTGCTGCGGCTCGCCCCTCAACCTGGAGCTCAAGAAGGCGATCGTCGACGGCATGCCCGGCAACCTGATCGAGCTGTATGGCCTGACGGAAGGGTTGATCACGGTCCTCGCGCCCGAGGATCTCGATGCAAAGCTGCCGTCAGTCGGCCGTCCCACTCCCGGCCAGGCGCTCGCGATTATCGACGACGACGGCCGCGAACTGGGTCCGGGCGAATCCGGCGAGATCGTCGGCTCGAGCCGCCTCATGATGAGCGGCTATCACAACAATCCCGCGGCGACCGAAGCGGCGACGTGGGTCCACCCGTCCGGAGCCCGCTGGCTGCGCACCGGCGACATCGGACGGTTCGACGAGGACGGCTTCCTCTATATCGTCGACCGCAAGAAGGACATGATCATTTCCGGCGGCCAGAACGTCTATCCGGCCGATATCGAAGCCGTCGTGCTGACGCATGAAGCCGTGAGCGAATGCGCGGTCATCGGCGTCGCGAGCCGGAAGTGGGGTGAAACTCCGGTAGCGATCGTCGTAAAGAGATCGGGCAATTCCATCGATCTCGATGCCGTCACGGCGTTCGCGAACGGCCGGCTCGGCAAGCAGCAGCGCATCGCCGCGACCATCGCCATCGACGAACTGCCGCGCAATCCGAACGGCAAAATCCTGAAGCGCGAGCTGCGCAAACGCTTTGGCACGCTCGAGTTCTGAGATGCGCTCGCGGGCAGAGGAAGACCATGGCCGGTTCTACGAGAGCAACGACGGCCTGTCGCTCTTTTACCGCGACTACGGCGCGGAACGGCCCGGCACTCCGGTGCTCTGCCTGCCGGGACTGACGCGGAACAGCCGCGATTTCGAGGATCTCGCGCGGACTCTTTGCGCGAGACGCCGCGTCCTCGCGCCCGATCTCCGCGGGCGCGGCTACTCGCAGCACGACCCGGAATGGCGGAATTACCATCCCGGCACGTACGTAAACGACGTGTTCACCTTGCTCGAACACGCCGGCGTCGAACGCGTGATCGTCATCGGCACCTCCCTCGGCGGACTCATTGCGATGGGCATGGCGGCGCAGGACCCGGCGCGCCTCGCGGGGGTCGTGCTGAACGACATCGGCCCGGAGATAGCACCCGCCGGGCTCGCGCGCATCAGCGCCTATGCCGGGCGGCTGCCCCCGGTGAAAAACTGGGGCGAAGCGGTGGCGCAGGCGCAAGACGTCTACGGCGAATGGTGGCCGGGACTCTCCGACGAACAGTGGCTGAGGATGGCGCAGCGCGGCTATCGTGAGGGCGAGGACGGCGTACCGCGGCTCGACATCGACCCGGCGATCGGCACGGCAGTGCGCGAAGCCGGCCCGCAGTCCGGCGATCCCTGGCGGGCGTTCGACGCCTTGCAGGGCACGCCGACGCTCGTGCTGCGCGGCGAACGGTCCGACATTCTCTCGGAAGAGATCCTGGACCGGATGCGGCAGCGAAAACCGGACCTCGCAACGGTCACCGTCGCCAATCGCGGTCACGTGCCGCTCCTCGACGAACCCGAATGCGTTGCCGCCATCGACGGCTTTGTCACAGGTCTCTAAGCGATGCCGATCCGATTGTTATTCCTGCTTCCCCTGCTCGCAGCCTGCAACGCGCCGGCGACCGCGCCGGCCGAAGCACCGCTCGAGCTCAACATCGACCGCGAACGGATTACGGTGTCGGGTATCTCCTCCGGTGCGTACATGGCGGGGCAGCTTCACGTTGCGCACTCGAGCCTGATCGGCGGGGCGGCGCTGCTGGCGGGCGGGCCGTACGCGTGTGCCGGCGGCTCGATCCAGCAGGCGCTGAGCCTCTGCACCAAAGGCGGGGATTTCGATCTCGACGCCATCGCCGAACGCGTAAGCTCCCTTGCCGAATCCGGCGCCATCGACGATCCCTCGAACCTTGCGGATGATCGGGTCTGGCTGTTCCACGGCGCTGCCGACGCTGTGGTCGACGCGTCGGTACCGGCCGCGGCCGCGGATTTCTACCGCAGGTACGTGCCGCCGGAGAATATTGCGCTGATCGACACGGTGCCGGCGGTGCACGGCATGCCCACCGTCTCGGCCGGCGCACCTTGCGGCGAGATGGCTTCGCCATTCATCAATGCCTGCGGCTTCGACGCCGCCGGCGCGTTGCTCGAGTATCTCTACGGCCCGCTCGATGAACCCGCGGCCACCACGGGCGAACTGCGCACGCTGGACCAGCACGCGTTTGCGGATGCCGAATTGTGGGGCCACGCGTTTCTGTACGTGCCGGAAGCATGCGCCGCGGGCGCCGCCTGCGGCCTGCACGTCGCGTTTCACGGCTGCCGGCAGTCCGCGGAGTTCGTGGGCGACGCGTTCGCGAAGGACGCGGGCTACAACAGGTGGGCGGAAACCAATCGCCTGGTCGTGCTGTACCCGCAGGTCGCGAGCAGCAAGGTTGCACCGCTCAACCCGCACGGCTGCTGGGACTGGTGGGGCTATACGGGCGAGCAGTATGCAACGAAGCAGGGGGCCCAGGTATCGGCCGTGGTGTCGCTGATCGATGCCTTGATGCAATGAGGCGGCCGTCATCCGAGTCCGGCGGGCCGTGGACTGTAACGCCTGATATGCAGCGGGTGGGGAACGGCATCCTGGGGGCAACAAGCGGCACGCGCGTGCTTGCCATCCTGCTCTTCGCTTACATCTTCAACTTCATCGACCGCCAGATCGTCGGCATCCTGGCGGTGCCGATCAAGGCGGAGCTCCAGCTTTCCGACGTGCAGCTTGGCCTGATGGGAGGGCTCGCCTTCGCGCTCTTCTACACCGGGCTCGGCATTCCCATCGCGTGGCTTGCGGACCGTAAGAGCCGCGTCTCGATCATCGCTGTCAGCCTCGCGCTGTGGAGCGGGTTCACCGCGCTCTGCGGCTTCGCCCAGAATTTCTGGCAACTGTTCGTCGCCCGCATGGGTGTCGGTATCGGCGAGGCGGGCGGGGTCGCGCCGTCCTATGCGCTCATCAGCGATTTCTTCCCGCCCGAGCGCCGCGCGCGCGCGCTCGCCATCTTTTCCTTCGGCATCCCGATCGGCGCGGCGCTGGGCATCTTCTTCGGTGGCTGGATCGCCAGCAATCTCGACTGGCGCTCTGCCTTCGTCATCGTCGGTCTCGCCGGAGTCGTCCTGGTGCCGCTCGTCAAAATGGGGATCAGGGAGCCGGTGCGGGGCGGCTATGACAGCGCCGACGGGCGCGCCTCCGCGGACGCGCCACCCTTTCCGGTGGTGGCGAAGAGGCTCGCGGCAACGCCGAGCTTCTGGCTGCTTTCCTTCGGCTCCGCGTCGGGATCGATTCTCGGTTACGGCCTCATTTTCTGGTTGCCCTCCTTCTTCAGCCGCAGCTTCGGGCTGGAGCTGATCGAGGTCTCCTGGTTCTACGGCTCGATCATCCTGGTCGGCGGTCTCGCCGGCACCTGGCTGGGCGGCTGGCTCGGCGACCGGGTTGGCAAGGCGAATCCCGGCGCTTACGCACTCATCCCCGCCGTCTGCTTCCTGATCGCCGCGCCGGCCTATGCCGCGGGCATTTTCGCGCCGTCGCTGGCGGTGGGCTTTGTCCTGTTCCTGGTGCCGCAGGCGCTGGGCCTCGCCTGGCTGGGGCCGATCCTCGCGGCCGTGCAGCACATCGTGCCGCCGAACATGCGCGCCACTGCATCGGCCAGCTTCCTGTTCATAAACAACCTGCTCGGGATCGGCTTCGGCACCTGGTTCTTCGGCTTCATGTCGGACCGCATGATCGCCACCTACGGCGTGGATGCGCTGCAATATTCGATCCTCTACGGACTCGGCTTTTATCTCCTGAGCTCGGCGATCTATTTCATCGCCGCCTGGCGGCTAAAGCGCGACTGGTACCGGGGATAGTGGTGCCGGGTCGTACTTTCGTACTTTTTCGGGGATATTGGTGCCGGGACGGACTTCGTTTCTTTTTGGATGATTTGCTCCATTAGTGGCGTTGCCAGCGGCGGTCGGAGCGCACTAGCTTCTGCTGTACCCAATACGAGCGGAGACACGGATGTCCCGTCCACATCGCCTTCACGTGCCTGGCGCGTTCTACCATGTGACGCTTCGCGGAAATCACCGCCAGGACATCTTTTTCACCGAGAGAGACAGGCTTCTTTTCCTGGAAATTCTTGCTGAGACGATCACCCGATTCGGATCTCGTGTACATGCTTATTGCTTGATGACAAATCACGTGCATTTGATCATCCAGGTCGGGTCCGTTGCATTGGGGCGCGTGATGCAGCGCGTCGCGGGAACCTATGCCCGGCGCGTCCAGCAGCGCCTGGATACGACCGGCCACATGTTCGAGAAGCGATATCACCCGGTTTTGATTGATGCCGATAGATATCTTCTAGCCGTAGTACGTTACGTCCATCTCAATCCAGTGAAAGCTGGCCTCGCGGCAAATGCAGCGGATTACAGGTGGAGCAGCCACCAAACTTTTGTCGGCGCGCGAGCAGAGCCATGGGTTACCACTGAATTCTTATTGGGCATGTTCAACGTTCAAGCCGACGTTGCAGTGTCGGCATATCGCCGATTGGTTGAAGGATGTACGAACGGCTTCGATGTTGCTGATGATCCTCTCGGTAAACGTAACGCCGCGGATCCTCGGGTGCTCGGTGACGACGAGTTCGTTGCCAAGCTGCATGGCCGCTCTTGCCGGCCGGAGCCTAGGAAATCGCTCCGCGACATCATCGACGAAGCAACGGACAGATTTTCAATACCTGTGCAGGCACTGTATTCGACGAGCCGGGCTCACGGCGTCGCAAAGGCACGAGCCTGGATCGCGTTTCAAGCTGTTAACCTCAAAGTGGCTACGATGTCGGACGTCGCACGCCAGTTCGGACGCACCGAAGGTGCTTTGCGGCATGCAGCAAGACGTCATTTTGACTTCCCGTGATCGGCTGGAAAAAGTACGAAAGTACGACCCGGCACCAATCGGCCGGAAAAAGTACGAAAGTACGACCCGGCACCAGGCACCAGGCGCCAGGCCTTCTACAGGTTCATTACGAACAGGAGCAGGATCGCCAGCGGACAGGCTGCGCCGAGGACCAGGCGGTACGCGAGAAGGCGGCGTCCCGTTAGACCGAACTGCTCTTCGAGCACACGCACCGGCACTCGCCAGGCGACGAACAGGCAGGTCAGGAGCGCGCCGACCGGGAGCAACAGGTTGGCCGACGCGTAATCGAGCAGCTCGAAGATGCCGCTGTCGGCGAAGCGCGGCACCGCGGCCAGCGGCCGCACGTCCGCCCAGACGTTGAACGCCAGCACCACCGGTAAACCCGCCAGCCACAGCACCGCACCGACCGCACTCACGGCTGCGCGACGGGACAGGCCGAAGCGCTCCCGCAGGACCAGCGCCGGGGGCTCCAGGCCGGCGATCGCCGAGCTCAAGGCCGCGAACGCGAGCAGCACGAAGAAGGCAAGCCCGGCGGCCTGCCCGCCCGGCATGTGCGTGAACATCGCCGGCAACACGATGAACGCGAGCTCCGGCCCCTGCGACGGATCGACGCCGTAGCGAAACGCGAGCGGAAACACGACGAGGCTCGCGAGGATCGACGCCGCAATAATGGAGCCGCTGACTACCGCGCCCGAGCGCAGCAGCGATACGTGCCGCGGCAGGTACGCACCGTAGGCCATCATTATCGCCATGCCGACGCCCGTCGCGTAAAAAGCCTGCCCGACGGCCGCGAGCATGAGATCCCCGTCGAGTTGCGACCAGTCGGCGCGGAACACGAAAGCCGCACCGCGCTCCAGGTCGCCGGCGGCGAACGCGTACCCGACCAACGCGAGCAAGAGCGCGAAGAGCCCCGGGATCATCACCTTGTTCGCCAGCTCAATGCCGCGCGTGAGCCCGGCCACCGAGATCCCCACTGTCGCGGCGAGAAACAGGAAGTGCCAGAGCGCAAGCTCCGCTGGCGACGCCAGCAGCGCATCGAAGCGCCGCGCGACCCCGGCCGCGTCGGCGCCGGCGAGCGCGCCGGTCGCGAAGCTTCCGATGTAGGCAAGCACCCAACCGCCGATCACGGCGTAGTACGTCATGATTGCGAAGATTGCCAACGTGCCGAGCCAGCCGGTCACCGACCAGCGCCGCGAGCGTCCGGCCTCGGCGGCCACGGCCCGCACGGCCGCGGGCGGGCTGCCGCGGCCGGTACGCCCGAGCATGAATTCCGCCGCGAGAATCGGCGCGGTGATGACCAGGCAGACCGCGATGAAGGCAAGAATGAACACGCCGCCGTACTGGCCCGCGAGATACGGGAAGCGCCACAACGTGCCGAGCCCGACGGCCGCGCCGACCGACACCAAATAAAATGCGAGCTTCGATGACCACTTGTTGTCGGTATGCACGGGTACGCCGAATTATGTGAAGAATTGTTGGAGCCCGTCTCACGGGCGATCCGAACTCGACGCGCCTCGTGGGAAGTGCTCCCGTGATCGGTAAAATTTACACGTTTTTCACCGTCGCCGTTGGTGATTACGACGCCGCTTTCACCTGCTGGAAATGCGGGTTGTGATTCCTCCGGGGGGCGAGTACCTTTGCGATTCGCGAATCACGCGGCCTGGCCAGGGCAGCGACGAATTCGCCAGGCAAGACGCCTATAAGGGGAGACGCCAGTGCAACCCCTCCTTGCCTGATTTGCTCCAAGTACAGCTACAACGGAAAACATTATGGGAACCAACCCAACGGGCGTCATTGCGCCCTCCGGTTTCGCTGCTGATTCGGAGGTCAATCCTGTCGAATTGCTGCGCGCGTTGCAGTGCGTGCGTAACGGCGATTTTTCCGTGCGCCTGCCGAGCGAGTGGACCGGCCTCGCCGGCAAGATCGCGGACACGTTCAACGAAGTGGTCACGTCCAACGACCATCTCGCAACCGAGCTCAGCAAGGTCAGCGAAGCGGTCGGGCGCCGCGGCCGCACGCGCCAGCGCGTGCGCTTCGATCGGCGTGTCGGCTCCTGGGGCGCGATGGAGAGTTCCGTCAACGAGCTCATCGAGGACCTCCTCTGGCCGACGACGGAAGTGACGCGCAGCATTGCGGCGGTGGCGCGGGGCGATCTCTCGCGCACCGTGCCGCTCGAAGTCGAAGGCCGCCGCATCGAAGGCGAGTTCCTGCGCTCGGCACAAATCGTCAACACGATGATCGAGCAGCTCCGCGTCTTCACGTCCGAGGCAACGCGCGTCGCCCGCGAGGTCGGCTCCGAGGGCAAGCTGGGCGGCCAGGCCGAGGTCCGTGACGTGTCCGGCGTCTGGAAGGACCTGACCGACAACGTGAACACGATGGCCAACCACCTCACCGCGCAGGTCCGGAACATCTCGGAGGTGACCATCGCGGTGGCGAACGGGGACCTCTCCCGCAAGATCACGGTCGACGTCCGCGGCGAGATGCTGCAGTTGAAAGACGCCATCAACACGATGGTGGACCAGCTCCGGTCCTTCGCCTCGGAAGTAACGCGCGTGGCGCGCGAGGTGGGCACGGAAGGCAAGCTCGGCGGCCAGGCCATCGTGCCGGGCGTCGCCGGCACGTGGAAGGACCTGACCGACAACGTGAACGTCATGGCCACCAACCTGACGGACCAGGTGCGCGGCATCGCCGAGGTTGCAACGGCCATCGCCCGCGGCGACCTGTCGCAGAAGATCACGGTCGACGTCAAAGGCGAGCTGCTCGAGCTCAAGGACACGATCAACACCATGGTCGACCAGCTCAATGGCTTCGCCGCGGAAGTCACGCGCGTGGCACGCGAGGTCGGCACGGAAGGCAAGCTGGGCGGCCAGGCGAAGGTGCCGGGTGTCGCGGGCACGTGGAAGGACCTCACCGACAACGTGAACTCGATGGCGCGGAACCTCACCTCCCAGATCCGCAACATCGCGGAAGTCACGACCGCGGTCGCGCGCGGCGACCTGTCGCGCAAGATCACGGTCAACGTCGAAGGCGAGATTCTCGAGCTCAAGAACACCATCAACACGATGGTGGACCAGCTCAACAGCTTCGCTTCCGAAGTGACGCGCGTGGCGCGCGAGGTGGGCACCGAGGGCGAGCTGGGCGGCCAGGCCGACGTGCCCGGCGTCGCCGGCACCTGGAAAGGCCTTACCGACAACGTGAACGTGCTCGCCGCCAACCTCACGAACCAGGTGCGCGAGATCGCCGAGGTCGCGAGCGCGATCGCCCGCGGCGACCTGTCGCGCAAGATCACGGTCGACGTCAAGGGCGAGATCCTCGAGCTCAAGGACACCATCAACACCCTGGTCGACCAGCTCAACGGCTTCGCGGCGGAAGTGACGCGCGTGGCGCGCGAGGTCGGCACCGAAGGCAAGCTCGGCGGCCAGGCGACGGTGCCCGGCGTCGCCGGCACCTGGAAGGACCTGACCGACAACGTGAACGTCATGGCCGAGAACCTGACGAACCAGGTGCGCGGCATCGTCAAGGTCGTCACCGCGGTCGCGCACGGCGACCTGTCCCAGAAACTCACGGTGGAATCCAAAGGCGAGGTCGCGGCGCTGGCCAATACCATCAACAGCATGACCGACACACTCGCGATCTTCGCGGACCAGGTCACGACGGTGGCCCGCGAGGTGGGCGTGGAAGGCCGGCTGGGCGGCCAGGCGAACGTGCCGGGCGCCGCCGGCACCTGGAAGGACCTGACCGCGAACGTGAACCTGCTCGCCGCCAACCTCACGACGCAGGTGCGCGCGATCGCCGACGTGTCGACCGCAGTGACCAAGGGCGACCTGACGCGGTCGATCCAGGTCGAGGCACGCGGCGAGGTCGATGATCTCAAGAACTACATCAACGCCATGATCGGCAACCTGCGCCAGACCACGGACCGCAACACGGAGCAGGACTGGCTGAAGACCAACCTCGCGAACTTCAGCCGCATTCTGCAGGGCCAGCGCGACCTGCACTCGGTGGCGGACATGCTGCTGTCCGAGTTGGCGCCGCTCGTTTCCGCGCAGCAGGGCCTGCTTTACGTCGCCGCGGAATCCGACGGCGAGCCGATGCTGCAGCAGATCGCCGCCTACGCCGACGCCGATCCCGGCGGAGCAACCCGGCGCTACTCGTTCAAGGAGGGCCTGATCGGCCAGTGCGCGCGCGAGCGCAAGACCCTGCTCATCGACGAATTGCCCTCGAATGCGATCCGCATCAGCTCCGGCATCGTGGACGCCAAGCCGCGCAACATCGTCGTGCTGCCGGTGCTGTTCGAGGGCGAAGTCAAGGCGGTAATCGAGCTGGCATCGACCGACGAGTTCACCGGGATGCACATCGCGTTTCTCGAGCAGCTCACGGACATCATCGGCGTCGTGTTCAACAATATCGAAGTGACGATGCGCACCGAACGGCTGCTCGCCCAGTCGCAGCAGCTCGCGAGCGAACAGCAGTCCCAGCAGCAGGAGCTGCAGAAAACCAACGAGGAGCTGGCGCAGAAAGCGCAGCTCCTCGCCGCGCAGAACGCGGAAGTGGAGCGCAAGAACCAGGAGATCGAGCAGGCCCGGCGCGCGCTGGAAGAGAAAGCGGCGGAGCTCGCGCTCACCTCGCGGTACAAGTCCGAGTTCCTCGCGAACATGTCGCACGAGCTGCGCACGCCGTTGAACAGCATTCTCGTCCTCGGGCAGCAGCTCGCCGACAACGTGCAGAAGAACCTGAGCGACCGCCAGGTCGAGTACGCCTCCACCATCCGCGCGGCCGGCACCGACCTCCTGAACCTGATCAGCGACATTCTCGACCTGTCGAAGATCGAGTCCGGCACCGTGACCGTCGATAGCGAGGAAGTGACGCTGGTCAGTCTCAAGAAGACCATCGAACGCAACTTCCGCCACGAAGCGGAAGCGCGCGACCTGACGTTCTCCACCGAGCTGGCGCGTTCGCTCGGACGGACGATCCACACGGATCCGAAGCGCCTGCTGCAGGTCTTGAAGAACCTGCTGTCGAACGCGTTCAAGTTCACCGAGCACGGCACCGTCAAGCTGCGCGTCTTCGTCGCCGGGGAGGGTTGGTCGGCCGGCCACCCGATCCTCGATTTTTCCGGCGAGCCGGTCATTGCCTTCGAGGTCAGCGACACCGGCATCGGCATCCCGCCCGACAAGCAGCGGATCATCTTCGAGGCCTTCCAGCAGGCGGACGCCGGCACCGCGCGCAAGCACGGCGGCACGGGACTGGGTCTCGCCATCAGCCGCGAGCTCGCGCAGCTCCTCGGCGGTGAAATCCGCCTCGCGAGCAAGCTCGGCAGCGGCAGCAAGTTCACCCTGTACCTTCCGGCCGTGTACGCCGGTCCGGCCCTGCCCGCCGGCAACGCCGCGGATGCCCTGGCCGTGCCGGGCTTCCCGTCGATGCTGGCGACAGCACCGCGCCCGCAGGAGCTGGCGGACGACCGGGACAAGGTGGCCGAAGACGACCCCGTGCTGCTGATCGCGCACCGCGACAGGGGCGTCGCCGCGATGATCCTCGAGGCCGCGCACGATGCGGGGCTGAAGGGCATCGTCACCTCCCGCGGGGAGGACGCCGTCGCGCTCGCCCGCCGCTATCGGCCCACGGCGTTAAGCCTCGACGATTCCCTCCCCGATGCCCACGGCTGGGCCGTGCTCAGCCGCTTCAAGCACGACCGGGACCTGCGGCACATCCCCGTGCAGATGTTCGTGCCGGAAGGCGACCGCATCGCCGCCCGCCTGCGCGGCGCCTGGTCCAGCCTCACGGGCCCGCTCGCCCAGGCGGACGTGCGGGAGGACCTGGGTCGCCTGCTCAACTACGCCGGCGAGCCGCAGCACCGGCTGCTGGTCGTCGAGGGCGGCGGCGCGGAAGCCGGCCGCCTGGCCGAGCTGCTCGCCAGCCGGAAACACGAGACCACCGTCGCCGCGAACGGCCGCAAGGCGCTGGACCTGCTGTCGGACCACGCGTTCGACTGCGTAGTGCTGGACGCGCGGCTCACCGATATGCCGGCAACGGAGCTGCTGAAGGAAGTGGCCGCCGAACCCCGGCTGCGCAACCTCCCGTTCGTCGTCTACGCGGACGGCGACTGGCTTGAACAATACCGGCAAGCCGTCGAGGAGCTTCGGCGCACCATCGCGGTGCGGGTCGCGCCTTCGCTCGCGGTGCTGCTCGACGACGCGTGGATGTTCCTGCACGGGCGCGTCGGCGACCTGCCCGAATCGCGCCAGCAACTGCTGCTCTCGCCGCCCGACCGTGACGTGCTGGCCGACAAGACGGTGCTGGTGGTGGACGACGACGTGCGCAATATCTTCGCGCTGTCGGGCCTCCTCGAGCGCCAGGACATGAAAGTGGCTTCCGCCAACACCGGCGCCGACGCGATCAAGATCGTCGGCGACACGGACGACCTCTCGCTGATAGTATTGGACGTGATGATGCCGAAGATGGACGGCTACGAAACCATGCGGCGCATCCGTGCCGGCGGCTTCGAGCGGCCCATTATCGCGCTCACCGCCAAGGCAATGAGCGGCGATCGCGAAAAGTGCCTCGACGCAGGCGCCTCCGATTACATCGCCAAACCGGTCGACAGCGAAAACTTCCTTGCGCTGCTCCGGGTCTGGCTGAACCGCTGATCGGATCCGGCATGCCTGAAAGAGCCAACATCCTGCTGGTTGACGATCAACCGGAGCGACTCCTCACCTACGAGGTCATCCTGGAGAGCCTCGACCAGAACCTGGTGCGGGCGCTGTCCGGCGAGGAGGCCTTCGAGAAGCTGCACGAGCGGGAGTTCGCGGCGGTTCTGCTCGACGTCAGCATGCCCGGCATGAACGGCTTCGAGACCGCCGCGCTCGTGCGCAATCACCCGCGCTTCGGCCAGACGCCGATCATCTTCGTCACCGGCGTGCACATCACGGATCTCGATCGCCTGCGCGGCTACGAAATGGGCGCGGCGGATTACGTGTACGTGCCGGTCATTCCCGACGTGCTGCGCGGCAAGGTGCAGGTGCTGGTGCAGCTCTACCTGCAACGGCGCGAGCTGGCGCAGTTGAACGACCGCCTTGCCGCGGCCAACAACGAGCTGGCGGAAGCGCACTCGAGGCTGCAGGCGGAGAATACCCGCGAGCTGCAGAAGCTGAATCGCACCCTGGAGCGCGCGAACGCGCAACTCATCTCCGAGGTCGCCGACCGCAAGCACGCGGAGACGCTGCTGAAGGAAGAAGCCCGGCGCAAGGACGAATTCATCTCCATACTCGGGCACGAGCTCCGCAACCCGCTCGCCGCGATGCAGAGCGGCATCGAGCTGCTGCGGAATGGCTCGCCGGCGGAAAGCAAGCTGCCGTGGGCGCGCGAGCTGCTGCAGCGGCAGTTGCGGCACCTGAAGCGCCTGATCGACGACCTGCTAGACGTTACCCGGATCACGAGCGGGCGCGTGCAGCTCCAGCGTGAAACCCTCGACCTGAAGAGCGTCATCGAGCATTCCATCGATGCGGTGCAGCCGCTCATTGCGGAGCGCCAGCACGAGGTGCAGGTGAACTTGCCGCCGGAGCCGCTCTACATGGACGGCGACCCGGTCCGCCTGACGCAGGTCTTCGGCAACCTCCTGACCAACGCGGCGAAATACACGGAGCCCGGCGGCACGATCACGCTGTCCACGGAAATCGAGCCGGGCCCGCCGCGAGCGGTCACCGTGCGCGTCCGCGACACGGGCGCGGGCATACCGGAGGACATGCTCGACCGGGTCTTCGAGCTGTTTACGCAGGCGGACGCCGACGCGACCCGCACGCAGACCGGTCTCGGGATCGGCCTCGCGCTGGTGCGGGCAATGGCGGACCTGCACGGCGGCAGCGTTCACGCGGCCAGCACCGGGCCGGGCCAGGGCTCGGAATTCGTGGTGCGGCTGCCGCTGCTCGAAGAAGGTGCGAAACGGCAGGTGAAGCCCGCGGCCGCGGCGCCGGCCGCACCCCAATCCGGGCTGCGCCTCCTGATCATCGACGACAACGAGGACCTCGCGAAGGGGCTTTCGCTTTACCTGACCGAACAATCCGGTCACGAAGTCCGCTGCGCGCACACCGGAGAAGCCGGCATCGCGATCGCACGGGAGTTCAAGCCGGACGTCGTGCTCCTCGATATCGGCCTGCCCGACATCGACGGCTACGAGGTGGCGCGCCGCCTGCGCGCCGAGGAAGACCTGGAGGAAGTGCCGCTGATCGGCATCAGCGGCTTCAGCACCTCGGCGGACCGGAAGCGCGCCAAACGCGCCGGCTTCGATCGCTATTTCGTCAAGCCCATCGCCTTCGACAAGCTGAACGACGTGCTCGCCGGTCAGCTCGCGCCGGCGGCGGACCGCGCCACCGCCGGCTGAAGCCGCGGCGCTCGGCGCCACCGGAACGGCACCAGATCTCGAGCGGGCGGCAGCCGACGGCAAGCAAAAGAGTCCGTAGCAGGGCGCGACGAGCGGGACGAGTGTTCTGCGCGAAAGGCTCGTTGCCATGTTGTCGCCGGACGGCGACGCCTGCCCGCGCGGATACGATGTAACATAATCCGGTGTTGCGGCATCGGACGGCGGGCGCCGGGCCGCCGCGGACTCGCCGGGAGCAAGTCCCGGCATATATAATCAATGCAGTTTTTTCATTACAGCGGCTTCGTTAAGAGACCTTAAGACAAAAGCAAAAAATCGGCCTGGGGGGACGACAGGGCCAATGTGCCAAACGGAGAGTAAAGAACGTGAAGCACAAGCTCACTCCCGTACCGGGCGCTCCTTTTTGCGTCCCGCGCCGCGCCGGTCCCGGGCGCCTTGCCCGCTCGCTCGGCGCCGCCCTCGCGCTGCTGGCGCTTTCGTCCCCCGGGCTTGCCCAGGTCATCTCGGTCGAAGCCACCGACGACACCGCGGGCGAAACGCCCGCCGATAGCGGCGAGTTCACCATCCGGAGCGCCGGCGGCAGCCTGTTCGGCGCCGTCAAAGTCAAGTTTTCCATCAGCGGTACCGCGAAGGAGAATGAAGATTACGAGGCCCTGCCGAGGGAGGTGACGCTCAGCTTCGGACGGCCGTTCGCCACCATCGACGTCAACGTGCCGGGCGACGACGGCCGGTTCGAAGGCGACGAAACCGTGATCATCACGCTCAAGGACGGGGGCGATGATGACGACGATGACGATGACGACGATGACGGCGACAACCGGAACGGCACCGCCACGATCACGATCCACGATACCCCGCACACGGTAACGGCTTCGGCGGTTTCGGACACCACGGAAGGCGCAGGCGGCGGCCGGATTGAAGTCTCACTCGGTGCCCGCAACGATTCCGACGAGGACCTCACCGTCCAATACTCCGTCGGCGGCTCCGCGACTTCGGAGAGTGATTACCAGCCGCTGAGCGGGTCGGTGATCATCGAGAAGGGGAAGAGCTCCGCCACCATCGACGTGCAATCGGTGAACGACGACCTGCTCGAGAACGAGGAAACCGTCGAGGTTACGCTCACCGGCACCAGCGACGACCGCGTGCCGGTCGGCGATCCGGCGAGCGCCACTGTCGCCATCGCCGACGACGATGCGGCTCGCGACCACGACGGCGATGGCCTGCCCAGCGGGGACGAGTGCCCCGACATCGGCCAGTGCCGCGACACCGACGGGGACGGCGCACCCGACTACCAGGACCCCGACGACGACAATGACGGCGTGCCGACAGCCTCCGAAAACGCGCCATCGCAGGACACCGACAACGACGGCACCCCCGACTACCGCGACCCGGACGACGACGGCGACGGCACCCCGACCCCGCAGGAAGACGCCAACATCGACGGCGACGGCAATCCGGCGACCCAGCCGACCGACACCGATGGCGACGGCGCCCCCGACTACCTCGATCCTGTCAATGACAGCGGCGGCGGCGGGGGCGGCGGCGGCGACGTGGATACCGACGGCGACGGCCTCACCGATGCGCAGGAAGCGGAGCTCGGCACCGATCCGAACGACGCCGACACGGATGACGACGGCTTTTCGGACGGCGACGAAGTAGCGGCGGGTACCGATCCCCTCGATGCCGGGTCGTTCCCGGACGGCGATGCGGATGGCGATCTCGTCCCCGACGAGGTCGAGAGATCCGAAGGCACTGACCCGAACGACCCGCTGAGCTTCCTGGACACCGATGGTGGCGGCACCGCGAATTACGTGGAGACCTTCGCCTATTTCGCACAGGGCATCGGCGTCACCAATCCCCGGGATCCGCGCGACGACCATCGCGACTTCGACGGCGATGGCTTGCCGGACCGGCTCGAGCTGGTGCTCGCTGCCTCGCCGGCATCAAGCGACTCGCCGACCGCGAACGGCGCCGCCGACGCCGGCAACGGCCTCACGAATGCCGTTGCCGCCTACCTCGGGAGTCTCGGCATCGCACCCGTCGAGGCACTCGGGGATTTCGATCGCGACGGTTACCCCGACGGCGTGGAAGTCTCGCTCGGCCTGAGCCCGTTGACCGCGGCCGCCGTCGACGGCGACGGTGACGGCGTGCCGAACATGGTCGAGCTGCAGGCGTTTGCGGATATCGGCACCGCGACCGACCGCGACGGCGACGGCGTGCCGGACGCGCGCGAGATCGCGCTGTCCGCAAGCCCGCTGGATCCCGACTCCCCGGTCCCGAACGGCGCGAGCGATGACGACGGCGACGGCGTCAGCAACGCGATCGAAGCCGTGCTGCAGGACCTCGGCGGCAGCGACATCACGGATGCCAGCGACGCCGACGGCGACGGCCTCGCCGACGCGGACGAGATCCGCCTCGGCACCGATCCCTTCCACGGCGAGCAGCCCGTCCCCTGGATCGAGCTGTCGCAGGCCGGGGTCGGCGCGGTGCGCGCGCTCAGCGCGGGCGGCGGGCAGGCCACGGCACACGCCATGGCCGGCGGGCACCAGGCGGGCTTCTCCTACGACTGGAGCGGCAGCAGCGCCGCCGTGCTCGCGGTGTCCTCGGGCAGCCAGGCCGCCGAAACACTCAGCTTCGACCCGGGCACGCTGCCGCCCGGCATCTACGACCTCGTCGTCGAGGTGGCGCGCACCGTCGGCGATTTCACGGCACCGCCCTCGACCGTGCAGTTCACGGTGCAGGTACTCGCCGACGCCGAAGCGGCGGCGCTCGCCGACGGCGACAACGACGGCATTCCCGACTCGGTGGACGACAGCGACGGCCGCCAGGGCTTCGCCAACCGCCTGCCCGCGCAGTCGATTGCACCCATCCAGGCCGGCGCGGGGGTGCGCCTGCAGCTCGGCAGCACCGCGCGCGTCACGCAGTCGTCCTCGGCACTGGTGACGGAGGAAGACATCGGCGCGGCGGCCGAAGGCGATGGCGGCGCTGCCGGCGGCGACGACGGCTTCGATTACGTCGGCGGCCTCTATGACTTCGAGATAACCAATCTGCCGGAGGCGGGCGCAATCGTGCAGGTCGTCATCCCGCAGGCATCACCGATCGGCAACTCTCCCGAGTACCGGAAGTTTCTGCCGGGGACAGGCTGGAGCAACTTCATGAAAAACGAAAACAACACGATTGGATCGGCACCAGGCGCCGATAACGACTGCCCGCCGCCGGGCGACGCGGCCTACCAGCCCGGGCTCACGCCGGGCCACCTCTGCATCCAGCTCGGCATCGAGGACGGCGGACCCAACGACGGCGACGGCGCCGACGGGCCGAACGGCATCATCAAGGATCCGGGCGGCGTCGGCACGCCGAAGGGCGAGGTCGTCGTCGGCCAGGGCAGCGGCGCCACCGGGCCGGCCGCCCTGTTCGTCCTGCTGGGTGCCGGCCTTGCCGCTCTCGCGCTGCGGCGGCGCGCGGCCGTGCACGCGAGCGCCGGAGTCGCGCTGCTGGCCGCCGTCCTGCTCGCCGCGCCGCCGCCGGCGCGCGCCGACGTCTTCGTCGGGGCCGGCGGCGGTATCTCCGTGCTCGATCCGGGCACGGAGGGGACGCCGTTCGAGGTCTCCGACAACGGCGACTTCGGTTACAAGCTGTTCGCCGGCATCGACCTGACGCCGATCAGTCCCAACCTGTCGATCGAGGCCTTCGGGGCCGATCTCGGCCAGGTCGGCCTGAACCAGACCGGGCACATCGAATACAGCGCCTGGGGTGCGGGCCTGGTCTACGGCATCGGCAGCGTGACGGCGCCGCGGGTGTCCGCGGGACTGGAGCTCGGCGCCAGCCGTCTCGAAATCGACGGCGACGTGCCGTTCCGCGTGGAAGAGGAAACGTCGGTGTTCTTCGGCATCTCCGGCAGCTATGCCATCCAGCGGCACCTGTTCCTGCAACTGGAGTACGACTTCTTCACCGAGGACGCGCAGTTCATCTCGCTCAGCATCGTCAAACGCTTCCGCACCGGCGGCGACTCCGACGTCAAAACACTGCCGCTGCCGCGCCGCTGAAACCTGGCAACATCCTTGTAGTAGCGCGTCCCACCGGCGACCACAAACCTGGCTGCAGGAGCCGCCTCACGGGCGACAACAACGCCAGCTCATGCGACCATTCAGGAAACAGGCAAGCAAAGGAGAGCCGCAATGGGATTCGCACTCTCGGACATGACCCTCACGAGCCCCGCATTCGAAAGCGGCGGCAGCATCCCCCGCAAGCACACCGGCGAAGGCGAAGACGTCTCGCCGCCGCTCGCGTGGTCGAAGGCACCCGACGGCACGCGCTCGTTCGCGCTGATCTGTCACGATCCGGACGCGCCGCTGGTCAGCCCGGGCACCTACGGTTTCGTGCACTGGGTGCTGTACGGCATTCCCGGGTCGGTGACCAAGCTGGCCGAAGGCACCCGGGAGTACACGCAGGGCGGCAACAATTTCGGCAACAACGGCTACGGCGGACCGATGCCGCCGCCCGGCCACGGCACCCACCATTATTTTTTCTGGCTGCTGGCGCTGGACGCGGAACCGCAGCTCCCACCCGGTTTGTCGATGTGGGAGCTGCTGGAGAAAATCGAACCGAACGTGATCGGGATGAACCGGCTGGTCGGCACCTACTCCCGGACCGCATAAACCTGCGCTGTTGGGGCCGCCATTGCGGGCGACCGGTACTCGCCCATCCACAGGCGGCCCGCCAGCCGCCGAGCGAGGCTGCGCGGGGCCGTCCCTACTGCCGCTTCCGCCGCCGCACTACCGCGCGCCCGCGCTTCTCCAGCACCGCTTCCCGGATCAAATAAGACAGGAACAGGACACTCGCGACCAAGGCGGTCTGCACGATCTCCAGCGTCGGAACCCCCTGCAGTGACGACATGGAGAGGCCGGTCGATACGCAGAACACGAACAGGATCGATCTGGCCGTAACGCCCGAAAAATTGAACATGTTGTACGAAGCCCCCAAGCTTGCTTCCGCGCAGGTGAGCGGAATTGCTCTCCCCGGGCGGCGAACATTACCGAATGGCGCGTTGCCGGGCAAGCGTCGGTGTCTCTGGTCCGGCTTGCCCGGGGCGGCTATCCCCTTGCCGCTCCGGCCTGTTCGTACGGAACGCGTCGGGCGCATAAATCCTCGCGGCGTGACCCGGTTGGTCGAGCCCGCCAGCCGCAAGCCCGGCGTTACCGGCCGTCGAAATCCTTTACAGAGAGGCACTCTCCGACGCAAGCGGAACCCGCGTGACCTCTTAAAAATCCAGCGGTTACCCGGGATGGCACGGAGCTTGCTTTAAGGTTGCTAGCTGGGGCTGCAAGCGCAAATCGAAGCGGCAGTCAGAACAACAGGAACGATTTACAACAGGAGGTTTTCCAAATGCTGCATCGACTATTCGCGGGTCTCGCGGTGTTCTTCGCAGGAACCACGCTCGCCCACGCGACGCTGATCAACACTTCGCAGCTTCAGGATCAGCTCGACGCCAGGACCCGGGACGGCGAATTCCAGAACGTCAACGAGGACCAGGCCGCGCCCGACGAGCTCTGGACGCTTGCCTCGATCAACAACGGCACCGCCATGATCATGTTCGAGCTCGCCGGCAACGCCGGCTCGAACAGCATGGGCATTTACGATCCGTACAACACGTCGAACACGCTCGAGCTGTTTGCGGGCCTGGACGGCTCTGCCACCAAGATCGGGCTCATCGAGAACGACGGACTTGTCGGGACCTGCGCCTGGTCGGGTTGGGGCTGCACCTTCACCGGCAATGCGATTTCGCTCACGGGTGGCACATTCGGCTTCTACCTCGACGTCCCGGAAATCGGCTCGCGCTTCTATTCGCAATCCGCGCTCAACACGGATGCGGCCGCGGACGGGACCACCGATCACCTGGTGGCTTTTGCGGGTGACGGATCGGACGACATCGATCCGCTGCTGACCGGGGACTACGGCATCTTCGCGCCCGGCGAATACATCATCGCGTGGGAAGACCTGCGGTTGTCGGACGGCGATCGCAACTACTCGGATATGGTCGTCCTGATGGAGTCGATCGTCCCGGTGCCGGAACCGGGTCCGCTCGCGCTGCTCGGTGCCGCGCTGGTGGCTCTCGGTCTCGTGCGGATCAAGGCTTCGCGCCGGGTGGCTGCCATCGCCTGACGCTCGTACCGGCACATCCCGCCGTCATCCCGCGGGTTTCACTCTTCGGAGTGAAACCCGCGTTTCGTTTCACCTTCGAACGTATTCGGCTATCGTGACAGCAGGCTCGCGAACCTGATCGGCGCCAGCGCACCATCAGGAGGACTTGCATGGGCACGAACACAGTCGTCATCACCGGCGCGAACCGCGGCATCGGCCTGGCGCTCGCCCGCCTGTACCGGGAGCGCGGCGACCGCGTCGTCGCGCTCTGCCGGCTGGCGAGCGGCGAGCTGCGCGACACGGGGGCCGAAATCGACGAGAACGTGGACGTCACGTCGGCGGAAGCGCTGCAGCGCGCCGCGGCGGCCGTCAGCAGCGTCGACCTGCTCATCGCCAACGCCGGCGTGCTGAGCCGGCAATCGCTCGCCGACGTGGCCGATGACCGGGAGCGGATCGAGCAGCAGTTCGCCGTCAACGCCCTGGGGCCGCTGCTGACGGTACATGCGTTTCTCGACAAGCTGGCGCCTGGCGCCAGGGTGGCCCTGGTCACGAGCCGCATGGGCTCGATTGCCGATAACGGCTCCGGCGGCAGTTACGGCTACCGGATGTCCAAGGCCGCCCTGAACGCCGCCGGCCGCTCACTCGCCATCGACCTCGCGCCGCGCGGCATTTCGGTCGGCTTGCTGCATCCCGGCTACGTGCGGACCGGCATGACCGGTCACACGGGCGACGTCGAGCCGGCGGATGCCGCGGCCATGCTGGCGGAGCGAATCGACGAGCTGGATGCCGCTACCAGCGGCACTTTCCGGCACGCCAACGGAGCAGCGCTGCCCTGGTAGCCAATGGCATGCATCTTGCTGCGGTGACGCTCGAGGACGTGCAGTCCTCGCGCCGGCCCGGTCCGCCTGCCGATGCACCTGCTCCGTCGGCGGTCCGGCACGCTGCTCCCGAGTAGATGCATTCGCGGCCGGCAGGGCATACACTTCGGCAGCCAACTCGGGAGCAGGACATATGCGACGAAGAGCGTTCTGCGGCGCAGCCCTCGCGGGCGCCGCCCTCACCGGCATTCCCTTCGAACGACTGTTCGGCGCGCTCGTCAGCGGGCCTCCTTCCGAACCGTTACCCGCCTTGTCGAACGCCGGCAAGCAGATTGCCCTGCCCGTTGCCGACGTCGCGGATCTCGGTCAAGCGCTGCGCGGTCCGCTGCTGTGGCCCGGGCAGGACGGTTACGACGCGGCGCGGCACGTCTGGAACGGCGCCTTCGATCGCGAACCCGCCCTGATCGCGCGCTGCGCCGGCGCCGCGGACGTGATGCAGGCGGTCGACTTCGGCCGCGGCTTCGACCTGCCGGTGGCGGTGCGGGGCGGCGGGCACAGCCTTTCCGGGCAGTCGGTCTGCGAAGGCGGGCTGATGATCGATCTGTCGCCCATGCGATCCGTGCGCGTCGACCCGGAGGCGATGACCGCGCGCGCCGAGCCCGGCGTCCTGCTGCACGCGCTCGATGCCGAGACGCAGAGCTTCGGCCTGGCCACGCCGGCCGGCACCGTGTCGCATACCGGGATCGCGGGGCTCACCCTTGGCGGCGGCTTCGGCCGCATCGCCCGCAAGTACGGCCTGACCTGCGATCACCTGCAGGCCGCGGACGTAATCGATGCGCACGGCAAGCTGGTCCAGGCGAACGAGGCGGAAAACGCCGGGCTCCTGTGGGGGCTGCGCGGCGGCGGCGGCAACTTCGGCGTCGTGACGTCGTTCGAGTACCGGCTGCATCGGGTGCAGACCACGATGCTGGGCGGGCCCATCATTTATCCGCTGCCGCAGGCGCGCGAGGTGCTCGGCTTCTTCGCCGATTTTGCGCTGGAAGCGCCGGACGAGATCAACATGGACGCGGCACTCGCCTCCGGCCCGGACGGGCAGAAGGTGCTCGTGATCGACGTCTGCTATTGCGGGGACCACGCCGAGGGCGAGCGTGTGCTCGCGCCGTTGCGCGCCTTCCGCAAGCCGGTCATGGACGGCGTGCGGCCGACTCCCTACGTCGCGCTGCAGCAGAGCCACGACGCGATGTTTCCGGTCGGCCGCAAATACTACGTCAAGGGCGCCTTCCTGCACCGCATCGAGCCCGGGCTGCTGGACGTTACGCTCGAACATCTCCAGACGGCGCCGCCGGGTGCGAGCTTCGTGTTCGTGCATCACGGCGGCGCGATCGGCCGCGTGAAGCCGGAGGCAACGGCGTTCTGGCACCGCGAGGCACGGCACACCGTGCTGCTGCAGAACGGCTGGGACGATCCGGCGCTGAGCGAACAGAATGTCGCCTGGGCGCGTGCCGTGTGGCCGGATATCGAGCCCTACACGAAAGGCTTCTATGTCAACCTGTCGGGGGGCGAAAGCGGGGAGCGGGTACGGCACAATTATGGCGACAATTACGCGCGCCTGCAGAACCTTAAAGACCGCTACGACCCAGGCAACCTGTTTCACCTGAACGCGAACGTCGTGCCGGACGCCTGAGCGTCCGGCGCACCTCGCCCGCGGCAGCGCAAAGCACTGCGCCCGCCCCGCGCTCAGCGCCGTCATCGCTCGTGCTAGCGTGGACGAGGATTGAGCGAGGCGAGCATGCGCTCGAAACGCGGCTCCTGCCGGAACGCATCGAAGGCCGGATCGACACACAGGAAGTTCACCGGCTGCGCGCGCTGCTCGAGGGCCTGCTCGAGCCAGTGCAGCGTCTCTTCAGTGTCGCCCAGCGCCGCGTGCACCGTGGCAACGTCGAAAGGCGAGACGTAGCGGTCCTGCGCGGCTTGCTTCATTTTTTCGAGTTGCGCCCGCGCATCGTCCTCTCGTCCGGCCAATGCGCAGGCCGCCGGCAGGTCCGCGGCGCTGCCAATAGTGACGCTGCGGCGCCGCTCGAACTCGAGGATCGCGCGCTCGAACTCTCCCAGCCGCAGAAGTGCGCGCCCCAGCAGGCTGCGCGCATGATCGGAAGCAGGGTCCATCGCGAGGGTCGTTTCGAGCTGTGCAACTGCCTGCTCATAACGGCGCGCGTAGTAGTGGATCATGCCGACGTTCGCATTGAAGTTCAGCGCCAGCGGCGCCAGCGCCTGGGCGCGCCGCACGGAAGCCAGCGCATCGTCCAGCGTGCCGCGCGCGATCAGCAGCAGGCCCATGTAGTGATGCGCCATCGCGGAGTTGGGGTCGATGCCGAGCGCTCGCCGGAACGCTTCCTCGGCGCCGTCGAGATCGAGGTTGTAGACCATCCGGATGTGGCCCAGCTCGGCGTGCGCCTCGGCGAGCTCCGGATCGATCGCCAGCGCTTTGGTGACGGCCGCCAACGCCTGCGGAAAGATGTCGTGCGGCGCGCCGCCGCCGAAAACCGCCAGCACGGCGTAGCAGTCGGCGAGACACGCGTGCGCGAGCGCGAACGAGGGGTCCCGCGCCACGGCCTGCTCCAGGTAGCGCAGCGCCTCGGTCATGCTGCTGCAGCTCGGCCGAGTCAGCGATGACCACGCGGTGACATACAACTGGTAGGCGTGCGCATCCTGGGTCGGGTGACGCCGCAGGCGGTCGCGTTCGCCGCTGGTGAGCGTGTCGACGAGCGACGACGCAACCCGCTCCGCGATCCTGTCCTGGATCGAGAAGATGTCGGTGAAATCCTCGTCGAAGTGATCGGACCAGAGCTGGCGGCGGCTCTGGACGTCGATGAGCCTGACCGAGACCCGCAGGTGGCTGTCGCTGCGTTGCAGCGAGCCGTCGAGCACGTAATCCACGCCGAGCGATCGTCCCGCCTCGACGGGATCCTGTTCCAGCCGCCCGTAGCGGCGCGTCGCGCTGAGCGGCCGTACCTGCACGTCGCGCAAGCCGCCGATCGAGGCGATCAGGGCATCGGCCATGCCGAGCTCCAGGGACTCGTGACGGTCGGCCGCAACCAGCGGCCGGAACGGCAGCACGGCCAAAGACCGTTCCCGCTGTGCCCCCGCCTGCCGCGCCGTACCGGCGCCGCGCGCAGCCTCCTCGCCGGGGCCGTCGGCGGCTACGTTGTCGACATCCGCGATGAAGCGATAGCCGCGGCCCGGCACGGTCATGATGAAGCGATGCGCCGCCGGATCTTCGCCGATTGCACGGCGCAGCGACGAGATCACCTGGTTGAGGTTGTTCGCTTCGACGACGACGTTCGGCCAGATCTCGCGCAGCAGGGTCGCCCGGTCGACGACCTCGCCCGCATGCTCGACCAGGTGCAGCAACGTGTCGAAGGCTTTCGTCGTGAGCGGCAGGACCTGCCCGTCGGCCCGCGAGACCACGATGCGACGCTTGCCATCCAGGCGGAACGGACCGAAGTCGTACAACAGGGCAGCCGATCCCATGTCCTTCACAAGTTTTCAGAAGCTTTCAGAGCATCAGAGATGGCGCGGCAGTAGCCTCAATGCCATCGGCAAGGGCGCAGTGGGCGCCGTTGCAGCCCGGCCGAGCGCCTTACCTTCCGCGCGGCGGATTGCCGAGCCCGTGCTCCGCAAAAATATCCGGTTCGGACTGGCAGGGCAACCAACAATGACGAAGGCGTCCGGGAGATCGACAATGAAGAGCAAATCGAGCGTGCTGGCGCGCGCAACCATGACGGTCCTGCTGAGCATCGCGGCCGCGGCGGCACTGGCCGGGGGCTGGCATCGGCAGGGATACGATGGCGATGGCGATCATCACCGCAAGCATCACCGGTTGAGCGAGCGGGCGCGCATCGGGTTGCGAGCATCGCCCGTGGCGCTCGACACCCACAGGCTGGATCTCGAGCTGGTCGGCCTCGGCAGCTATTTCGTCAACACGGTCGGGAGCTGTAACGAGTGCCACACGCACCCGTCGTACTTGCCCGGCGCCAATCCGTTCATGGGCGAGGCCGAAGCCATTAACGCGGAGCAGTACATGGCCGGTGGGCGGCAGTTCGGTCCCTTCATCGCGAGCAACCTCACGCCGGACGAGTACGGCCGGCCGGCCGGCCTGACGTTCGATGAGTTCGAGCACGTGCTGCGCACGGGGCGCGACCCCGTCGACTCGCATATCCTCCAGGTGATGCCGTGGACGACGGTCGGCAAGATGAGCCGCCACGATCTGCGCGCGATCTACGAGTTCCTCAGGGCCATTCCCTCGCTGCCGGACAATCCGGCTCCCGGACCCTGAAGCGCCTGCTCCCGGCTTCCCGGCGCCCGCGAACCGGGGCGCCGGGTATTTTCACGTGATCGATAGCTTGCTAATCTATAGCCTCCTTATGATCACGGAGGCGGCGATTTGCACCCGCAGGAAGCATTCGGCACCGAGCTCGCGCTGCTCAGCCGGCGCTGGCGCACGCGGCTCGACGAGCGCCTCAGGCACACAGGACTCACCCAGGCCCGCTGGACCACGCTGCTGCTGCTGTCACGCGGCGGCACGCCCGTCACGCAGCGGGAGCTCGCGGAACAGGCCGGGATCGAGGGCCCGACCCTGGTCCGGCTGCTCGACGCGCTCGAGTCGCAGGGCCTGATCGAGCGCCGCCCGGTCGACGGGGACCGGCGGGCGAAGCACGTGTGCCTCACCGGCGCCGGCGAGGCGGTATTGCACGACATCAACCGCATCGTGAGCGAGGTGCGCCGCGAGGTGCTCGCCGGCATCGATGCCGGCGACCTGGATACCTGCCTCAGGGTGTTTCGCGCCGCGCGCGCCCGGTTGGAGGCGCCGGCATGAGCGGGCTCGAAGCCGTCGCCGCGGACGGCGGCGAAGCAGGCGCCGCGCCGCCGGCGCACACCCGCGGTGCCGACCTCGAGCCAGCCGCGGCCGCACGCGGCCGGCCAGGAGGCCGCGCGCTGAAGGCCGGCCTGGCGGCGGCCGTCGCGGTGATCGCGCTGCTGGTATTCGCCTATTGGCTCCATTACCGCGCGACCCACGTCAACACGGTCGATTCACGCATTGCCGCCCGCGAGGTGGCCGTGAGCAGCGAAGTCGCCGGGCGCGTGACCGCCATCGAGGTCGTCGCCGGCGATCGCGTCGCCGCCGGCGACCTGCTCGTCTCCATCGACACGCGCCAGTCGAGACTGGCGCTCGACGCGGCGCAGGCCGAGCTCGCCCGGATCGACGCCGGGAAGCGCGAGCTCGCCGCCCGGAAAGCGATGCTCGACCAGCAGGTCGCGAGCGAGTTGCGCGCGAGCAAAGCGAAGCTCGCCGCGGCCGAGGCCGGGCACCGCGCCAGCGAAGCCATGCTGCGCAACGTCAAGAGCGATTACGCGCGGGCGGCGTCCCTGCACGAGCAAAGCCTCATCTCCGCGGAGCTGTTCGAGGACGCCCGCGAAAAGCTCGTGAGCGCGGAGCAGCGGGAGCGCCATGCGGCCGCCGACGTCGAGACGGCGCGTGCGCAGATCGACGTGGTGCGGGCCAAAAGTGCGCAACTGAAAGTCCTCGATCGGCAAATTGCCGCGTTGGAGGCTGAAAGCGCCGCGCAGGAAGCGCGCATCGCGAGCCAGCGGATCGATCTCGAGCGGCGCACGATCCGCGCCAGGTTCGACGGCGTGATCGACAAGACGTTCGTGGACGTCGGGGAATACGTCGCGCCGGGCCGGCGGCTCTTCATGTATCACGATCCCGGCACGATCTGGATCGATGCGAACTTCAAGGAGACCGAGTTTCGCCGCCTCTCGCTTGGCGCGCCGGTGACCGTCACCGTGGACGCCTACCCGGAACGGGAGTTTCACGGCGAGGTCGTGCGGCTCGGCCAGGCGGCGACGAGCGAGTTCGCGTTGCTCCCGAGTCCCAATCCCAGCGGGAATTTCACCAAGGTGGCGCAGCGGCTGCCCGTGCGCATCAGCCTGGCGCAGGTCGATGGCCTGCTGCGGCCGGGCATGATGGTGGAAGTCTCGGTCGATGTCATCGACTGAAGCGTTCTTCGCGCGCTACGGGCCCGCGTACCGGGGGTACGCGACCGTCACCGCCATGGTCGCCGCGATCGCGGTGATCCTCTCCTCCACGATCGTGAACGTCGCCATCCCCGACATCATGGGCGCCTTCGGCATCGACCAGGTGCGGGCGCAATGGCTCTCCACCGGCTTCCTTGCCGCCATGACCTCGACGATGCTGCTCACCGATTGGGCGAACCGCGCCATCGGCCAGCGGGGCAGCATCATGGCCGCGCTGCTCTTGTTCCTGCTCGGCTCCATCCTCGGAGGCCTCGCGCCGGGGGAACACGTGCTGATTCTGGCGCGCGTCGTCCAGGGCGCGGCCGCGGGGATCATCCAGCCGATGGCGATGATCATCCTCTTCACGGTCTACCCGGTGCACCGGCGCGGCGCCGCCATGGGCATCTACGGCATAGGCGTCGTGCTTGCACCCGCGCTCGGCCCGTGGATCGGCGGCATGCTGATGGACACCTTCAACTGGCGCTATGTCTTTTTCCTGGGCGTGCCGTTCGCGGCGCTCGGCATCGTGCTCGCCGCGTTGTTCCTGCCGCAGCGGGAGCAGCCGGAAGTGCGCCAGCCGGGCTTCGACTGGACGGGTTTCCTGCTGCTATGTGTTTTCCTCGCGAGCCTGTTGACGGCCTTGTCGAACGGGCAGCGTCTCGGCTGGGATTCCGGCCACATCCTTGCCGAATTCGCGATCGCGATGGCCGCGATCGGCATTTTCGCCTGGTGGGAGCGGCGCTCGAGCGCGCCCATGCTCGACCTCGCGTTGTTTGGCAGCCTGCCGTTCGCTTCGGCGATGCTCATCAGCTTCATCATGGGCGCGGGGCTCTTCGGGTCCGTCTACCTGCTGCCGCTCTTCGTGCAGACCATCCAGGGCCTGACGCCCACGATGGCGGGGCTGCTGCTCATGCCGGCCGGGTTCGTGCTCGTGCTCGTGTTCCCGGTGGCCGGGCGGCTGTCGGACCGCCTGTCGCCGGGGCTGCTGATTGCCGCGGGCCTGCTCGTGTTCGCCTGGTCGTCCTGGCTGACGGCGCAGGTCGACGTGAACACCGGCTTCTGGCACCTGGCCGGCTGGACGGTCATGACGCGCATCGGGCTCGGCTTCGTGTTTCCCGCCCTGACCGCGGGCTCGTTGCGCGTGCTGCCGGACCGGCTCATGGCGCAAGGCTCCGGCGCCATCAACTTCACGCGCCAGCTCGGCGGCGCATTCGGCGTCAACCTGCTGGCCGTGATCCTGGCGCGACGCACGGCCTTGCACGCGCAGGCGCTGGCCGCGACGCAGACACCGGACAACCCCGCGACGATGACGCTGCTCGGGCACGTCGCCGATATGGTCGCCGCGGCGGGCCTGCCGGAGCCGCAGCAGCTACCGGCGGCCTTGCTCTTCCTCGGCCGCTCGGTTTACCTGCAGGCCAACACGCTCGCCTACCGCGACGGGTTCCTCATCACGGCGGTCGTGTTCGCCGTCGCGCTGCTGCCGACGTGGGTCCTTTATCGAGCCGTGCGGGCGCAGCGGCAGCCGTGCTGAGCCGCGCCGCCGGCCGCTTGTTCATTTACCGAGGATGTCCAGCGCAATGGCCGCCAGCCCCTCGGCGCCCATCGTGATGGCGGCCTCCGCGTCCGGCGCGAACAGCGCCGAATGGTTCGGCGGCGGGCTCTGGCCTTTGTCCGCGTAGGCGTCGATGACGTCCTGCGGCGTGCCGCCGACCCAGAACATGAAGATGGGCACGTCCTCGTCGGTGCGGCCGTACTGGGAGAAATCTTCGCCGCCCATGATCGGCTCCATCTCCACAACGGCCTCCTCGCCGAAGCGGCTCTCGAGGGCGGAAACGGCGCGCTTCGTGAGCTCCGGGTCGTTGTAGGTGGCCGGCGTATAGGGCTCGGAGACCTCGACGACCGGCATCAGCTCCTCCGGCAGGCCGAAGGACGCCGCCTGCGCGCGGGCGATCCGGCGAATGCCGTCGAGCAGCTTCTGGCGCGCCTCGTCGGTGTAGGAGCGCACCGTGAGCTGCAGGTGCACCTCGTTCGGAATGATGTTGTGCTTGGTGCCGCCGTGGATGGCGCCTACCGTGACGACCCCGGGCTCGAGCGGGTTGAGCTCGCGCGACACCAGCGTCTGGAGCGCCGTGATCAGGTAGGCCGACAAGGCGATCGGGTCCTTGGCCTGGTGCGGCGCCGCGCCATGACCGCCGATGCCCTTCACGTAGATGTCGACCGAGTCGACGTTCGCCATCGCGTAGCCGGGCACGTAGCCGATGGTGCCGGTGGGAATCTGCGAGAACGTGTGGAAGGCGACCACCTGGTCAGGCGTGGGGAAGCGCTCGTAGAGCCCGTCCTCGAGCATGGCCAGCGCGCCGAGGCCGAGCTCCTCGGCCGGCTGGACGATGAGGATCAGCGTGCCGGACCACTGGTCCCGGCGCGCCGCGAGGGCGTGCGCCGCGCCGACCAGCGCGGTGATGTGCGTGTCGTGCGCGCAGGCGTGCATGACCGGCTGGGTCTCGCCCTCGCGGTTCTTGCCAACGACCTCGGAGGCGAAGGGCAGCCCGGTCTGCTCCTTGACCGGCAGGGCGTCCATGTCGGCGCGCAGCATGAGCACCGGCCCGTCGCCGTTCTCCATCACGGCCACGACGCCCGTCTTGCCGACGTGCTCGGTGACGTCAAAGCCCGCCTCGCGCAGCTCCTCGGCCATGCGAGCGGCGGTCTCGTCTTCCATGAACGACAGCTCGGGGTGCGCGTGGAAATGGCGATACAGCTCCTCCAGGTTGGTGTCGTAGTCCTGCTGGATGGCCTCCGTCAGCCCGCTCTGCGCGCGGACCGGAGCGGCGAAGACGGCTATCGCGGCGGCGGCGAATAGAAGCTTGTGCATGATCCCGGCTCCTTGTCTTGTGGTTTGGCGGCCATTCGACAGGGATGGCGGGGCGATGTCAATGCGACGACCCATCCTCAGTTCCTCGAACTTCGCACTCACCTGCAGTTCTTATCGTTCACCCCTTACAGCGCGAGCAAAGCGGCCACCGATGCGGCCACGATTACCCTTGCGATCTTTCGCACCGCGGTACGGCTGATCCTGCGCAACCGCCCAAGCAGCGGCGCCAGGATCGCTGCCCCAATAATCGCGAGAACGACCGACCGCAGCTCGCCTTGCATCGCTTCGGCCTACGCCTCGCGGATACCGTGTGCAGTCACACTATTTCGGGCCGCATTCACCTTGTGCACCCGGAAGACTTCGGCGATCCGCAGGGAAACGGGCTGGTGACGCAATGGCCCGGAATCCGCCGGCTGCGTGGTATCCGCTAGGTCCATACCGTACTCCACACCACATCACTGCGCGCGATCTGATTCCGCCCGCCTAAATATCCAGCCTTCAGCAAGAACATCCTCTGCCAGCACGGGCCCGGTGTTGACTTGGAGCGATTCTTCTATTTTTTTCGCTGCAGGAAAGTCAGCGATGATTTCAGCGGCAGCGCTGGATACATCATCACGGATCCGATCCGTCGGTTCGCGACTGAGCACGACCGAGAGGTGAATATTATCCCCAATGAGCTTAATCTTTACCAACCGCATTTCAGGACGTATGCGTCCAAGAAATGCTCTTTGCGCGGATAGTCGCAGCTTGCTACTGACAATCATTCGAAACTCCATTCGTACGCGGCGTTCGCGAGCGAGCGGAGCTTTACCTCCAACGCGATGCATTCAGCCAA
>DASSBS010000147.1:0-37090 GCA_035698445.1 Woeseiaceae bacterium
CTTGTTGCCCGGCGGCCACCTCCTGTCCCGGCTCAGTGGCGCAACAAGTACGAAAGTACGACCCGGCACCAGGGCTCCTACGCGTGCGTGGCGTATACAATACGCGGCTCCATGCAGGCCCTCTCCATCCGCAACCTGAGCAAGACCTACGCGAACGGCGTGCGCGCGCTGAAGGGCATCGACTTCGACGTCGAGGCCGGCGACTTCTACGCGCTGCTCGGGCCGAACGGCGCGGGCAAGACGACGGCGATCGGCATCGTGAGCTCGCTGGTGCGGAAATCCGGCGGCGAGGTGCAGGTTTTCGGCCACGGCATCGACCGCGAGCTCGAGGCCGCGAAGTCCTGCATCGGGCTCGTGCCGCAGGAAGTGAACCTCAACCTGTTCGAGACGGTGGAGAACATCGTGCTGAACCAGGCGGGTTACTACGGCATTCCGCGGCGGCTGGCGCGGCAGCGAACGGAGAAGTACCTGAACGAGCTGCGCCTGTGGGACCGGCGGCACGATATCGCGCGCAACCTCTCCGGCGGCATGAAGCGCCGGCTCATGATCGCGCGCGCACTGGCGCACGAGCCGAAGCTCCTGATCCTCGACGAGCCGACGGCCGGCGTCGACATCGAGATCCGCCGCTCGATGTGGGAGTTCCTGCGCCGCATCAATCTGGAAGGCACGACCATCATCCTGACGACGCACTATCTCGAGGAGGCGGAGAACCTCTGCCGCCACGTGGCGATCATCGACGAGGGCATCATCGTCGAGAACGCGCGCATGGACACGATCCTGCGCAAGCTGCAGCGCGAGTCGTTCGTCCTCAGCCTGCGCGACCCGCTGGACACGGCCCCGGTGCTGGCAGGCTTCGAAGTGGAACGCGCCGGTGAATACGAGCTTGAAGTGGCCGTCGACGCCGAGCACGACCTGAACGAGCTGTTCGCGCTCCTGAACGCCAAGGGCATCCGCATCATCAGCCTGCGCAACAAGGCGAACCGGCTGGAGGAGCTGTTCCTCGGTCTCGTCGAGGGCAAGCAGTCGTCCCGCACGGCGTCCGGGCAACCCTCATGAACCTCCGGCTGAATTGGGTCGCCTTGCAGACCATCGTCACGAAGGAGTTCAGCCGCATCATCCGCATCTGGCTGCAGACGATCGTGCCGCCCGCCATCACCATGACACTGTACTTCGTGATTTTCGGCAGCCTGATCGGCCGGCGCATCGGCGACATGGACGGCTTCGACTACATGCAATACATCGCGCCCGGGCTCATCATGATGTCCGTGATCACGAATTCCTACGGCAACGTCGTGTCGTCGTTCTTCGGCGCCAAGTTCGCCCGGCACATCGAGGAGATGCTGGTATCGCCGATGTCGTATGCAACCATCATCATCGGCCACGTCGCCGGCGGCGTGATCCGGGGGCTGCTCGTCGGCTCGCTCGTTACGCTCATTGCCCTGGCCTTCACGGATCTCGACGTGAAGCATCCCTTCATCACCGCCTCGATGGTGCTGCTGGCATCCATCGTCTTTTCGCTCGCCGGTTTCATCAACGCCGTGTTCGCGAAGAAGTTCGACGACGTCGCGATCATCCCGACCTTCGTGCTCACGCCGCTGACCTATCTCGGCGGGGTGTTCTATTCGATCTCGCTGCTGCCGGAAATATGGCAGAAGCTGTCGCTGCTCAACCCGATCCTCTACATGGTGAACGCGTTCCGCTACGGCATCCTCGGCACCTCGGACATCGACATCCGGTACGCCTATCTCATCGTGAGCGTATTCGTGGTGCTGCTCTTCGGCATCAATGTCGCGCTGCTGAAGCGCGGCATCGGCATCCGGGAATAACGGGATGTGCGGCCGATTCGCTTTTTATTCGTCGCACGAAGCCATGGCGGCGCTGTTCCGGGCCGAGCCGGTCGGCGCCGTCGAGCCGCGCTACAACATTGCGCCGACCCAGGACATCGCCGCCGTGCGCGAGCCGGAGCAGGGCCGGCGCGAGCTCGTGACGTTGCGCTGGGGGCTGGTGCCGTACTGGGCGAAGGACCCGTCCATCGGCAACCGGCTCATCAACGCGCGCGCCGAAACCGTGGCCGGGAAGCCGGCGTACCGCGAGGCTTATCGCAAACGCCGCTGCCTCGTGCTCGCGGACGGTTTCTACGAGTGGCGTCCAGGGCGTGAGGGCAAGATGCCGTGGTTCATCTCCCTCGCGAGCGGCGAGCCGTTCGCGTTCGCCGGATTATGGGAGCGCTGGCGCGACAGGGAGAGCGGCGCAAGGCTCGAAACCGCCGTGATCGTCACGACCGCGGCGCTTGGCTTCATCGCCGAGCTGCACGACCGCATGCCCGTGGTGCTCGACCGGCAGCAGGCCGACCGCTGGCTCGCCGGCGACGAGGGCGTGCTCGCCGACGCCGCCGGGCACCCGCCGGCCTTGCGTGCCTGGCCGGTCGACCGGCAGGTCAACAGCGCGAAAAACGAAGGCGCGGAGCTGATTACGCCGACGGGCGAAACCGTCCGCGAAGAATCCGCCGGATCGTAAGCGAACCGTAAGCGGACTCCTTGCCGGTTCGCGCTTCTTTCGCCTCTATCAGGCGACCGTCGATACCTTCGGCTCGGATGAGACCAGAGTGTAAGCGCTTGCGTTCCGCGACGGGTCGCAACGCCGCCGGACTTGATGCGGCGCCTCGAGTATGGTTACTTGCGGCGGACGTTCGGAGCGGGTGCCCTCGGGCAGGCGACTCGAATGTCAGTCTCAGGCACACATTGAGCGAATCGATAAGGACAGCAGTGGGATATCACTCAATAACGCGGGCGCCACGAAAGACGTCGTCGCGATTACGACGCGGCGCGGTGGCTCTTGTCGCCATCGCTGCCGCGTGCGCGGCGAGCTCGTGCCAGCCGTCGGACCCGCTGAACGAGGTGCCGCCGCCCGACGAACCGACTGCCGAACAATTCCTCGATGACGTCGAGCACCGCACTTTCCTGTATTTCCGGGAGACGGCGAACCCGGAGAACGGGCTGGTTCCGGATCGCTGGCCGACGGCCTCGCCCTCCAGCGTTGCCGCGATCGGCTTCGGCCTGACGGCCTACGCGATCGGCGCCGAGCGCGGCTGGGTATCCCGCGCGGACGCGGCGGATCGCACGCTCACGACGCTGCGCTTTCTCTGGAACGCGCCGCAGGGCCCCGATGACACCGGCATGACCGGGTATCGCGGGTTTTTCTATCATTTCCTCGACATGCAGGACGGCGAGCGCTTCCGGCAGAGCGAGCTGTCCACGATCGACACCGCCCTGATGATGATGGGCGTGCTCGCCGCGCAGCAGTACTTCGACGGCGACGATGCGCGCGAGCGTGAGATCCGCGCGCTGGCGGACTCGCTCTACCGCCGCGTCGAGTGGGACTGGGCCGTCGTTCGCGAGCCGGCGATCTCGATGGCGTGGCGCCCGGGACGGGGCTTCAGCGATCACGATTACGACGGCTACGACGAGGCGATGTTCCTGTACGTGCTGGCGCTCGGCTCGCCGACGCATCCCGTCGAGCCGGAAGCGTGGACCGAGTTCACGAGCACGTACCAGTGGGCAGAGTTCTACGGTTACGAGCACGTCAACTTCGCGCCGCTGTTCGGGCACCAGTACGCGCACGCGTGGATCGACTTCCGCGGCATCCAGGACGCGTACATGCGCGAGCGCGGCATGGATTACTTCGAGAACTCGCGGCGCGCGGCGCTCGCGCAGCGCGCCTATGCGATCGACAATCCGGGCGGCTGGACCGGTTACGGCGAGAACGTCTGGGGTCTCACCGCGAGCGACGGCCCCGGCGGCTTCACGGCCACGATCGCGGGCCGGGAGCGCACTTTCCACGGTTACTGGGCCCGTGGCGCCGCCGCGGGCGATATCCGGGACGACGGCACGCTCGCGCCGACCGCGCTGGGCGGCTCGATCCCGTTCGCTCCGGAGGTCACGATTCCGGCGCTTCAGCACCTGCGCCAAAACTACGGCCAGCCGCTCTACGGCGAGTACGGTTTCCGCGACGCGTTCAACCTGACGCTTGCGGAAGGCACCGATGCCACCAAGGGCCGCATCGTTCCCGGCGTCGGCTGGTTCGACGACGATTACATCGGTATCGACCAGGGCGCGATCGTGCTCATGATCGAGAATTACCGGACGGGGCTGGTGTGGCAGCTCATGCAGCAGAACCCCTACATCGTGCGCGGGCTGTGCCGCGCCGGCTTCACCGGCGGCTGGATCGCCGGACGTTGCGACTGATGCCCTTTACCGCCGAGGAGGCGACGCCGTGCGCATACCCGTAAAACCGATCGGCTCTCTCGCCACCCTGCTCGCCGCCGCCTTTGCAGTCGGCTGGACCGCACAGTCGGGCATCGCCGCGGGAGCCTCTGCGAAGGCGGCGGCGGGAGCGCAGGCGACGGATACCGCGCCTGGCGCTCAGGCGGCGGTTGCCGCGGCCGGGGCGCAGAAGACGGGCGCCGCGCCCGGGGCGCCGCCGCCGCAGGCTGCGTCGCGCGCACCGCAAAACGTCGTCTTCATCCTGGCCGACGATCACCGCTACGACTTCATGGGCTTCATGGAGCAGGCACCGGACTTCCTCGAGACGCCGAACCTGGACCGGATGGCGGCCGAGGGCGCGCACCTCGCGAACGCATTCGTGACGACCGCCCTGTGCTCCCCGAGCCGCGCCTCCATCCTGACCGGTCAATACGCGCACCGCCATCGCGTGGTCGACAATTCGTCGGGCATTCCGGAAGGTACCGTGTTCTTCCCGCAATACCTGCAGGAGGCGGGCTACGCGACGGCGTTCATCGGCAAGTGGCACATGGGCGAGGCGGATGACGCGCCGCGGCCGGGCTTCGATCACTGGGTCAGCTTCCGGGGGCAGGGCCGGTACGTGGATCCGGTGCTCAACATCGACGGCGAGCGCAGCCGCTTCGAGGGCTACACGACCGACATCCTGACCGACCAGGCGATCGACTGGCTCGAGCGGCACGAGGAGGAAGAGGCCGGCGAGCCGTTCTTCCTGATGCTCTCGCACAAGGCCGTGCACGCCGAGTTCGTGCCGGCGCCGCGCCACGCCGGGCATTACGCCGATATCGAGATTCCGTATCCGCCCTCGATGGCGAACACCGAGAGCAACTACGAAGGCAAGCCGGACTGGGTGCGGGCCCAGCGCTACTCCTGGCACGGTGTCGCCTACGCGTACCAGGGCGCGCTGGACTTCGACGAGTTCTATCGCGGCTATGCCGAGACGCTGCTGGCGCTGGACGAGAGTGTCGGGCGGGTGCTGGACTACCTGGAGGACAGCGGCCTGGCGGAATCGACACTCGTCATCTACATGGGCGACAACGGCTTCCTGCTCGGCGAGCACGGTCTGATCGACAAGCGCAACGCCTACGAGGAATCGATGCGCGTGCCGATGCTCGCATGGGCGCCGGGATTCATCGAGCCGGGCACGACGATCAGGACGCTGGTGCGCAACATCGATATCGCGCCGACCGTCCTCGACCTGATGAACGTCGAGGCCGAACGCGTCATCGACGGCCATTCGGTCCTGCCGGTGCTCGCGGGCCGCGTGCCGGATGCGCCGCTCGCCACGCAGGAGACGGCCGTGCCCGGCGAGCCGGCATTGCTCTACGAGTACTACTGGGAGTACGCGTTCCCGCACACGCCGACGACCTTCGCGCTCCGCGGGCCGCGTTACAAGTACATTTTCTATCACGGGATCTGGGACACGGCGGAGCTCTACGACCTGGCGACCGACCCTCACGAGATGCACAACCTGATCGACGTGCCCGAGTACCAGGACGAGGTCGCCACGATGCGGAAGGCGTTGTTCGAACGGCTCGAGGCCACCGGCGGAATGTCGATTCCGCTCAAACCCGCCGGGCCGTGGCAGGCCGGGGAGAGGCTCCTGCATTGACGACTGCACGGCGCCGGCTTGGTTTTGCCGCCGCGGCGATGGCCGCGGTGCTCGCCGCGGGCGGCGCCGGCTGGCTCGCTTCCGCCGCGCGCGCGCCCGGGCCGCTGCAAACCGCCGCCGCCACGCCGCCGCCGCACACGGCCGCCGTCGCGGCGCCGATCGCAGCGCCCGCCGGCATCGAGGTGCCCGCCGGCATGGTCTACGTGCCGGGCGGCACGACGCACATCGGGTCGCAGACCGGCGAGCCGGCCGAGCGGCCGGTCACCCTCGTTCACGTCGAGCCGTTCCTGCTCGATGCCGGCCCGGTCACCGTCGCGGAATTCCGCGCGTTCGTGGAGGCGACGGGCTACGTCACGGATGCCGAACGGCTCGGCGGCGGCGTGCTGGACCTCGCCACCGGCGACTGGCATATCGTGCCCGGCGCCGACTGGCGGCATCCGCGCGGTCCCGCGGCCCCGGCCGCGCCCGGCGACCATCCGGTGACGCAAGTCTCCTGGGCCGACGCCCGGGCGTACGCCGGGTGGGCCGGCAAGCGGCTGCCGACGGAGGCGGAATGGGAGCACGCAGCGCGCGGCGGCATCGACCGCGCCGCGCCTTACCCCTGGGGCGACGTGCTGCGGGACGAGCACGGTCGGCACTTTGCGAATACGTGGCAGGGCGCGTTCCCGGGACCCGGCGTGAGCGATGACGGCTGGATCCTGACGTCACCGGTCGGCGCTTACGGCGTGACGTCGCTCGGCCTGTCGGACCTGGGCGGCAACGTCTGGGAATGGAGCGCCGACTGGTTCCGTTCCTACGCGGAGCGCGGCCAGCCGTTCGAGCCGACGCCGTCCAGCGAGAAGGCGCTGCGCGGCGGCTCTTTCCTCTGCCACGCCGACATCTGCTACGGTTACCGTGTTTCCGCGCGCAGTCACGCGACTCCGGAGTCGTCCCTCTTCAACGTAGGATTTCGTTGCGCCAGGGATCTGCGTGCGGCGAACAGCGGATGACAAGCAACAAAAAAGCCTGACAGGCAACAACAAACCCCGCAACGGAGGGAGTGCCCGTGGATCGTCTCGCCTTTCTCGACTGGTTGGTGATCGGTGTGTATTTCGCGCTGGTCTTTGGTGTCGCGATCTGGGCATCGTGGAGCGAGCGGCGGGGTCGCGAGACCTCCGCCGATTACTTTCTCGCCGGCCGGGATGCCGGCTGGTTCGTGATCGGCGGCTCCCTGTTCGCTTCGAATATCGGCGCCGAGCACCTGGTCGGCCTGGCCGGGACCGGCGCGGCCAGCGGCGTCGCCGTCGCGCAGTTCGAGGTGCTGGCGTCGCTGATCCTGCTGCTGCTCGGCTGGGTGTTCGTGCCGTTCTACCTGGCGAGCGGCGTCTACACGATGCCGGAATTCCTGGAGCGCCGGTATTCGGCCGGCGCGCGCTGGTACCTGGCCGTCATCTCGATCATCGGCTACGTGCTGACCAAGATCTCGGTCACGATCGCGGCGGGCGGGATCGTCTTCCACGCGCTGATCGGCATCGACTTCTGGACCGGCGCGATGATCGTCGTCGTGGTCACGGGCGTGTACACGATCTTCGGCGGACTGCGCGCGGTGCTGTACACGGACCTGTTCCAGATGTTCGTGCTGATCGCCGGCGCGGTCGCGGTCACGCTCGTCGGCCTGTCGGCGCTCGGCGGCTGGGATGCGCTCGAGGCGGCCGTCGCGCCGAGCTTCCTCGACATCTGGCGGCCGGCGACGGATCCGGACTTCCCGTGGACCGGGATCCTGTTCGGCGCGCCGATCCTCGGCGTCTGGTACTGGTGCACCGACCAGTTCATCGTGCAGCGTGTCCTCGCGGCGAAGAACCAGACGGAGGCGAGACGCGGCACGATCTTCGCCGGTTTCCTGAAGCTGCTGCCGCTCTTCATCTTCGTGCTGCCGGGCGTGATCGCGTACGCGCTGGCGCAGTCGGGCCGCATCACGCTGACCGATCCCGACCAGGCGCTGCCCACCCTGGTCGCCGCCCTGCTGCCGGTCGGCCTGCGCGGACTCGTCGTCGCGGGCCTGCTCGCCGCGCTGATGAGCTCGCTTTCCTCCGTGTTCAACTCGACGTCCACGCTGATCACGTGGGACGTGTACCGGAAGCTCAAGCCCGACGCGTCCGAACGCAGGCTGGTCTTCGTCGGCCAGGTTTCGACCGCGATCCTCGTCGTCTTCGGCCTGCTCTGGGTTCCGCTCATGGAGCGCATCTCCGAGCAGCTCTACCAGTACATCCAGAGCGTGCAGGCCTACATCTCGCCGCCGATCGCGGCAGCCTTCCTGCTCGGTGTGTTCTGGAAGCGGGTGAACGCGAAGGGCGTGATGACGGCGCTCATCGCGGGCTTCGTCATCGGCATGGCGAGGCTCGTCCTCGAGCTCGAGGGCGACGTGCTCGGCGATGGCTGGCTGGCCGCTTTCGTGGGCATCAACTTCCTCCATTTCGCCGTGTTCCTCTTCCTGTTCTCCTGCGCCGTGATGGTGGTCGTCAGTCTCGCGACCGATCCGCCGCCGGCCGAAAAGACGGCCGGCCTGACGTACGAGACGCGCACGCCTGCCGAAATCGGCGCGCCGCCGGTACCGCAGCGGCGCATGGACCTCGTCTTCACGGTGGTGCTGATCGCCTGCGTCGGGTTGCTGTGGCTGTACTTCTAGGGCGCGGAACGGCGCGGGGGCCGGGCAGGCGCGCGCCGCCCGCTCTGCCCGCAACACCCGCGGGCCGGCCGGTGGCGCGCCTCGCGCTCGGCTGCGCCCTGCTGTGCGCACTGGTCGCCGGCCCCTGCGCCGCGGAGTCCCGCCTGCACGCATCCGGCAGCCCGGCCGCCGCGGCTGCGGCCCGGGCGCCGGCCCCGGCCGGCTACACCTTCATCGGCGATCTCCTCTCCTGGCAGCCGACGGCATCGGGCATCGCGGCACGCTGCGCACCCGGGGTCGGCTTACGGCTGACCTTCCTCGCGCCGGATCTCCTGCGCGTGACGCTGGCGCGCCCGGAGGCACGCGAGCCGCTGCTCGAATACCCGATCGCGCGCCGCGAGTGGCCCGCGCTCGACGTGTCCGTGCGCGAGGAGGGAGAACGGCTGGTGCTGGACGCCGGCGAGCTGCGCGTCGCGCTCGACCGGGCGCCGTGCCGGCTCACGATGATCGGCCGGGACGGGCGCGTCCTCGCGGAAGACGATCCGGCGATGCCGATCGGCTGGGACGGCAACGAGGTCCGGACGTGGAAGCGGATCGAGCCTGCTGATCGCTTTTTCGGGCTCGGCGAGAAAACGGGCCCGCTCGACAAGCGCGGCAGGCAGTGGGTCCTCTGGAACAGCGACAACTACGCTTACACGCCGGACCAGGATCCGCTCTACCAGAGCATCCCGTTCTTCATCGGCCTGCGCGGCGACGCGGCCTTCGGGGTGTACCTGAACAACAGCGCGCGCACGACGTTCAATTTCGGCGCGGGCAACCACCGCTACTGGTCGATGGCGGCGGAGCGCGGTCCGCTGGATTACTTCTTCTTCGCCGGCCCCGGCATCCCGGAGATCGTGGACCGCTACACGGAGCTGACCGGCCGGCCGATGATGCCGCCGCTGTGGTCGCTGGGCTACCAGCAATCCCGCTGGAGCTACTTCCCGGACGACGAGGTGCTGCGGCTGGCGCGCACGTTCCGGGAAAAACGTATTCCGGCCGACGTGATCTACCTCGACATCCACTACATGGACGGGTATCGCGTCTTCACCTGGGATCCCGAGCGCTTCCCGCGCCCGGAGGCAATGCTGGACAGTCTCGAGGAGCTGGGTTTCAGGGTCGTCACGATCGTCGACCCGGGGGTGAAAGCCGATACGACTTCCGGCTATGACCTCGCTCGCGAGGGACTCGAGGGCGGGTACTTCGTGCGGTATCCGGACGGCACGCCCTACATCGGCTCGGTCTGGCCGGGGCCGTCGTACTTCCCGGATTTCAGCCTGCCCGACGCGCGGCGCTGGTGGGGCGATCACCTGGTCGCGCTGCGCGAGCAGGGTGTCGACGGGATCTGGAACGACATGAACGAGCCGGCGGTCTGGGGCAAGGCGTTCGGGCTCGAAGCCCTCATGGGTGAGGGCAATGAGGTCTTCAGCCAGCGGCGCATGCACAACCTGTACGGCTTCCTCATGGCGGAGACCGCGTTCGAGGCGCTGCGCCGCGGCCGGCCGGACGAGCGGCCGTTCAATCTCACGCGTGCCGGCTTCGCCGGCGAGCAGCGCTTCACCGCCGTCTGGACCGGAGACAACGTCGCGAGCTGGGAGCACCTGCAGCTCGGGATCCGCATGCTGCTGGGTTTGGGTCTCTCCGGCGTGCCGTTCGTCGGCACGGACGTCGGCGGTTTCGTCGGCACGCCCACGCCCGAGCTGTACGCGCGCTGGATGCAGGTCGGCGCGTTCTCGCCGCTGTTCCGCTCGCACACCGCCGCCAATACACCGGACCAGGAGCCGTGGTCGTTCGGCGAGCAGGTCGAGGAGATCGCGCGCGAGGCGATCGAGCTGCGCTACCGGCTGCTGCCTTACCTCTATTCGCTGTTTCACGAGGCACACACGACCGGCGCGCCGATCCTGCGGCCGCTGTTCTGGCACTACCAGGACGATCCGGCCGCCTACGCCCCGGAGAACCAGCACGAGTTCCTCGTCGGTTCCGGGCTGCTCGTCGCGCCGGTCGTCGCAGAAGGCGCGACGCTCCGCTCGCTCTACCTGCCCGAGGGACGCTGGCTGGACCTGGCGACAGGCCGCGTGCATGACGGTGGTCAGCGCATCGTCGTCGAGGCGCCGCTCGATCGCATCCCCATGTTCCTGCGCGAAGGCGGCATCCTGCCGCTCGGTCCCGTCGCCCAGCACACCGGCGCGCTCGCGCGCGGTCCGCTCACGCTCGAAGTCTTTCCCGCGGCGCCGGGGGCGCCGAATCCGGAGCCGGCCGGCTTCGACCTCTACGAGGACGACGGCATCTCCTACGATTTCGAGCAGGGCGCGTACCGCGTGACCCGCTTCCGGGCGATACGGGACGGCGCCGGTGCTATCCACCTTGCGCGGCGCGTCGTGCACGATGAATTCGCGGTCGAGCCGCGCGAGATCGTCTGGCGGGTCCACGGCGTCGCGGAGCAGCCGGATGCCGTGCTGGTCGACGGCGCGGAGGCGCGCGGGGCCGGCGCCGGCTGGGAGTTCGATCCGGAGCGGCGCCTGGTCACGCTCCGCTTGCGGGAGGCCGGCGCGGCCCGGGCGGTGGTTATCCGGTAAATGCCCGGTTCCGGCGCCGCTCCGGGGCTTCTGGTCGACATCGATGTCAGAATTTGCAAATTCCCCTTTATTTCCCGTTCGTTTCGGCCTAGAATCGATGTCATAAGCGGAGCCCCGCGTAGGCCCGCGGATCATCGAGGAGGGGGAAAGCATGCGGAAGCGTATCTCCAGGCCGGGCAACACGCGCCGGGAACAGGTCACGAACAACGAGCCGCGCTTCGAGCCGCGGCGCAACCTGGTCGCCTCCGCGGTGGCCGGTTGCCTGATGCTGGCAACGCCGGCGTTCGGCCAGTCGGCCGGCTCCAACCTGCGCGGGCACGTCAGCGACGAGTCGGCGCCCGTGGCGAACACCGAGGTGGTGGCGACGAACCTCGCGACCGGCGCCGTGCGCCGGACCCGCACCTCGGCCGACGGCTCGTACGTGCTTGTCGGGCTCAACCCGGGAACCTACCGGGTCCGGGCAGGCGATGCCGTGGAGATCGTGACGCTGGCGGTGGCGTCCAACTCGACCTTGAACCTCGAGGCAACCGAGGGCGAAGCGTCTGCCGACATCGACACGGTGACGGTCGTCGGTCAACGGGCCGAAGCCGACATCCTGACGTCGGAGGTGAGCGCGATCGTTTCTCCGCGACTGATCAACCAGCTCCCGCAGGCCACGCGCAACTTCCTCGAGTTCGCGGATACGGTGCCGGGCGTGGCGTTCACCATCAATTCGAAGGGTTTCGCCTCATTGACCAGCGGTGCGACGGGTGCCAGGGCGGGTAACCTGTACATCGACGGCGTAGGCCAGAAGAACTATATCAGCGGCGGCATCGCGGGCCAGAATGCAACCCGCGGCAGCCCGTTCCCGCAGCTCGCCATCGGGCAGTACAAGGTAATCACCTCGAACTACAAGGCCGAGTACGGCACGGTGAGCGGCGCGGCCTTGACCGCCGTCACCCGCTCCGGCACCAACGAGTTCGAGGCCGAGGCCTTCTACCGCTTCACCAACGAAAGCCTGCGCTCGACACGCCCGGACGAGGAGGCGCCCGGCGAGGAGAAAGTGGACTCGCAGACCGAGGAGTACGGCTTCGCGGTCGGCGGCCCGATCATCGAGGACCGCCTGCATTATTTCCTGACCTACGCCTACAAGGACCTGATCACCCCGCGGACGGTGTCTCCGAACCCCAACGCCGCCGATTTCGTGCAGTTCCTGCCCGCGGACGTGCAGGCGCAGTTCGGCCCGCACGACTTGCCGTTCCAGGAGGACCTGGTGTTCGGCAAGCTGAGCTGGCAGGCGACCGACCGGGACCGGCTGGACCTCAGTTTCGAGTACCGCGACGAGACGCAGGTCGACCTGGTCGGCAACCAGCGCGGTCCGGACCACGGCCGCGACACGGTCAACAACACCACGCGTACCACGTTGGCCTGGGAGCGGAGTGCCTACGACTGGTTCAACGAGCTCCGGTTCAGCGTCGAGGACACGGACAACAGCCCGTTCCCGAACGGGGGTATCGGTAACGGCATCGTCTATGTCAACTTCAACCGCCGCGCGGACGGCAGCGTCCAGGATGAATGGCACCTGATCGGCACCGGTCCGGCCAGCGGCTTCGATGCCAAGGCCCGGCAGCAGAAAGGCTGGTTGCTCGCGGACGACCTGACGTTCACCGGCTTCGACTGGCAGGGCGATCACACCTTCAAGGTCGGCGCCAGCTACCGGGACATCGAGCTGACCAACTCGGATGCCGGGTCGATCAATCCCCAGTTCTTTTTCGAGGTGACGACGGCCGGCGTTGCGGCCACTCCGTACCAGGTGAGATTCCTGAACCCGTCCGACGTACCGGGCCTGCGCGGCACGGTGGTCACCGAAGGCTCGCAGATCGGGCTCTATGCGCAGGATGACTGGGCCGTGAACGAGCACCTGATCCTGAACTTGGGGGTACGCTGGGATTACGAGCGCAACCCGGCGTTTACCGATTACGTGACGCCACAGGGCCTGGTCGACGGGCTCATGTCCGAGGATCCGGCCAACCCGGGCCAGCCGTGGGCCGACCGCCTGCTTGCGAGCGGCGTGGACATCGACGACTACATCAGCACGGGCGACAACCGCGAAGACTACACGGGTGCCTGGGCGCCGCGCTTCGGCTTCTCGTACGACCTGAACGCCGACGAGCAGCACGTGATCCACGGCGGCGCGGGCCGTTCCTACGACCACAACCTGTTCCAGAACATGGCGCTGGAAAAGATCAAGGGAGCGCTGTCGTTCACGACCATGAACTTCCAGGACCCCGCCACGGGCGAGTGCTACCGGCCCGGGGGAATTTGCGTCCCGTGGGATCCGGCGTACCTGGCCGAGGGTATCCCCGCGTTGTCCCCTGCCGTGCCGGCCAATGCCGCCCTCGGCGAGCGCTTCCTGCTCAACAACGACCTGAGCACGCCCTACGCCGACCAGTACAGCCTGGGGATGGCGAACCAGGTCGGCGACTGGATCACCGACGTTACCGTGCAGCGGATCCTGTCCTACGACGGCTTCATCTATACGCTGCTCCACCGTTGGCCGGACGGCTCGTTCTTCCAGAACGGCGGCCAGCCCTGGGGTGAGCATGTTCCGGGAGGATTCGGGAACACGATCCTGGGCGACAACGGCGTCGAGAGCAAAAATACCCAGATCCTGATCTCGGCCAGGAAGCCGTACGACCGGGACTCCGGCTGGGGAGTGAGCCTCGCGTACACGAACACCGACGCCTCCGGAAATCGCGCTCCCGGCGCGCAATTCGCATTCGACAAAGCCAGGGTGAGCGACTACCCCTTCATCACGGCAGAGGTGCCGGAACACCGTTTCGTGGGCGCAGGGACGATCGACGGACCCTGGGACACGACCTACGGCGTGAAAATCGTGCTGGAGACACCGACCCCGATCAACCAGATCAGGAATTACGGTTTTATCGCGCCCGACGGCTCGCACGCGCAGCCGGTTTCCGTCACACCGCCCGGCACCGGCAGCTTCCTGCTCGGCGGCGATATCTGGGGCTACCGCACGGTGGATTTCCAGGCGAGCAAGGTGTTCACCGTCGGAGAGTACGAGCTGACCGCGCGGATGAACCTGCTGAACGCGTTCGATTACGAGAATCTCAACCAGTTCACCATCGTCGTGCCGCAGACCGGCGTTTTCCAGCCGGAAGTCACGGCAAACGAGTTCGGGGACATGCTGTACGTGCCGCGCACCCTGAGCTTCGAGGTGGGCTTCAGGTTCTGATTCCCGCAGCCATCCGCAATATCGTCATTGTCGGCGGCGGCACGGCCGGCTGGATGGCCGCCGCCGCCTTCGCGCGCGTGCTCGGCCCGTCCTTCAGCATCCGGTTGATCGAGTCGGAGCTGATCGGCATCGTCGGCGTGGGGGAGGCGACGGTGCCGCATATCAAGGCGTTCAACAACCTGTTGCGCATCGACGAGGCCGATTTCGTCCGCAGCACGGAAGGTACGTTCAAGCTCGGGGTCCAGTTCATCGACTGGGGCCGCCAGGGCAACACCTACGTTCACGGGTTCGGCTCGAGTATCGGGCCCGATCTCGGCCTCCTGCCGTTCCACCAGTACTGGATCAAGGCGCGCCAGGCGGGCAGAGCGCGGGATATCGGCGCCTACACGCTCAACACCGTTGCCGCCGCTCGCGGCAAGTTCATGGTGTCGGCGACCGACGTGCCGCCGGAATCGCCGCTGTCCAACATCGCCTACGCGTACCAGTTCGACGCGACGGTGTACGGCCGGTACTTGCGCGCGTACGCGGAGAAGCTCGGCGTGCAGCGCACCGAGGGCCTCGTCGAAGAGGTCCTGCTCCATCCGGAATCGGGATTCGTCGAATGCCTGCGCTTGCAGTCCGGCGAGATCGTACCCGGCGAGCTGTTCATCGACTGCACGGGATTCCGGGGCCTGCTGATCGAAGGTGCGCTGCATACCGGCTACCTCGACTACACCCACTGGCTGCCGTGCGATCGCGCCGTGGCGGTACCGTGTGAGAAGGTGGGCGAGCCCACGCCCTATACGCGCTCGACGGCGCGCGAAGCGGGCTGGCAATGGCGCATCCCGTTGCAGCACCGGACCGGCAACGGCTACGTCTATTCGAGCAACCACATCGCGGACGACGAAGCCGTGGCCACCGTGCTCGGCAATCTCGACGGGCGCCCGCTGGCCGAGCCGAAGCTGCTGCGCTTCAAGACGGGACGGCGCAAGAAGTGCTGGAACAGGAATGTCGTGGCGCTCGGGCTGTCGAGCGGCTTCCTGGAGCCCCTGGAATCCACGAGCATTCACCTGGTCCAGTCGGGCATTGCCAAGCTGCTCGAGCTCTTTCCGCGCCAGGGCTTCGACGACGTGCTCGTCGACCGTTACAACGCGCGCCTGGCCTTCGAATTCGACCGCATCCGGGATTTCATCGTCCTGCACTATTGCGCGACGGAGCGCGACGACACGCCGTTCTGGGACCAGTGCCGGACGATGTCGGTCCCGGACGAGCTGAAGGCCAACATCGACCTGTTCCGCGACAGCGGGCGTTTCTACCGCAACGCGGACGAGCTCTTCGCCGGCATCAACTGGATCGAGGTCATGCTGGGGCAGGGCATCGAGCCGCGCAGCTATCATCCGCTGGTCGACCAGGTGCCGGCCGAGGACGTCTATCGCTTTCTGGACGGGGTGGAGCAGACGATCGACCGCTGCGTCGATGTCATGCCGACGCACCAGGCCTTCATCGACCGCCACTGCGCCGCCGCCCAAGGCGGGTAATCCGACCAGGAAAACGGGACCAGATCATGACAGCTTCCATTTTCACGACATGCCCGACGTTGCTGCGCCGGGCAGCGGCCCTGCTTGCGCTGCTCCTCTTCTGCGCCGGCTGCGGCCCGGCAGGCGCCGGCCGGGCGGGTGCGGCGGCTTCGGCCGAGGCCGCGCGTGCACCGGACGTGGCCGCCACGGCGTCTCGCGACGACGCGGAGATGGCGTCGTTCATCGAGGACCTGATCGCACAAATGACGGTCGAGGAAAAGCTCGGCCAGATGACGTCCTTCACCAGCGACTGGTCGACGACGGGCCCGACCATGCGCGAAGGCTATCGCGAAGACATCCGGGCCGGCCGGGTCGGCTCCGTGTTCAATGCGTTTACTGCCCGCTACACCCGCGAGCTGCAGGAGATTGCGGTCGAGGAGACGCGGCTCGGCATACCGCTCATCTTCGGCTACGACGTCGTGCACGGCCACCGCACGATCTTCCCGATCCCGCTGGGCGAGGCGGCGTCCTGGGACCTCGACGCTATAGAAAGGAGCGCGCGCATCGCAGCGACGGAGGCCGCCGCGGAGGGCATCCACTGGACCTTCGCGCCGATGGTCGACATCGCGCGCGACCCCCGCTGGGGCCGTATCGCGGAAGGCTCGGGCGAGGACGTGTATCTCGGGTCGCTGATCGCGGCGGCGCGCGTGCGCGGCTTCCAGGGCGACGATCTGGGCGCCCCGGACACCATTCTCGCGACCGCCAAGCATTTCGCCGCCTACGGCGCCGCCCAGGCCGGCCGCGACTATCACACGACCGACGTGTCCGAGCGCGAGCTGCGCGAGACCTACCTGCCGCCGTTCAAGGCGGCGGTAGACGCGGGCGTCGGGTCGATCATGACCGGGTTCAACGACCTGAACGGCGTGCCGGCCAGCGCCAACGACTGGCTCATCTCGGATATCCTGCGCGGCGAGTGGGACTTCGGCGGCTTCGTCGTCAGCGACTACACCTCTATTAACGAGCTCGTGCCGCACGGCTTCGCCCGGGACGAGGCACAGGCCGCGGTGCTCGCGGTGAATGCGGGCGTGGACATGGACCTGCAGGGCGGCGTCTATCTCGGGCATCTCGGGGCCGCGCTGGATGCCGGGCGCGTCACGATGGCGCGCATCGACGAGGCGGTCCGGCTGATCCTCGAGGCGAAATACCGGCTGGGCCTCTTCGAGGACCCCTACCGCTATTCCGACCCGGAGCGGGAAGCGGCGGTGATCTACCGGCCCGAGTACCTCGCGGCCGCCCGCGATATGGCGCGCCGCTCGATGGTCCTGTTGAAGAATGAGCACGCGCTCCTGCCGTTGCCGGACGATACGGCATCGATCGCGCTCATCGGTCCGCTGGCCGACAGCGAGGTGGACATGATCGGTAGCTGGTCCGCGGCCGGCGAGCGGAAAGGCAAGCCCGTGACGCTGCTCGAGGGGCTGGAGGCGCGCCTCGGCGATGCCACCGTGATCCGCTACGCGCGGGGCGCGGACTACGCGTTCGGCAGCGAGGACACGTCCGGCTTCGACGAGGCGCTCGCCGCCGCGCGCGCTTCCGACGTGGTGATCGTCGCCATGGGCGAGCGGTGGGATATGACCGGCGAGGCGGCCAGCCGCACCCGACTCGACCTGCCCGGCAACCAGCAGGCGCTGCTCCGCGCGCTGGAAGCGACCGGCAAGCCGATCGTGCTGGTGCTCATGAACGGCCGGCCGCTCGCGATTCGCTGGGCCGACGAGCACATCGACGCGATCCTCGAGGCCTGGTATCCCGGCACGATGGGCGGGCATGCCATAGCCGACGTGCTCTTCGGCGATTACAATCCGTCCGGCAAGCTGCCCGTGACCTTTCCGCGCAGCGTGGGACAGGTGCCGATTTACTACGACATGAAAAACACCGGCCGGCCGTACACGCCCGAGAAGCACGGCATGAAATACCTGTCCCGCTATCTCGCGACGCCCAACACTCCCCTGTACCCGTTCGGCTACGGCCTGAGCTACACGACCTTCGCCTATTCGGATATTACGCTCGACAAAACGGAGATCCGCCCGGGCGAGACGCTGACCGCCACCGTCACCGTGACGAACACGGGCGAGTACGGCGGCGAGGAAGTCGTGCAGCTCTACGTGCAGGACCTCGTCGGCTCCGTCACGCGCCCGGTGAAGGAGCTCAAGGGCTTCGAGAAGATCGCCCTCGCGCCGGGCGAAAGCCGCCAAATCGCCTTCACGCTGAGCGACGCGGATCTCGCGTTCTGGCGCCGCAACATGACCTGGGGCGCGGAGCCGGGCAGGTTCCGCCTCTATATCGGCAGCTCGTCCGATGACGTCCGCGCCGCGGCGTTCACCTTGCTCCGGAGCGACGAGGATGCGCGGTAGGAGCGCGCACTGCGCGCTCCTGCCGCGCTGGTACGGGGAGCGCCGATGCGGCGCGTGAACATCACGGACGTCGCGCGGCGCGCCGGCGTCTCGCGCAAGTCCGTGTCGCGGGTCGTCAACCGCGAGGAGTACGTCAGCGAAGCGCTGAAGAAGAAGGTCGAGAAGGCCATCGTGCAGCTCAACTACACGCCGGACCGGCAGGCGAGGAGCCTGCGCACGGGAAAGTCGTTCCACATCGCCTTCGTCTACGAGGCACCGTCGTCGTATTACGTCATCAGCCTCGTCGAGGGCATCCGCTCGAGCTGCCGCGAGCGGGGCTACGAGCTGGTGCTGCACGAAACGACGGCGAAGGGCTCGAGGCTGGTGCTTTCGGCACTGGAGTTCGCCGAGCGCGAGCGTCTCGACGGCCTGCTCATGATGCCGCCGTTCACCGACAACGAGCACCTGCTGGCCGCGCTGGATGACGCGGGCCTGCTTTACGGGCGGATCGCGCCCGGCAACGAGCGGCGCGACGGCCTCGACGTCGTCACGACCGACCGCCAGGCGGGGGCGGAGATGGCGGAGCACCTGCTCGCGCTCGGACACCGCCATATCGGGTTCATCAGCGGCGATCCCGATCACCTCGCGATGATGCGGCGGCTGGACGGCGTGCGCGACGCCCTCGACGCCTGGAGCGGTGAACCGTGCAAGCTGACGGTGCAGCAGGGATTCAGCACTTTCGACAGCGGCATGCGCGCGGCGCGGGAGCTCCTGTCGCTCGACCCGCGCCCGACGGCGATCTTCGCCGCCAACGACGACATGGCCGCGGCCGCCAGCTACGAGGCGCAGGAACGCGGCCTGCGCATTCCCGGCGACCTGAGCATTGCGGGGTTTGACGATACACTGCTGGCGACGCGCATCTGGCCGGGGCTGACGACCGTGCGCCAGCCGACGCGGCAGATGGGCCAGACGGCCGCGAGCCTCCTGCTCGACCGCATCATGGACCGTGCCCCCGAACCGGCCGCCCCGATCCCGACGGAGCTAATCGTCCGCCGCTCGACCGGCCCCGCCCCCGGGAGATCGTGACGGTATCGCGCGGCAGAGCGTCGCGCGCTTGATCCCATGCAACTCAGCACACGCTACACGACGCGGGTCGCGCTGACCGTCGCCATCGGCGGCTTCCTCATGGGTTTCGAGGCTTCGGTGATTTCCGGAGCAGTGACCTTCATCGTTGAGGAATTCGATCTCGGCCGGATCGAGCTGGGCTGGGCGGTCGCTTCGCTCACGCTCAGCGCCACGGTGGCGATGCTGTTCGCCGGGCCGCTCAGCGACCGGCTCGGCCGGCGCCCGGTGCTGATGACCGCGGCCCTGCTGTTCACGGTATCGGCCCTCGCGGCAGCCGCCGCGCCGAACCTCGCGATCTTCGTGACCGCCCGCATGGTGGGCGGCCTCGCGGTGGGCGCGGCGCTGATCGTCGCGCCGATGTACATCGCCGAGATCGCGCCGGCGCGGCAGCGCGGCCGCATGGTCTCTTTGAACCAGCTCAACATCGTCACCGGGATCGCGGCGGCGTTCTTCAGCAACTACCTCATCCTGGAGCTTGGGCACGCCGGGCTGGGTCCGGACCTGATCCTCGGCGACGAGAGCTGGCGCGCGATGCTGGGCGTCGAGGCACTGCCGGCGCTCGCGTACTTCCTGGCGCTCTTCACCGTGCCCGAAAGCCCGCGCTGGCTGGCGATGCACGGCCGCGAGGAGGAGGCGCGCCGCGTGCTGGAGCGTTCCTGCGGCCGTGAACAGGCCGATGCCGATCTCGCTGTCATCCACGCTTCCCTCGCGAACAGGGTGAATCCGGGGTTGCGTGAGCTGTTCCGGCCATCGATGAGGCTGGTGCTGACCATCGGCGTCTCGGTCGCCGTGCTCCAGCAGATCACCGGCATCAACGCCATCTTCTTCTACGCCCCGATGATCTTCGAGCAGTCCGGCATCGGCACGGACGCGTCCTTCATGCAGGCGGTGCTCGTCGGCCTGGTCAATCTCGGGTTTACGCTGCTCGCCATTTCGCAGATCGACCGGCTGGGGCGCCGCCCGTTGCTCGGCTTCGGCCTGGCGGGGATCGCGGCGTGCATGCTGCTCCTGGCTTACGGCTTCGGCTCGGCGACCTACACACTGACCGGCGACGATGTCGCCAGCTTCCCGGCGTCGATCGCGGGCACGCTGGAGCCGCTGGTCGGGCAGACCTGGCACAGCGACGTCGACTTCCAGCAAGCGGTGGTCGCCGTCGCCGGGAGCGATTTCTGGCAAAGCCGCCAGTCCGAGATCGTCAGCGCCGCGATCGACGCGAATCCGACCCTGATCCTCTTCGGCGTGCTCGGCTTCGTCGCGAGCTTCGCGATCTCCATCGGCCCGGTGATGTGGGTGCTGTTCTCGGAGCTCTTCCCGAACCGGATGCGGGGGGTGGCGATTTCGTTCGTCGGATTCATCAACTCGGCGGTGAGCTTTGCCGTGCAGCTCGCGTTCCCCTGGGAGCTGGAGCAGATCGGCAACGCGGGGGCGTTCCTGATCTACGGCCTGTTCGCGATCGCGGGACTCGTGATCGTCATGCGCGTGCTCCCCGAGACCAAGGGACGGAGCCTCGAGGAGCTGGAAGCGAAGCTGGTCGGTTGACCATCCAGACGGGAACCGATCACGGACAATTTGGAGACCGCCTGCCAGATGTGTTGACATTGTGTGTACATTCTTTTAATGTCAATTTTCATGCATCAACCGGAGCGTGGCAATGGGACAGGCGAGTCAAGCTGATGGTCGCCCGAAGCGTGCGGAGTCCCGCAAGGACGAGATCATCCATATTCGGGCATCGGCCGAAATGAAGGGCATCCTCAACCAGGCTGCAGCCCTGCGCGGCCAAAAGCTGTCGGAGTTCATGCTGGACAGCGCGCATGCGCGCGCCGAGGAAACCATCCTCGATCAGCGTGCCTTCTTCCTGGAGCCCAAGATGCACGATGCGTTCCTGGCCATGCTGGATACCCCGATCAGGCCGGACAAGGAGCTACGTGCTGCCATGAGGCGTAAACCGGCCTGGCAGCGTTGACGGCCAGCGAGGGATCCGGAGATCCCGGCCCCACGAAGCGTGAAACGACAGGTCCGACCTCCCGAGCGGCTGTCCGCTCGGCATGACTGCTCCGAATTCCGGAACGGGAAACATCCGTCGCTCGATGTCTGGCTTCGCCACCGGGCGTTTGCCAGTGAAGGCTTGTCGGCGCGAACCTATGTCATCTGCGATGCCGGCGTGCCTGACCGTGTGGTCGGCTACCATGCGATATCCACCGCCATGGAGCAGCGGATCGCCTTGCCCAATGCGAAGCTGCGGCGGGGGATGCCCGAGCAGGTGCCGCTGCTGCTGATCGGGCGCCTCGCGATCGATAGCGACTCCCAGGGCATGGGATTGGGCACCGATCTGCTCGCCGATGCGCTGCGCCGCTGTGTGGCTGCCTCGGATATCGCGGCTGCCCGCGGCATCATTGCCCACGCCATCGACGCCGATGCCGTCCGGTATTATGAACGGCACGGCTTTCGGCTTTCGTCGCTGGGGGAACGCGTGATGCTGATGCCAATCGAGTACGCTCGGGCGATCGTCGAGGATTGAGTGGATTGAGACCCCCCAATGATTGGCATCTTGATGCCGTTTTACCCCTGGCTATTTGGCAGTCGAGTCGCTTGTCGGTGCCGATTCAACCGTCGTAATAGGCTTCGAGCTCGGCGATCGTGGTGAAGCGTGCCTTTCCGCCGGGGGCGCCGATGATGCGCAGGCCGGTGCCCCAGGTCGCCGCGAACGAGAGCACGTAGGTTTTGTGGGGACCGGCGCTCGGGTCGTGCGGATAGTCGGGGCTGATGGAGAGGCCCTCGACGTCCATCCAATCGACGTCCTGCCGCACCTGCACGCGCAGACCGCGATCGCTCCGCTCGAACCAGCCGCCGTCGGGCGAGATGTCTCCGGTGGTGTACACGACGCGGTTGAGGTTGTAGCGGCGCGGCCAGGTATAACCCCAGAAATCGTAAGGCTTCAGCGCGTCGCCGTCGTAGCTGCTCTCGCTCCCGTCGCGGCTGCCGTCGTTGTAAAGGGCCACGCGCCCGTGATGGGCGCATTTCTCGATTGGCGTGGTGCCTTCGACAGTGGCGAGGTTGCGGGACGGGTCCGGCCGGTTCCCCGGTGCGCCGTCGGCGAAGGGCTCGACCGTCATCTGCCGCAGCGAGAACACATAATTGGGCGAGCCGCAGGCGTAGTTCCAGCGCTCCCACGAGTTCGACTGGACCCACATCCTTTTCCCGTCGGCGCTGATGAACTTCGAGGGAATGGTCGTCGGGTAGCCACCTTCGTTGAGTCCCGGGCATTCCGGGTCGTTCGATTCGCCGAACCACGGCGTCGCGCCGAAGTCCTTCCGCATGAACAGGCGCCACGGGCCCCACGGCCGGGGTGCTTCGTAGAATTCGAAGGTGTACCAGGTCCAGGAGCTGTAGATGTAGCGCTCGAGCGGCGCGTTGTAGACCACGCCGCCCTGGGAAATCACCCCGACGTCGGTGGCGACGTCGCCCACCGGGCGGCCGCCGGCCAGGATTTCCGGGTAGACCGTCCGCGCGTCGTGCAGCACCGCCTGCCGTCGGTCGAGCTCGGGGTTCCAGGCCGGCTGCCCGGCCGGCGTCCGGCCGGCGAAGAACTCCCAGGCTGAGCGGTCCTGGATGCGATCTTTGGGGACGCGCGCAAGGTAGAGATCCGCCGGCCGCGGGCGGGACGGGTCCGTCGGGCTGCGCCAGTTGTAGTCGAGGCCGTAGGCGTACGCATACCGCGCGCCCTCGCGGCCCAGGACGCGCACGTGCTCGCTGCTCTTGCCGTAATCGAGGAAGAAAATCGTCGTGAAACGGTAATCCGTGAACATCGGGGCAGCCGTTGTCTCCCAGCTCTTCCCGCGGTCGACGGACTTCGAGATGCTCGCGTTCGGGGCATCGTTGAAGCAGGCCGGGCAGGGCTCGGCGTTCAGGTCCTGCACGGCGAGGTAGAGCTCGTCGCTCCCGTCACCGTCGCCGTCGATTGCGAGCATGCCGGTCGGCTTCCGGTTGTGCTTCGGCGCCCAGACCTTCGCCACGTCCGGACCCCGCGCGACGACCTCGCCGGTGATCCCGGTGTCGGGGGTGCCGGAGACCCGGCTCACGACGATGTCGGCATCGTCCGCTTGCGAGCCGAATCCCCAGCCGTCGCCGTTGGCGGTATAGAGATGATCGTCATCGGCCCAGCAGGACGGCCAGAGATCGCCCCGGCTTTCGGTGTCCAGGCTGCTGAACGTCTCGACCTCTGCGGTGGCGAAGAAGGCGCTGTCGGGATCGACCAGCGCGGCGGAGGAATTCCGTGCGGGGGACGCAACGAGTGAGCGGCCGGCAGGGCCGCATCCGGAGACGGCGATCAACCCGACGCCGGCGGCGGCCGAGCTCAGCACGAACTCGCGCCTGTTGAGCTTACGATCCATGTTCCTCTCCTTCTTCACTGTCTCGTTTCTCTCAGCAGGAATCCGTCGATGCCGACGAGGTAGCCGTCGGAATAGCCGGCCGACCGCGCGTCCTTGCCGATGAGCTCGACCACGATCTCGTTGGCACCGTCTTCCAGTTTCACGGTGCCGAAGGATACCGGCCCGCTGCGCTCCACGGCCGCGCCGTAGCCGTCGACGAGCGGACGCAAGGCGCGGCCGCCGGCGTGCAGGCGCACGATCCCGTAGTCCCGGCCGCGCGTGAAGAAGGCGATCAGCTCATACGCACCCGCCTCCTCCGGCTCGATGGACAATGTGAGCGTGTCGCCGGGGGCGGCCTCGACCCACCAGAGTTGCTCCCCTCCGCCCCACTCACCTTCGAAGCCCGACATGTCCTGCGTCCGGACCTCGCCCCCCGTCGCCTGCGCCGTGGCGGCAAGGTCCTCGCCTTCGATCCCGGGAGCCGTGGCTCCGCTGAGCGGCAGCAGGTTTGCCGGCAGCGGCGGGAACGGGGCGTGCGGATGCGTCTGGTACCAGTAAGCGACCGAGGAATAGACGACGCCGGGCATGTCGTTCGTGCCACCGTGCTCGATGACGAAGCGGAAGCTCTGGTCGAACGGGATCGGATCCTCGATGTGCCAGCGGTAGGTGTTGATGCGCCCGGTGTCCGCGTCCTTGAGGGTGACGCCGTGATAAGGAGCGCTGTACTCGCCCGTGTCGTAATACCATCCGGACGAGAAATAGTCTTCGGTGCCGGTACCGATGATGCTCGGGGTTTCCTCGCCGTCGACGGTGATCCGCTCGTCACCCTCGAGATAGCCGAAGCCACGGCCGCGCAGCGGCTGCATGGCGAGCAGCGTGCCGACGTAGTGGCCGCGCCCTGTCGTCTCCAGGATCGTCACCGGCGCGCCGCGTTGCGTCACGGTGCGGCGAAACTGCGCGTGAAAGTAGAGCACCTCGTCGGGCATCCGCTCGCGCGTTTCGATATCGACGTTGTAATAGAAGCGCTCGACGGGCACGTCGGACGTGTTCTCGACCACGATCCGGGCGCTTTTCCGGAAGGGCATCGGCCAGTAGCTGTTGTAACCGCCGCTGGTCATGTTGAGCGGCAGCGAGACGTAGTCCTTCCAGAGCCCAAAGCCCATCCCGAAGAAGTCGGAGACGGGCACTTCGACCGACGGCGCCTCTTCGCCGTCCCAGTAACAGCGCACGATCAGCCCGCGCTGGATCTCGACGTCGTTGCGCGGTGCGATCGTCAGCCAGAAGCGGCGGAGGACGCCCGGTCCGTCGTGGTCGACCAGGGTCAATGTCTCGCCCGGCGCGATGACGGCGAAATCGGCATTGCCGCCCGTGCGATCGTAGCTCGAATAATGCGCGAGGTGGCTGCCCGTGCGCGGCCAGATCAGGTGCCCGAGGGCCCCCGACGGCAGGCGTTCCGGCAGCACCTGCGCGGAGAGGCCGGCCGGATCCGGTCCGGCGCACAACAGCAGGAGCCCCGCGGCCAGGCCCGGGACAGGCACGCGCGCGCGCACATTTGTGAACATGATTCCCTCCCCAACCGGGTCGCTGTCCTGACATCGAACTCTATGCGAAAGCTACTTGAAATTAAACGTCAATTTGTCGAATAAGACATCGATATCAGAATCCACGATCCGGCGCGCCTCCGCGTGCGGCGACTTGCGGGGAAGAGCTGACGTTCATAGACCGCGTTACATTATCCCGCAGTTCGTCCCGGAGACCCGGAGTCGACACTCACCAATCTGCTGATCGGCTTGTCATCGATAGAGGCGAGGGGAGACAGCGTACTTTCAGAGTCGGACCGCAACCAGAGGGGCCTTATGCCGAGTGACACGACCGCGGTCGGCCGCGAACGGCCGGCGCGGTTACAGGTTCGACTTCTTGGTGCTGTCGAGATCATCCTGGACGGCCGGCGTCTTCGCGCCTTCAACTCTCTTCGCTTGCAACGGTTTCTGGCGTTGATCGCGTTGCGGAGAGACCCGCAGCACCGCTCACGACTCGCGTTCGAGCTCTGGCCCGACTCCGACGAACATCAGGCGCGCACCAATCTCCGAAAACTGCTCCACGACTTCCGTCATTCCCTTCCCGACATCGGTGAGTTCGTCGAGATCGACAACGAGATTGTGCGGTGGATTCCGAGTGGGCCGAGCGAGGTCGATGTGCTGAGGTTCCGCGATGCCGTGGCGGCCGGTGATTTCGAGCTCGCCGCATGCCTCTATTCGGGCGATCTCCTTCCGGCTTGTTATGACGAGCGGGTCCTGGACGAGCGAGCGAAACTTCGAGCCGAGGCGTATGGGGCCTTCCTGCGGCTGACAGAAGAGGCCGCGGCGCGCGACGACCACACAGGCACCATCAGGCATGCTCAACGCATCATCGACCTGGAGCCGACCGACGAAGGGGCCGTCCGCCTCCAGATGGAAGCACATATCGCGCTTGGCGACAGGGCCGCGGCGCTGCGGTGCTATCACCGGTACGCGCAGGTGCTCGAGCGCGACCTCGCGGTGGCGCCGGGCGAAGCGATCGGGGCGATGTACCGACAGCTACGGGCCGGGACACTGAACCGCGACGAAGTGCGGCGCAAGGACCCCGCACCCGTCGGCGAATCGCCTTTCGTCGGCCGCGACCTCGAATGGAACCAGCTCAATCAGGCATGGAACACCGCGCGGCAGGGTCGCGCGCATCTCTTGTTGGTGACCGGGGAACCGGGGATCGGGAAGTCCCGCCTCGCGCTGGAGCTTGGCCACCGCATTCGAGCAGAAGGCCACATTGTGGCCTCCGCTCGTGCCTACGAGGCTGCGGGCAGGCTGCCGTGGGGTCCCGTTGTCGACCTGCTCCGATCGAATGATCTGCGAAGCGATATCGACACGCTCGACGCGGTCTGGAGGGCCGAGCTTGCTCGTCTTCTGCCCGAGCTCCGCGACGCTTCCCGGTCATCCGGGCCGAGCCAGACGGGCGAACTGGCTCAGCGTCATCGGTTGTTCGATGCTGTGAACCGGGCCATCGTCGCCGGCGACCGCCCGCGCCTGCTGATCATCGATGATCTGCAGTGGTGTGACGCCGAGACCATTGAGTTGATCGGTTTCGTTATCCGTTCCGGACGGACGGCACCGGTCCTCATCGTCGGTACTGTCCGCTCGGAGGAGATCCCACCGCATCATCCCCTCGTTGGACTCGTCGATGCCCTGGGCCACGATCAGGCAGCAACTACCGTCGCGCTGGACCGACTTGACGAAGCCACGACGGCGAGGCTTGCCGCCCGACTACGCGCTGAGGACAGGATCGATCCGAAACTGGGGACACGCCTCTGGAGCGAAACGGAAGGCAATCCACTGTTTGTCATCGAAGCTCTTCGAGCCGGGATCTCCCCGGATAGAAGTCAGGCAATTCTCACACCGACGATCCGGGCGGTGCTGCGGGCCCGGCTGAGCCAACTGACCGAGGGTGCTCGGCGGCTGGCCGAGGTGGCGGCCGTCATCGGCCGGCCCTTCTCGGTCGGTCTGATGGCTTCGGCAACCGGGGTCGATGAGCGCGACCTCGTTGATCATGTCGACGAGCTCTGGCGTCGACGGATCATTCGCGATCAGGGGCTCAGGTACGATTTCAGTCACGACAAAATTCGGGCGGTTGCCCTGGAGATGGTCAGTCCGGCTCGTCGACGTCAGCTCCACCGGGCCGTCGCCGAAGCGATCGCCGTCGAGCGCCACAAGGACATCGAAGCGGCCAGCCCGCAGCTTGCCGCACACTATGACCAGGCCGGCATGGTCGAACCGGCCATCGATGCCTACCGGGTGGCGGGGGCCCGAGCTGTGGCGGTGTCGGCCCCCCGGGAAGCGGTCACCATGTTTCGGCGAGCGCTCGCACTGCTCACCGATCTGCCACCGTCACCGGACCGCGATGCACTCGAGCTCGACATCCGGATCGCCCTCGGATCCCCACTTGTTGCCCTCGAGGGCTACGGCTCCAAAGGCGCTCACCAGCTCTACGAGCGAGCCCTTTCGCTGTGCCGCAAGCTTCACAGACGCGTGGACCCGCCGATCCTGCGTGGCCTCGGCCTCGCCCGGCTGCAGGGCTGCCGCTTCGACGATTGCGATGACCTCGCCCGGGCCCTCCTCGATGATGAGCGTCACGATCCGATCGCCGGGACAGAGGGCCGATATCTCCTCGGCGTGAGCGCGTTCTGGCGGGGCGATCCGGCCAGAGCCCGCCACTATCTCGATGGCGCTATCGAAACCTATGACGTATCCCGTCGCGACGAGCATCTGGCGTTGTACGCCCAGGACCCGAAGGCGGTTTGCCTCGTACGGCTGGCCCTCGTCGAGTTGTGGGCCGGGGATGCCGGCCGGGCCGACGAGACAGCCCGATCTGCACTCGAGATCGCCGCCGATCTCGATCATCTGATGACGTCGGGGTACGTCATCACTTACGCGGCGATCCTCGCGGCCGAATCCGAAGATCTCGCCCGCCTCGCCGAGCTCCTCGCGGAAGCCGACCTTCTATGGAAGCGTCTTTCGGAGCGCTACCTCATGATCGTTCTGGAGGCCCTTCGGGGCTGGCTGGACGTCTGCCGGGGATCGGCTGGGGGCATCGAGAAGATCGTGCGGTCGGTGGCCCACTCGCGTACCGAAGGGGAGACCCTCCACCTGACCTACACACTCCTTCTCCTCGCCCGGGCTCGCGGCATGGTTGGCGAGCTCCGCCGGGGACGAGCCGCCACCCGCGAGGGGCTCTCGTGGTCTCACAGGAGCAACCAGCGCTATCTCGAGGCCGAGCTGTGGCGAACCGACGGTGAGCTGGCTTACCGTAGCGGGGAAACCGAGGCCGCCGCCGCTTCCTTGCGCAGTGCCGTCGGGATCGCCAGCGCTCAAGGGGCTGGCTGGCTGGAGCTTCGGGCGCTCCACTCCTTCGCCAGTCGATTTCCCGATCGGACAATGCGTGAGCAACTTGGGGACCTCATCGAAACTATCCCGTCGGGCCATCATCTCCCGGCGTTCCGGGCAGCAACACGCCTTCTGAGCGAATCCGGGTGAGAGGGAACGCTTCGGGAACGCCTGAGGGTGCATCTTTGGCGCATGGTTGGTGGAACCGAGCCGGAGGAGCACCCAATGAGCGACACAATCAAGGCATTGGCCGAAGCGGTGCGCGGTCGGGTCATCGCCCCGTCCGATCCTGACTACGACGACCCTCGCGCTGTCCACAATGCCATGCACGACCGCAAGCCCCGCGCCGTCATCCGGTGCGGGGATTCGGCCGACGTGATGGCCGCCGTCGCTGCCGCGCAACGGGTCGGCGCCAGCGAGACCGCGTTCGGTCACCGGGACAAGAGCTTTGTCCCGTTGATCCTGGGAATCTGGTCGGACCCTGCCGACAACGAGGCCAACATCAGGTGGGTGAAGGACTACTACGCCGCTATTCATCCCCACTCGGGCGGCGATGGGGGCTACGTCAACTTCATGTCCAGCGACGACGATCGCCGTGCGCCCGCTAACTATGGCGCCAACTACGAGCGGCTCGCAGCCGTGAAAGCGACGTACGATCCGGACAACCTGTTCCACATCAACCAGAACATCGTTCCGGCGAATAGGACCTGAGCATCGTGGCTTTCATCCATCAGGAGAATCGATCAAATGAGTGATGAATGGCTTTTCAAGAGTGAAACTTATGACAATTGTAATTGCGCCGTGAATTGTGGTTGCCAGTTCAACTTGCCGAGTACCCACGGTTATTGCCAGTCGGCGTTCGTCGGTAACATTGTCGACGGCCATTTCAACGATACGCCGCTCGCGGGGCTGAATTGGGCGGCGCTGTACAAGTGGCTTGGCGAAATCAAAGAGGGCAACGGAAAACGCCAGATCGTTATCGACGAACGTGCGGATGAAGCGCAACGGGTCGCGCTTGAAACAATTATCTCAGGCGAGGCATGCGAACCACTGAGCAATATCTTTTCCGTATTTGCGTCCACATGCTCGGAGATTTGCGAGACATTGTTCCTGCCGATAGATCTCGAGGCGAACCTGGAGCTCAGAACCGCAAGGGTGGATATACCGGGTATCATGAGGAGCAGCGGCAGGCCAATAGTCAACGAGTTTACCGGTCAACCGTTCCACATCGCGCTGGCACGCCCTGGTGGCAGTTTCGAGTTTACCTACGCAGAGATCGGACAAGGGACGACCTCGGTGACGGGTGACATGGAGATGGCGTTCGAGGATTCATGGGCCCATTTTTGCGTTCATCACTTCAATCAGGATGGGCTGATCCGTGCAAGATCGAGGCTCACGGCGTGGCTTGAAGCGTGACCTCCGTTGTCGTGAGCTCGGCGTTGTTCGGCGTCTTGGCCTGGTGGCTGTGGACGGCTTCGGGGCAGGAAGCTGGTACAGGCGCGCACGAGAACGGCGCCGTCGCTCTTTGATCCGGGTTACAGTGCCGCGGCGACGAGCGCTGCGGCTTCAGTCACTTCCACCAAAGCACCGGCCGTATCGCCGGTAGTACCGCCAATCGTGCGCATCATCAACCGTCGCATCAACAGGAACGCAAGAACAGCACCGATAGAATATGCGATGCCGCCGGCGAAAGCCGCGGCGGCGAGCGTGGCACCCAGTACGAGCCGTCCCGGGCCACGGGGCAGGTTGGCGGCCAATATCTTGCCCAGCCCTTGCGGGCGAATGTATGGCGTGTTGAGGAGTAGTGCGATCACCGCCGCGCGGCCGAGTACCGGTGCCGCCACGATTGCCCACCAGGTTTCCGCGGAAACGTGGGCGGTGAGTGCCGCGAATTTCACGATCAGTACCGCGCACACGGCCACCACGCCCATGGGTCCGGCCGAGGGGTCCTTCATGATCTCGAGCGCGCGCGCCGAATCGCCGTGGCTGCCGACGAGCGCGTCGGCGGTGTCGGACAGTCCGTCCAGGTGCAGACCGCCGGTCATCCCGCACCAGATGAGCAGCGCCAGTGCGGCTCCGATCATGGCGGGAGAGGCTTGCATGAGGAGGGAAACGCCGGCAAGGGCGAGCCCAATGAGGAACCCGACCGCCGGATACCACAGGACGGAGCGGCCGAGGGTCCGCGGGTCGACCGATCCGTATTGAGCCACCGGGAAGCGGGTGAGCAATGCGATCGCAACCGCGAGCGGCTGCCACATCAGCGAGCACCCGTCGCAATGCATGCGAGCTCGACCCGATCGCCACCCGGTTTCACCTGCGCCTTGTGCAGACTCGCATACGGAACGGAGAGACACGCGAGTTCCGGCTCCGGCAAGTGACGCAAGTGAGCGAGGATCGCGCGGACGGTGCCGCCGTGGACGATCGCCAGCGAAGTCCTGTCCTCGGACGCACCGAGTTGTGCGCGCCAGGCAGCGATGACGCGCGCGCGGAAGGCGTCCAGCGCCTCGGCGCCGGGCGGCGGGTGGGCGAGCGGGTTCGCCCAGAACTGCCGAAGCAAATCCGGGCACGCCGCCATCAGGGCCTGCGGGGTCTGCCCCTCCCACTCGCCGAAATGCATTTCCCGGAAGCCGGGCTCTATCGTCAAAGGCGTGCCGGACTGCCAGGCGAGCGACCTCGCGAAATCAGCGCAGCGGCGGAGTGGCGACGTGACAATGCGGTCGAATGCGCCGCAGCTTCCGACCGCGTGCTCCATCTGAGCCCAGCCTTTGGCACTCAGCGGATCGTCCGCCGTACCCCGATAGCGCACCCCGCCGACCGGCTCGCCGTGGCGCATCAGATAAACGACGGTGCCCGTTCGGATGTCAGCCCCCAGCGGCTGCTACGCCCGCCTGCGCAAAGGTGGCCATCTCCGCGTGCAGCGAGCAGGCAAGGCGCAGGAGGGGCAGGGCCGCGAGCGCGCCGCTGCCTTCGCCGAGGCGAAAACCGAGGTCGAGCAGCGGCCGCGCACCGAGCGCATCCAGCACCCGGCGATGGCCGGGCTCGGCGGACCGATGCGCGTGCAGCATCCACTTGCCGGAGCCGGGGCACAGCCGCACGGCGATCAATGCGGCGACACCGGTAATGAAGCCGTCGACGAGCACCGGGACTCGCTGCTGCGCGCAGGCGCTGAACGCTCCGGCGAGCGCCGCAATCTCGAATCCACCCAGGCGCCGCAACGCTTCCAGCGGATCGTCGAGATGGTCCCGGTGCACGGTGAGGGCGCGAGCGATAACGGCGGCTTTGCGCCGGACGCCTGCTGTACTCAGGCCGCTGCCGGGACCGGCCAGGGCTTCGGCCGGCGCACCCAACAGCGCGCAGGCCAGCGCCGCGGCGGACGTGGTGTTGCCGATGCCCATGTCGCCGCCGATGAAGAGCTCCGACCCGGCGGCGCGCGCCCGGCCGACCGCGGCGCGGCCCGCATTCAGTGCCGACTCGAGCTGCCTTTCCGTCATTGCCGCGCACGTTCGGAAATCCGCCGTGCCCGGCCCGCAGCGGTTCACGATTACGCCCGGGGGCGGCTCCCCGGCGTTGAGCGTGCCGACGTCGATGACCTCCAGCGTTGCGCCGGTGCCGGCCGCGAGCACGTTGACAGCGGCGCCGCCCGCGGCGAAGTTGCCGACCATCTGCCGTGTCACGCATTGCGGATAGGCGGAGACGCCGTGCGCGGCGATACCGTGATCCGCCGCGAAAATTGCCACGCGCACGTTCTCGACACGCGGCCGTTCGACGCCTTGCAAACCGGCAAGGATCACGGCCAGATCCTCAAAGCGTCCGAGGGATCCCCGGGGCTTGGTCAACTGCGACTGCCGCCACCGCGCACGCGCTGCGGCCTCGCAATCAATCTCCGCCGCGGGCTGCCGCAGCCAGGAGAGGCTCACGGCCGCGGGCCTTTCAGCGTCCACGGCAAGCCGGCAACGGTGAGCGTGACGCGCTCGCACAGCCCGGCGATCATCTGGTGCGTCGCGCCGGCTTCGTCGCAGAAGCGCCGCGCCGGCTCGCCCATGGGGTGAACGCCGAGGTTGGTCTCGTTGGCGACGAAGATCACGCGTCCGGGGAGGCCCGGCAGCGTGTCGAGCAGCGCCCGTCGCTCCACCTCGAGCATGGCGGTTCGATCGCTGCAGACAAGATTGCTGAGCCACAGGGTCAGACACTCGACCACGACGCAGCGATCCGCGGATGCATGCTCGCGCAGCGCCCGTGCGAGGGCCACCGGCTCTTCCACCGTGCCCCAGTCCGACGGACGTTGCGCCCGATGAGCAGCGATGCGTCGTTGCATCTCGGCGTCGTCGCCGGCCAGGGCGGTGGCGATTACCGTAACCTCCAATCCACTCGCCCGCGCCCGGCTGTTGGCCAGGTGGCTCTTGCCCGAGCGCACACCGCCCAGAATGAGCTCTTTCACGACATGCCTGCCCGAAGCCCGGAAGCTCAGGTCTCGGACACGCGACGCCCGCGCGGTAGCGCAAGGACCGCGGCGTGAACGCAAAGCGCCAGCATCGTGTAGACGAGCGCGTAGCCTGCATAGGCTGGAAAATAGCCGATCACCCCGCGTAAATAGTCGTCCCATGCGAGCTCGGCGAAGTAGCCGGAAAAGAGATAGAACGATCCGTTCGAGATGGCGAAGGCCGACACGAGGCCTGCGCCGAGCGTGGCGCAGAGCGGCACGAGCGTTCGCCACTCCTTCCGCGCGTATCGCCGGTAGCAGCGCCCGGCGAGCCACAAGGCGGCGTAGGTGGGAATGAGAAAGCCGTAGGCAGGGGTCACGCACCAGGCACTCACGCCACCCGCTGTGCTCGCCCAGTCCATCAGTCCCGCCTCCGCGATGAAGATCGGGAACCAGATCGGTCGACCGAGATAGAGGCCAGCGAGAAAAAAGATCGCCAGCGATGCATCGGGCAGGCTCAGCGGCGAGCCGAAGTGGTTGAACCGGGTCGCCGCCATGACGCCGCCAAGGATGAGGCCGATTGCGAGCTGCTGCCGATGGCCGAGTGAATTCACGGCGTGTTCTCCTTTTTCTGAAGTGGAGGGGATTCCTTTGCGTCGGGCCATTCGGGCGTGTAGCGCAATGTAAGGAAGACGCCGCGTCCGGGCTGGTTGAACGACGCTGCCGTCTGGTAATGGCGGTCGAACAGGTTCTCGATCCGAAGCTGAAGTCGCCAGTGGCGATGGACCGTGTATTCGCCGAGCAGATCCAGGGTGGCGTACCCGCTCAAGCGCTGCCGGTTGGCGAGGTCATCGAAGCGGCTGCCTTCCGCCGTCAGCCGCGCGCCGAGACGGGCGCGCTCGAGCTCGCGATGGGCCTCGATGGACAAGCTCTGGCGCGCCCGTCGCGGCAGGAGGTTGCCGCGGTCGGTTCCGGAGGACCGGTTCTCCGGGGCGAGCAGGTCGAGAGCGGCAGACACCTGCCACGCGTCGAGGTGGAGTGAATAGCCGAGCTCCACGCCGCGGATTCGTGCCTGCGAGACGTTCTCGGGGAAAAAGGTGACGGGATCGAACAGAATGAGGTCGTCGACGTCGGTATGGTAGGCGGCAATGGAAACGGTGCCGCCCTGCGTGGCGGCGCGTGCTCCGATCTCCGCGCTCCTGGAGCGCTCCGGCTCCAGCGCCGGGTTGCCGAAACCCGGGAAGTAGAGCTGGTTGAGGCTCGGCGCCTTGAACGCGGTCCCGAAAGAGGCGCGCAAGCGAATACCCGCAACCGGTGTCCAGCCCCAGGCGGCGCTGCCGGTTACCTCATTGCCAAACTGCTCGTTGTCGTCGAGGCGAGCGGCGAACAGAAGGTCGTGCCGCCCGGCGGCAGTTGCGAGCTGGGCGAAAGTGCCGGTAATGCGGCGCTCGCTTTCGCTGTACTCCGTGGTGCTGTCGATACGGTCCCGCTGCAGGTCGACCCCGAGCGTCAGGACCTGCGCATCGCCGATAGACAGCTCGTTCAGGAACGACAGCGTGTCGCGATCCGTATCGAAGCGCGTCCGCGCCGCGCCGTCCTTGAAATTATCCTGTTCGTCTCTGCTTCTTCCGGCGAGGATGCGCACGCGCCAGAAAGCCGCCGGGTCGAACGTGAGCCTGGCCCCGAACACCTGCTGCAGCAGGTCGGCCTCGTTGACGAAGTCGCCGTCGAACTCGGTGAATCCGTCCGAGTGCAGAACATGCACCTCCGCCTCGACGCTGTTACCGAAGCGGCGGCCGGCGCGCAAAGACAGCGCCGTATTCTCATAACCGTCCGCGTCCGGCTCCGCCGCGCTGTCGCGTACATCGAAGCCGCCTGACTTCAATCGGCTTGCCGAGAGGTTGAACCAGAAGCCGGCGTCGCCGCCCGAGAGCCCCGCGGCGGCGTGCCGGGTGGAGGAACTGCCGCCGCCGATGACGAGCGACGTAGAAACAGGCCCGGCGCCCCGGCGTGTCATGATGTGGATCACGCCGCCGATGGCCTCCGAGCCGTACAGGCTCGAGCGCGGACCGCGCACCACCTCGATTCGCTCGACCTGCTCGAGCGGCAGATTCTCGATAGCGGTCGTGCCGAGCGTCGCCGAGCCGACCTTGATCCCGTCGACGAGCACCAGCACCTGATCCTCATTGGTCCCGCGCAGGAAGATGGAGGTCGACTTGCCGAAACCGCCGCTGCTGGAAATCTGCACCCCGGCGACGCCGCGGAGTACGTCTTGCACCGAGCGCGCTTGCTGGCGCTCGATATCCTCGCGGGTGATGAGGGTTACCGACGCCAGACTTTCGCCGGCGGTTTCGCTCGTGCGGGTCGCGGTAACGACGAAAGTCGGGAGCGTTTCATCCTGTGCCTGGCTCGCCGCCGGAGACAGCAGCAGGAATGCCGGAAAGAAGCCAAACAGACGCACGTTGTCCTCCCGCGCGCGCACCCGCGCGCTGGTATGCCGAGGTAAAACGGCATTCGCGGAAGGGATCGGTGGGATTGGAACTGCAGGCATCCCGCCGGTCGGTCGCCGCCCGCGACACCGTCGTCAGCACTGCAGGCCGGTCTCCGGGCTCGCGAGCGGGGGATGTTCCCCGGGGATGCTGCGCCTTCCCGTGCGTCAATCGCACAGTGGCTTCTTGCAGATCCGTAACTCGCCTACCGTTGCGGGGGCAGCGTCGGCATTGCTGCGCAGAGTGAGCGAGCGCACCGACTTCCCGTTTCACTCCGACCGGCAAAGCCGGCTGGAGAACCTGAAGTTACGTTCGAGACGCTACCACCGGCGGTGGAAAGGCGTCAATAGCTGAGGCGCGGTCCTGACAGAGCATCCCCGGGGTCTTGCTCGCTGCACACGGATCGTGCAACAGCGCTCCGCCCTGCACCAGCGGGGGGCGGCCGCGAGCCCGGCGCCACATACAAGTTGTTGTAACTCAAACACTTTGCAGATTGGCACATTCCCTGCACTACCTCGGTTGGACAAAAACCGGGGAGACGTCGTGCACAAGACACCGTTACTCACGCTCGCGAGCCTTTCCGTTCTCATCGCCGGTCACGCGCGCGCCGAGGTATCGGCGAACGTCGGCTGGATGAACGACTACTATTACCGCGGCATCTTCCAGGCGCGATCTTCGGCGGCCGGCGGCATCGACTGGTCGCAAAGCGGCTTTTATGCAGGCACCTGGGCCGCGGACGTCGATGACGGGCTCGAAATCGACGGCTTCTTCGGCTACGCACGCGAAATCGGGGACGTCTCCCTCAGTGCCGGGTTCACCGGCTACTACTACACGCAGGATTTCGACGACACGTATCAGGAGCTGAACCTCGGCGCCGCCCTTGAATTTGTGAGCCTCGCCGTGGCGCTCGGCGAGTACGGCAACTTCGACGGGCCCGCGGAGGATTACACGTGGTACGCGCTCACCCTCGAGAAGAACGGTTTTCATGGCCGACTCGCGACATTCGGGCGCGACTTCGACGGCAGCTACCTCGAGCTCGGCTACTCGCGCAAGCTGGCCGAGCTCGATCTCGGGCTGACGCTGATCGTCGCCGACGACCGGCTGGTGGGCGAGTCAACGGAATCGCTGGTCTTCAGCATCGGCAAGTCGTTCGAGATCGGCCGGTCGGGGGAGTCGCCATGAAACTGGTCACCGCCATCATCAAGCCGTTCAAGCTCGACCACGTGCGCGAAGCGCTGTCGGACGTGGGCGTGCAGGGCATCACGGTGACGGAAGTGAAGGGCTTCGGGCGGCAGCGCGGGCACACGGAGCTCTACCGCGGGGCCGAATACGTGGTCGACTTCCTGCCGAAATCGAAGATCGACGTCGCGGTGCCTGACGAGAGCGTCGAGCGCGTGATCGAAGCGATCGTCGAAGCGGCACGCACCGGCCAGGTCGGCGACGGGAAGATCTTCGTCACCGACCTCGAGCACGTCATCCGTATCCG
>DASSBS010000148.1:0-19030 GCA_035698445.1 Woeseiaceae bacterium
TGTGTATCCAAGCCTACGTACTTGCTAAACTTTTCCATGACCTATCCTCCTCAAGCCTGGCTCTGAGCCGTTGTCGTTAACCGCCCTCAGCTTAATCCACGATCCGTTGAGGACGGATAGGTCACTTCATAATGTCTACACGGCACGTTTTACCTGCCCCGCTGTCATACCGGGATCGTTCGATTTTAGTGGCTTTGGGGAGAGATTCCATGCGCCATGCCGTCATGGCCTTACTGGCGAGCGCGCTGCTCGCCGCCTGCGGAGATTCGAACACGCCGCCGACCGCCGAGACCGGCGCCGGCGGCACGACCAGCGAGGGACCGATGCCACGCATTTTCGACATGCCCTATCTCATGCGCGATCTCGAGAACGGATTGCGCGTTATCATCGTCGAGACGGACTATCCCGATATCGTCACGCTGCAGATCCCCGTGCAGACCGGCTCGCGCAACGAAGTCGAGCCGGGCAAATCCGGCTTCGCGCATTTCTTCGAGCACATGATGTTCCGCGGCACGAAAGCCTATCCGCCGGACGTGTACGGCGCGATCCTCAAGAAGACCGGCGCCAACCAGAACGCCTACACGACCGACGACTACACCAACTACCACACGACGTTCACGAAGGCCGACCTCGAGAAGATGCTCGAGATCGAGGCCGACCGCTTCATGAACCTGAGCTACTCCGAAGCCGCGTTCCGCACCGAGGCGCTGGCCGTCAAGGGCGAATACCTGAAGAACTATTCCGATCCGACCTCGAAGGCCTACGAGCGCATCCGCGATCTCGCGTTCGATGAGCACAGCTACCAGCACACGACGATGGGCTTCATCGAGGACATCGATGACATGCCCAACCAGCTCGACTACTCGAAGGAGTTCTTCAGCCGCTGGTATCGCCCGGAAAACGCGGCGGTCATCATCGTCGGCGACGTCGACGCGGAAGCGACGTTCGAGCTCGTGAAGAAGTACTGGGGCGGCTGGGAGCGCGGCGATTACCAGGTCGAGATTCCGGCCGAGCCGCCGCTCGACGGTCCCGTGTACGAGCATATCCAGTGGGATGCGCAGACGCAGCCGTGGCTGTTCATCGCCTTCCGCGGTCCGGCTTTCGACCCGAAGGAAAAAGCGATGCCCGCCATGGACCTGCTGGCGTCGATTTATTTTTCGGAATCGTCCGACCTGTACCGGAAGCTGGTGCTGGAAGAGCAATCGGTCGACCAGCTCCTGACTTACTTTCCGAACCGGAAGGACCCCAACCTGCTGATGCTGTACGTGCGGCTCACCGACGAAGCGCAAGCGGCCGGCGTCGTCGCGGCCATCAACGCGACCCTCGCGAAGGCCCGGACGGAGCTCGCCGCCCCCGAGCTCGTGGAGGACACGAAGTCGCGCCTCCGCTACCTGTTAACGTCGCAGCTCGACAGCTCCGACGGGATCGGCAGCGTGCTGGCGGCGTACGTGCAGCACGCGCGCACGCCGGAGACGATCAACGAGTTGTATCGGACGTATGAAAGTCTCACCGCGGAGGATATCCGGCGTTACGCGAACGAGTTTTTCGTGGACTCCGGGCGCGTGATGGTGTCGCTGTCGAACTCGGAAAAAATGTCCGGTGTGGATGGGCAATCGTCGATTGATGCGCTCGTGGCCGCGGGATCGCCCGTGAGACGGGCTCCTGCAGCGCCCGTCCACGACCCCCTGCCGGTTTCCATTGTGACGCAGCCCTCCGATACGTCGCCGCTGGTCGACGTCGCGATTCTCGTCCACGCCGGCGCCGCCCTCGATCCCGACGGCAAGAAGGGTCTTGCGGCCCTTACTGCCGCCATGCTCACCGAAGGCGGCTCGGCCGCGCACACGATCGAGCAGATCAACGACGCCATGTACCCGATCGCCGCCGATTTCAGCGCGCAGGTCGACAAGGAGATGACGCGGCTCTCGGGCCAGGTGCACGAGGACAACCTCGACACCTGGTACGCCCTGGCGATGGAGCAAGTGCTCACGCCCGGCTGGCGCGAGCAGGACTTCAGGCGCATCCGCACGCAGCTCGTCAACGCGATCCGCAGCGGGCTCGTCGGCAACAACGACGAAGAAACGGCCAAGGAGCTCCTGTACAGCGAGATTTACGGCGACGGCCACGCTTACGCCTCGCTGAACCTCGGCGACGTCAGCGATCTCGAAGCGATGACGCTCGAGGACGTGCAGCGTTTTTACAAGCAGTACTACACGGTAAAGAACATCACGGTGGGACTCGCCGGCGGCTACCCGGAAACGTTCCCCGCGCGCATTGGTGAGGATCTGCAGGCATTGCCCGCGGGCGAGCGCGTCGAGCTCGACGTGCCGGCCGCGCCGGAAGAAGAGGGCAACCGCGCCCTGATCGTCGAGAAGGAAACGCCCGCGGTCGCCGTGTCACTCGGGTTCCCGATCGAGCTGACACGCGGCGACCCGGACTGGATCGCGCTGTGGCTCGCACGTTCCTGGCTGGGCGAGCACCGCAGCACCAACAGCCACCTGTTCCAGCGCATCCGCGAAATCCGCGGCATGAACTACGGCGACTACGCTTACATCGAGTACTTCCCGCGCGGCATGTTCCGGACCCAGCCGGACACGAACCTCGGCCGGCAGCAGCAGATATTCCAGCTCTGGATCCGGCCATTGCGCAACAACAACGACGCGCACTTCGCGACGCGCGTCGCCCTGTACGAGCTGCAGAAGCTGGTCGAGGAGGGAATGAGCGAAACGGATTTCGAGGAAACCCGCAGCTTCCTCGCCAAGTTCGTGAGCCTGCTGACGGACGGCCAGTCGCGCCAGCTCGGCTATGCGATGGACAGCCGGTACTATGGGCTGGACGCCTCGTTCGCGGATTACGTGCGCGCGGGCTTGAACCGCCTGACGCTGGAGGACGTGAACCGGGTCATCCGGGAGAACCTCCGGACCGAGGACGTCCGCTATGTCTTCATCACGCGCGACGCCGCGGACCTGGAGCGGCGCCTCGTGGAGGATGCGCCGTCACCGATCCGCTACGATTCGGAGAAGCCGCAGGAGCTCCTGGCCGAAGACGAGCAGATTGCGAAGCTGCCGCTGGGCCTGGAGCCGGAGGCGGTGCGCATCGTGCCGGCGGAAAAGGTGTTCCAGTGATGCGCCGGGCGCGCTTACGCGCGCCCGTCCCTCAGCCGTAGCACTCGACGAGCAGCTCGCCGCCCGTCGTGGCGCGCGTGATGCGGACGTGCGTCGCGCCGCCGGGGCAGTCCATGCTCTCCTCGTCGGAGTCGCCGTCCTCCTCGACGCAGGCCCATTCGATTTCCGCGTCCTCGCCGTCGAGCTGGAACGTGGCGTTCTCGCCTGCGTCGACCAGGAACGTGTCCCCGGGGCCCTCGCCCTCGCCGTCTATACCCGCTTCGCTGACCTGGAGGGTGCCGTCGCACTCGCCTTCATCCGAATCCAGCAGCGATGCGTTGTCCGGCAACCTCGCGTTGCCGGCTGCCTCGCCGAGACCCGGCGTCGTCATCATACAACCGGCGATGAGCGCCACGGACAGCGCCATCCCGCAGCTCACAAGTAAATTGTGCATGTGAATCTCCTTGCAGGGCTTACCCGGGCCGCTTGAAATCACGACACGGGGCCGGTGTCGAATCGACAAGGGCGGGAGCTGCAACAAACGTGCCAGAGACGACTGTAGGAACCCGTCCCACGGGCGACCCGTCGGTTGAGCCCGGTCGCCCGTGAGACGGGCTCCTACGTGCCCGGCCAGACGATCGGAGCCAGGAAGGCCACCGCCAGGCCGAGCAGGATCGTCAGCGGGGTCCCCACGCGCACGAAATCGGCGAAGCGGTAATCACCCGGTTCGTACACGAGCAGATTGCCGTGGTGGCCGATGGGCGTGAGGAAGGCGACGACCGCGCCCATCGCCACGCTGAACACCATCGCCGGCGCCGAGATGTCGAGCAGCGCGGCCATGCTGAGCGCGATCGGGCCGAGCAGGATGGTCGTTGCCGTGTCCGAGAGGATCTGCGTAAAGAGCGAGGCCGTGAGGAATAGCGCCAGCAGCACCCAGGTCGCCTGCCACGGGCTCACCAGCTCCGCCAGCCAGCCGGCAAACAGCGCTGCGGTTCCCGTCTGTTCCATCGCGAGGCCGAGCGGGATGGCGCCGGCGATGAAGACGAAGATCCGCGTGTCCACCGACTCGTAAGCCTGCTTCAGCGACAGGCATCCCGTCAGCACCATCACGGCGGCTCCGGTCATGAACGCGATCGTCACCGGCATCAGCCCCGTGGTCGCCGCCACCACGCTGCCGGCCATGATCAGCGCCGCGCGCCAGCCTTTGCCGAGTTTCCGGTCGCGCGCGGAGAACGGCAGCAGCAGCAGGAAGGACGGGTTGTCGGCCAGCCGGTCGAGTGCTTTCTGGTCGCCCCACAGCACGAGCAGGTCGCCGCCCTTGAGCTGCACCTTCGACAGCTCCTTGCGCATGAAGCCGCGCTTGCGCCACAACCCCACCACGACCACGCCGTAGCGGGACAGGAAATCGACGCTGCCGATGTTGCGCCCGGCGAGCTCCGAGTCCGGCCCCACTACCGCCTGCACGAGCCGCTCGCTGCCGGGCAGGTCCTTCTTCTTCTCGTCGGGGATCTCCTCTCCGTACTCCACCACCGCGTGCAAAGCGAGCCCCTGCTGTTTTTCAAGCACCGCGAGCTCGTCCGGGCTGGCGCGAACCAGGAGGAGATCGTCCTGCGCAATCTCCTTGCGCCGCCACGGACGCCCCCGCGATTGCCCGTGACGCAGCCAGTCGACCACCTGGAACCGCTCCTCGTGCTCGTCGCGGAAGTCCTGCATGCTCTTGCCGATATGGGGAGAGTTCTCGAGCACCACGAGCTCGGTGTAATAGCGTTCGAGACGGAACCGGTCCTCTTCCGCCGTGGCGCCTTCGCGCGTCGGCAACAGCCAGCGGCCGAGCAGCAGGATGTACGCGGTGCCGATCAGCGTCAGTACGAAACCGATCGGTGTGATGTCGAAGATGCCGACCTGGTACTCCCCGGTACGTTCCAGCAGGTTGCGCGCCACCAGGAACGCGGGTGCCGCGATGACGGTCATGGTCGTGCCGAGCGAAGCTGCGAACGCCATCGGCATCATCAGCCGCGAAGCCGGAATGTTCCGTGTGTGGTTAAGGCCGAGAATCACCGGCAGCATCATGGCGGTGATCATCAGGTGATGGCTGAAGGCCGCCATCAGCGCGACGCTCGGCATGATAACGAGCACGGCACGCGACAGGTTCTCGCCGGACAGGCGGCCGATCCAGCCGCCGAGGCGGTCCGTCAGGCCGGTCTGGCTCAAGCCGCCGGAGAGCACGAACATCGACGCGAGCAGGATCGCCGGCTCGCTCGAGAAACCCGACAGCGCGTCGGCAGGAGACAACAGGCCGCTGGCGGCGAGCGCCACCACGATGAAGACACCGGTGAGGTCGAGCCGGATCCACTCCGTCACCAGCAGCACGAGGGCCGCGGCGAGGATGATGAGGAAAACGATTTGGCTTTGATCCATGCCGACCCGGCTAGCGCGCAACGAACTGCCTAGGGTAGTGGGTCGGGGGCGCGGCGTCACCAGACGCTGATATGACTCTGCTGTGATTGCTCCCGCAGCATTTCCATTTGCTGGCGCAACTGTTCCTTTTGGACGGCCGGCAAACTGATGTCGCGCAGCAGGCGTTCGGCTTGCTCGAAATCTTCGCTGGCGAGGCGAAAAAGCATGTTGGTGACCGCCTGCGCGCGCCACTCGGCGTCGTCAATGCTCTCGATCAGCACGCGGCGGGCAGGCGTGAGCTCGGTCCAGCGGGAGGCGACGCCCACGATGGCGGTGTCGCGTTCCTGGCCCGGCGGCAGGTCGGCGGCCCAGCGCTCCGCCGCGGCCGGATCCGCACGGGCCCACTGGCTGACGATCTGTGTCGTCAGGTTCGTCCTCAGGACGTCGTCCTCGATCGATGCCAGGGATTCCGCCGCCCGCCGCGGGTCCTGCTGCGCGTACTGCATCAGCACATTGCTGTAAAGCACCTGCCGGTCCTCGCCCGCGGGAAGACTGCCCAGCATCCCGAGCGCGGCCGCGGCATCGGTCCGGGCCAGGCCCTGGATCAGCGCCGACATCATCTGCGGGTATTCGGGGCTGCCCTGGTACTGCTCGACGAATTGCCGCGCCTCCGCCACCGAACGTTGCGCCGCGAGATTGGCGGCGATCTGTTGGCGCCAGACATTCGCGTGCTGCTTGTCGATGCGCGGCAGCAGGCGTATTGCCGCGTCGAGATCGCGGTGCGCGAGCATGTAGCCGGCTCCCGCGATCAGGTCCGAACGCTTCGGCGTATCCACGGCGAGTATCCAGCCGAGCGCGGTTGCGGGATCGTCCTGCAGCCAGGCCATGGCGATGTTCCCGATCAGCACCTCGCGTTCCTCGGCCGATTCGACGCCGTCGAGCAATGCGAGCGCGCGATGGGGATCGTGGTGCGCCACCGTGCGCGCGACCGTCATCAGTGCGGATAGCCGCTCCGGTTGGCCGTCGAGCGACTGCGCATCCGCCAGGGCCAGGTCGGGCCGGGTTTCGGACAGCGTCGTCAGAACCCGCAGGTAGATGCTTCGCTCGAAACCCTCGTCGGCAGCCTTGGCCCAGGCGAGCGCCCGCCGCGGGTCCTGTTTCGCGAGCTGTTCCGCAAGCACCCTGCCGACCCGCTGCCGTTGCGGTGAATCCTGCACGCGCTCGAACCAGGCGAGTGCCTGCTCGAGATCCCGGCCGGCCACGGCCATGAACGCGGCGGCGAGCCGCGATCCGTCACCGGCGTGCTCGGCGAGGAGCCGCTCGAGCGTACCGTCGGGGTCGACTTCGGCGGCCGCTTGCGCCGCGGCATCCTGGAACGCCCGGGTGAGCGCTGGATCCTGGAACAACCCGGCCAGGCGATCGGCGGCGCCGAGCCCGCTCCGGCCGAGCAAGCGTCCGAGGTGCGCCGCCGCTTGCCGGCGGTGCAGGGGTGATTCGAGGCCGTGGACGTAGGCGACGGCCGCCGCCGGATCGCTGCCCGCGAGCTCGTCGAGGCGGGCGGATCGCGTGCGGTTGTCGGGCTCGGCGTGCAGCAAGCCCGCGATGCGCGCCGTCTGCTCGTTGCCCCAGTAGCCGTACCCGGCCATCAGCGCCTGCGCCGCCAGATTGCGCCGGGACTCCGGCTCCTGCGCCGCGGCATGCTGCAGCGCGGCGTCCAGGTCGCGCTCGCCCCAGCGCCGCCAGACCTCGCGCTCGTACACGGGGTCGGCCGCGAACACCGGGGTCCGGCTGAGCGCCAGTGCCGATTTCGGGTCGAGCTCCGCCAGCCGGGTGAACAGGACGAGGAGGGTGTCCCGGCGATCGGAAAGATCGGCGATGCCGCTCGCCTGGAAGATCAGGTTCTGCGCCGCGGCGGAATCGCAGCGGCCGGCCAGCGCGTACAGCGCCTCCATGCGCGCAAAATGCCCCGGCAGCGCGAACACCTCCTCGATCGAGTCGATCCGTGCGTAGCGGTTATCGCGGTGGGCTTGCGCCTCCGCCTCGGACATCCTCGGCACGTGGGCGATGATGCTCGCGCCGGGCGGCAGCCGCAGCCACCCGCGATCGATCGCCACCACGGCGGCGACGGCGCAGAGCGCGAACGCCGGCAGGGCCCTGACGAGGAGCTTGCGCATCGAATCTCCTGTCCCCGAATGGCGGACTTCGCCCGGTCGGCCGGACGAATCCGTTCTCATGGTCATTTCATAGCCTATCTGGGCACGGAATAACAGAGTGCAGCGCCCGGCCGCGCTTCCGGAAGGCGGGATGCTGCCCAAGTTCCTGATTTGAAGCGACTGTTGTGAACTAGCAACAGAACTGCCCCGGTACGGGACGCGGCGCAAAAGAAAGGCGCTGGACAATTGACAACGCGCCACCTTTCTGAGAACTTCTTGTTCAACGACTCGTAGCCTTTGAACAACAGATGAGCGTTGAACAAGGCTGGTGACGGTTTTCGACGACGCCTTCAGGCACGACTTGGCGGGGGATAGAAAGCCAAGACTCTTGTACTGACGATGGTGATGGCGGCTCCTCCGGGAGCCGCTTTTTTTATATCAGGGGGGTTGCTGCATGGGATGCAGTAACGCCCACACCTTCATCGGCGTCAGCGGCATGTCCACGTGCTCGATGCCGCGGACCGACAGCGCGTCGAGCACCGCGTTCACGAACGCCGGGGCGGAGCCGACGGTGCCGGCTTCGCCGGCGCCCTTGACCCCCAGCGGATTCCGCGGCGAGGGCACCTCGCGGTAGTGGAAGTCGATCGGTGGGACCCATTCCGCGCGCGGCATCGCGTAATCCATGAACGTCGCGGTCACGAGCTGCCCGCCGTCCCGGTCGTAGACGGCCTGCTCGCAAAAGGCCTGCCCCAGTCCCTGCGCCACCCCGCCCACGATCTGCCCTTCGAGGATGAGCGGATTGATGACGTTGCCGACGTCGTCCTCGACCGTGTAACGCAGGATTTCGACGATCCCCGTCTCGGGGTCGACCGCCACTTCGCAGACGTGGCAGCCGTTCGGGAAGGTGCCGTCTTCCGGCACGAACCGCTCGCTGCAGGCGAGCCCCGGCTGCACGCCGGCCGGCCGCCTGCTGTCGTCGAAGGAGGCCGCCACCGTGTCGGCCAGGGTCACGCGCCGGTCCGTGCCCGCGATCCGGAAACCGCCGTGGTCGTCGAGCTCGACGTCCACCGTCGCCGCTTCGAGCAGCTCCGCGGCCATCCGGCGGCCGCTTTCGATGACGCTATCGAGCGTGCGCGAGAGCGACGAGCCCGCGATCGCCATCGTGCGCGACCCCGCCGTGCCTTCGCCGGTCGGGATGCGCGCGGTATCGCCCTGCACGATGTGCACGTTCGCAATATTCACGCCCAGTGCGCCCGCGACCATCTGCGCGAAGGTCGTCTCATGACCCTGCCCCGTCGATTGCGTGCCGACCAGCACCGTCACGCGGCCGTCCTCGTCGAGGCGCACATGCGTATCCTCGCCGCCCATGAGGGAACAGATCTCGACATAGTACGCGAGGCCGATGCCGCGCAGCCGGCCGCTTGCGGCGGAACGCGCGCGGCGCGTTTCGAACGAGTCCCACTCCGCGCGGGCGAGGGCGCTCTCCAGCACGTTCGCGTATTCACCGGAATCGTAGCGGCGGCCAGTGGCGGTGCGGTAGGGAAAGCGCTCCGGTGCAATGAAATTGCGACGCCGCAGCTCGACGCGATCGATGCCAAGCTGCCGCGCGGCTTTGTCGACCAGCCGTTCGACGAGGTACGCGGCTTCCGGCCGCCCGGCGCCGCGGTACGCGTCCACCGGCACGGTGTTGGTGACGGCCATCCGCACTTCGATCCGGGCGACCGGGATGTCGTACACACCGGTGGTCATGCAGGCGCCGAACCACGGGATGATCGGTCCCGCCTGCGAGCAATAGGCGCCGACGTTGCCGGTAACGAATGCGCGCATCGCCAGCATGCGGCCGTCCTCGTCCAGCCCGAGCTCGCCGTGGCTCACGTGATCGCGGCCGTGCACGTCCGCGAGGAAGCTCTCGGAACGATCGGCCGTCCACTTGACGGGCCGCCCGAGCGATTTGCAGGCGAACACGGCGAGCACCGTCTCGCATTGCAGGAAAGCCTTGAGACCGAACGCGCCGCCGACGTCCGGCACGAGCACGTCCAGGTTTTCGCCCCCGAGGTCGACCGTCTCGAGAATGCGCTCGCGTAGCGCGTGCGCTCCCTGGCAGCCCTGGTGCACGATCATGCGGCCGCTATTGCGATCGACGATCACGTTGCAGCCGCGCGGCTCCATCGGCGTCGGCGCGAGGCGGTTATTGACGATGTCGATGGTGACGATGTGTTTCGCTTGCGCGAAAGCGGCGTCCGTGGCGCCGGCATCGCCGTATTCGAGCGTGCCGTAGTGATTGCCCGGCGCCTCCTCGTGGAGGGTGGTGGCGCCGTCCTGCAGTGCGTCCTCCACGGTGACGGCGGCGTCGAGCTCGTCGACTTCGAGCTCGATGAGCTCGGCTGCATCCCTGGCCTGCGCCAAGGTCTCCGCGACGATCGCGGCCACCGGCTCCCCGACGTAACGCACGCGGTCGCGCGCGAGCGGCGGCTGGCGCAGCGCCCGCCGGGCGGGCGTGAGCGAGCTCGCCGGCATGGCGGCGCCGGGGACGTCGCGTACGCCGGCTTCCGCGAGATCGGCCGCGGTGTAGACCGCGATGACGCCGGGCGACCGCTGCGCTTCGCCGGTGTCGAGCCGCGTGACGATGCCGTGCGCGTAGGGCGAGCGGAAGAAATAAAGAAACGCCTGGCCGTCGAACGCGAGGTCGTCGGTATAGCGGCCGCTGCCGGTGATGAAGCGCTGGTCCTCGCTGCGCCGGATCGCCTGGCCGGTGCCGAATCTGCCCACTTGCGTTGCCTCCTGTCGCCCGAACGAGCATTCTGCGGTTGCCTGCACGGCGTTTCAAACCCGCCCCCGTTGGAGCCCGCCATTGCGGGCGACCAGTAACGAGCCGATCGAAGCCGCGATGGCGGTTTCGTTCAAAGCCGGTGCCCGAGTGCGTTTGTCGCAGCCATTACCGGCCGCCCGCAAATGGCGGGCTCCAACGGTGCCGCAAGTGGTGGCGGCCATGAATCTCGTGGCGTGATAGATTTCGCGGGAGCGCATCCGCGTGCCGCGAACGATAGAGGAGCATAGATGTGATGAGACTCGGTTGGAGGTTTTCGAGGTCGCCCGTAAGACGGGCTCCTGCATCAAATGGCGCCTGTAGGAGCCCGTCTCACGGGCGACCGGCGTTCGCCGCCGCGCTGCTCGCGCTACTCCTCCCGGCGTTCGCCGCCGCGCAGTCCCTCGGCCCAAACGAGCGCCGGATGGCCGACTGGATCGATGCGCATGCCGAGGAGGCCATCGCGCTGGTCGAGGAAACCGTCAACATCAGCAGCGGCACCATGGACCTCGAAGGCGTCCGCGAAGTCGGCCGCGTGCTGCGGCAGGAGCTGGACGAGCTCGGGCTAAAGACGCAATGGATCGATCTGCCGCCGGACATGCAGCGCGCCGGGCACCTCGTCGCGAGACAGGAGGGCTCGGACGGACCTAAATTCCTGCTGATCGGCCACCTCGACACGGTGTTCGAAACCGAAGGCGCACCGTTCGAGCGCCAGGGAAACGTCGCGACGGGCGCGGGTGTCAGCGACATGAAAGGCGGCAACGTCGTCATCCTCTACGCGCTGAAAGCGCTGGCGCAGATCGGCGCGCTGGACGACCTGTCGGTCGCTGTGTTCTACAGCGGCGACGAGGAAAAGCCGGGCGAGCCGCTGGCCGTGACCCGCGGACCGCTGATCGAGCTCGGCAAATGGGCCGATGTCGCGCTCGGGTTCGAGGGCGCATCCTACGAGGACGGCGTCGATTACGCCACGATAGCGAGGCGCAGCTCCAGCGACTGGCGGCTGGAGGTCACAGGCCGGCAGGCGCACTCGTCGCAGGTGTTCAGCGAGGACGTCGGCGCGGGCGCCATCTTCGAAGCGGCGCGCATCCTGGATGACTTTTATGACAACGTGCGGGGAGAGGAATACCTCACCTTCAATGCCGGCACGATCCTCGGCGGCACCCTCGTCGAGTACGATTACGAGCAGAACCGGGGCACGGCCTTCGGCAAGACCAACGTCGTGCCGCGAAGGGCGATCGTGCACGGCGGCATCCGCACGATCTCGAACGAGCAACTCGAACGCGCGCGCGAGGCGATGCGCAAAGTGGTGGCGCAGCACCTGCCGCACACGGGCGCCACGATCACGTTCGAGGATGGCTATCCGGCGATGGCGCCGACCGAGGGCAACATCCGGCTGCAGGAGAAGCTCTCCGATATAAATGAAGCGCTGGGACGCGGGGCGATGCCGGCGTTCGATCCGTCGAAGCGCGGCGCCGCCGACATATCCTTCGTCGCGCCGTACACCGACGCGCTCGCCGGCATGGGCCCGATCGGCTCCGGCTCGCACACGCCGGACGAGACCCTGCAGCTCGATTCGCTGGCGCTGGCCGCGAAGCGCGCGGCGATCCTGATCTACCGCCTGAGCGGGGATTGAGGGCGCCGTCCGTGAGACGGCCCCCCCCACAGGTGCGGTATCGCGCGTAGGAGCCCGTCCCACGGGCGACGCGGCGTCGGGATCCGCATCGCCGCGATGCGCGCTCCTGTAGGAGCCCGTCTCACGGACGATCGGCCTTCGGCACCGCCCCGGTCTACAATGCCTGGCCATGCCTGACGAAGCACAAACCCTGCAATCCAACCGCCGCCGCGTGCGCCTCGCGCTGGTGCTCACCGCCCTTTTCATGGTGGTCGAAGTCGCCGGCGGCCTGCTCTCCGGCTCGCTGGCACTGCTGGCCGACGCCGGGCACATGCTCACCGACACGATGGCACTGTTGCTTGCCGCCGTGGCCTTCCGCGTCAGCGCGCGGCCGGCGGACGCGAAGCGCAGCTTCGGCTACCACCGGTTCCAGATCCTCGCCGCCTTCGTCAACGGGCTGACGCTGCTCCTGATCGTCGGGTGGATCGTGTTCGAGGCATTGCAGCGCTTCATGGACCCGCCGGCGGTGGCCGGCGGCTTGATGCTCGCCGTCGCCGCGGCCGGGCTGCTGGTCAATATCGTCGTGTTCGCCGTCCTGCACGGCGGCGACCAGGAGAACCTGAACATCCGCGGCGCCGCGCTGCACGTGCTCGGGGACCTGCTGGGGTCGATTGCCGCGATCGCCGCGGCGAGCGTCATCATCCTTACCGGCTGGATGCCCATCGATCCGCTCCTGTCCGTCCTGGTGGCGGTCCTCATCCTGCGCAGCGCCTGGCTGCTCGTGAAGCGCAGCGCGCACATCCTGCTCGAGGGCACGCCGGAGTGGCTGGACGTCGACGACATGCAGACGAGCCTGCGGGCAGGCGTGCCGCAGATCTGCGGCATTCACCACGTGCACGTCTGGGGCCTCACGCCGCAGTACCTGATGCTGACGATGCACATCATGGTGGAGCGCGATGATTCGGACCCGACGGTGCTCGTCCGGCGAGTGAAGGCGCTGCTGAAGGACGAGTTCGGCATCCGCCATTCCACGATCGAGGTCGAAACCGGCCAGTGCGCCGACGGCCGCCCGGTGAGCTGCTGACGCAGCAGTCGCAGGGTCGAACCGAGGTTTTCGCCCTACGGGGCCGGATTCCGGTCGCCCGTGAGACGGGCTCCTACATGGCGGGGTGGACGATGCCGATGTAGGGGAGCGTGCGGTTCTGCTCCGCGTAGTCGAGGCCGTAGCCGACCACCCATTTGTCCGGGATGCTGAAGCCGACGTAGTCGAGCGTCACGTCGACCTCCGCGCGCTCCGCTTTGTGCAGGAGCGTGCAGGTGCGGACGGACGCCGGCCGGTGCGAGCGGAAGATGTCGATCAGGTAGTGCAGCGTGTGGCCGGTATCGACGATGTCCTCGACGATCAGCACGTGTTTGCCTTCGATGTTGCCGCGCACGTCCATCACGAGGCGCACCGCGCCGCTCGCCACGCTGGCGCCTCGGTAGCTCGAGACCGCGATGAATTCGATGGTGCGCGGGATCGTGAGCCGCCGCGCAAGGTCCGCGAGGAAGATGAACGAGCCCTTGAGTACGCCGACGAGCACGAGCGGCGCCTTGTCGGCGTAGTCGGCGGAGATCTGCGCCGCGAGCTCGCCGACGCGCTTCGAAATATCGCCTTCGCTGATCAGCTCTTCGGGTTGTTCCGTATTCAAGGATGATGCCTCGGGGCAGTAGGTGCCGGGTCGTACTTTCGTACTTGTTGTGCCTGAATCGTGCACGTGTGCCGGTGTATTGGCAACAAGTACGAAAGTACGACCCGGCACCTACTGCCAGCCGAGCTCGCGCGCGCGCGCGCGGGCCTGGGCGGGCACGTCCGTGGCGATGAAATGCTCGTGCAGGATCTGCACGCTCAGCATGTGATTGATGACGGCGTCGAGCTGTACCTGGGTTGCGGCCGTCGTGCCTGGCGCGTCGTGCAGCTCGAACACCTCGCGAACGCCGTCGGCGTCCAGCAGGCCGGCGGCATGAATCGCGCCGTCACTCAGGTACTCGCTCGCCAGCCGTTTCATCGCCGCCCATTTGCCGGCATCCATGTGCGCGGGCGGCGCCATGAAGGCTACTTTTTCGCGCTTGTACAAGGTGTCCGGCAGCAGGCCTTTCATCGCCTCGCGCAACACGTATTTTTCCGTGCGGCCCTTGATGCGCATGGACGGGGGAATGTTCGCCGCGTACTCGGCGAGGTGGTGATCGAGAAACGGCGGCCGCGCCTCCATCGAGTTCGCCATATCGACGCGATCGCCGCCCCAGGTGAGGATCTGCCCCTCCAGCATGGTCTTGATCCACACGTACTGCGCCTGGTCGAGCGGGTGGCGCTCGCGCAGGGCTTCGGCATCCAGCGCTTCCGCGATCGCGCGGCCGGGCTCGTAACCGGCGAGCATCCGCCGGTACTCCGGATGCAGGATCGCCGGCACCCGCTGGCCGGCCGCCAGCCACGGCTGGAGGCACGACGGCGTGAAGCCGATCAGCGCGTCCAGCGCCGGATCCTCCACGGCATCCTCCGCGAGCATCGCGCCGCGGAAGCGCTCGTTGCTCTGCTGCAGCAGCGCCGACCACTCTTTCCGCTCCTTCTCCGGCAGGTCGTGCAAACCGTGGAGGATGAAATCGCGCCGGAACGCCGGGTATCCGGCAAACAGCTCGTCCGAGCCTTCACCGGTCAGCACGACCTTGTAGTTCACTTCGCGCACGCGGCGGCTCATCAGGAGCTTGGCGACGCCGAGCGTGTTGTAGATCGAGCGTTCGGTGTGCCACAGCGTCTCGACGAAATAGTCGTACAGGTGATCCGACTGGATACGCAGAATCTCCTGCTGTGCGCCCGTGGCCCGCGCCATCTCCTGCGCGACCTTCGTTTCGTCGTATTCGTCCGTATCGAAGCCGATGGTGAACGCCATCACCGGCCCCTGGCGCGCGGCGGCCGCGAGCCCCATGATCGAGCAGGAATCGATGCCGCCGGAGAGGTAACAGCCGACCGGCACGTCGGCTTCCAGCCGCAGGTGCACGGCATCGACGAGGTGCTGCCGCACCGCGTCGATGTACGGCTGCTCGTCCTCCACCAGGGCCGGCCGTCCCGCGACCGGGAACTCCATGTCCCAGTAGCGGTGGTCGATGACCCGCAGCCGCCCGTCGCGGCGTTTGATCTCGAGATAATGGCCGGGCTTGATCGGGTGGATGCCCGCGAACGCCGTCGTACCCGGCACCATCGTCTGCATAAGCTGGTGAAAAAGGCCCGCCGGCTCGAACTTCCGCTCGACGTCGGGATGCGCGAACAGCGCTTTCAGCTCCGAGCCGAAGACGATGCCGTTCGGCGTCTCCGTCCAGTAGAGCGGCTTGATGCCGAAGCGGTCGCGCGCGAGGAAGAGCGTGTCCTCCTGCTTGTCGTAGAGCGCGAACGCGAATTCGCCGCGGAGGTACGGCAGCGTGCCGCGCAGCCCCAGCCGCGGGTAGAGGTGCAGGATCAGCTCGGAATCGACTTTCGTGCGGAACCGCGCGCCCTGCGCCGTGAGGCTCGCGCGCAGCCGCTGGTAATCGTACAGCTCGCCGTTCTTGCTCAGCATGAAGCGGTCGTCGGCGCTCACGAACGGCTGCCGGCCGCGTTCCTCGTCGAGATCGACGATCGTCAGCCGCGAATGCCCGAAGCCGATGCCGTCCTTGATCCGGCAGCCGTAACCGTCCGGTCCGCGGTGGTGCAGGATGGCCGCCATGGCGACCAGCGTTTCGCGCGCGACGGGCCGCGAGCGGTCGTGGTGCATGACTCCGGCGATGCCGCACATGCCTAGACGAACACTTTGAGGATGGTGGCAAGGAGAGCCATCCGGATGAAGACGGCGCCGCGTGCCTGGGCGAAGTACCAGTTGTGCGCGGTGTTGTCGAGATCCGTCGACAATTCCGGACCGCGCGCGAGCGGATGCAGGATGATGGCATGCGGCTTGAGCGGCGATGCGGCGTCCAGCCGGAATTTCACGCCCAGCTCCTCATAATCGCTGCCGGTCCAGAGAATCGAGTTCTGGTAGACGACATCGAGTTTCGGCAGCTCCTTTTTGAACTCGTCCGTGACGCGGATCTTCAGCCCGCTCTCCTCCAGCTCCTCGCGCTGGCCTTCGGCGAACGGCTCTTCCTCGTCGGAGATCACGACGATCTCGTCCAATGCGTGCGCGAGATTGCGCAGCAGGAGCAGCAGGCTGCGCACCGTGCGCATCTTGCCCGGCACGCCGACGATGCCGAAGCGGATCGGCACCTCCCCGTCGGCACCGTTGCAGATCGATGGCCGCCACTTGAGCATCGCATAGATGTCCGCGAGCGCCTGCGTCGGGTGCTCGTCGCAACCGTTGCCGCCGCTGATGATCGGGATGCGCAGCGACTCCGCCATCTGGTACACGGATTCTGCCTTGCTGTCGCGGAGCACCACGAGGTCGCCGTAGTTGTTCAGCATCTCGCCGATGTCGCGCAGGCTCTCGCCCTTGGCGATGCCCGTGGAGGCGGAGTCGGTGATCGACATGATGTCGCCGCCGAGCCGGTGCCACGCGGATTCGAACGACAATCGCGTGCGCGTGCTCGGCTCGTAGAACGCGCTGATGAGGATCTTGCCCGTGAGCGGGCGTGTCGTGAGCTGCGGCTGCGTCTCGAATTTCGCGGAGAGCCGCGCGAGCTGCAGGATCTGGTCGCCGGTGAACTGGCGCGCGGAAATCACCGGCCGCTTGACGAGGTCGAGCAGCGGCGTGAGGTTCTCCTCGATCGCATCGATCAGCGCGCGCGGGCGGTCGAAGCCGCGCAGGTCGAGCGGTGCGTCCTCGAGCCGGTCCTCCAGGATGACGCGGGCCTTGGTCACCAACGCTGCCCCTTCTTCCAGTCACGAACGAGCAGGCCGGGCAACATCAGCGGCGCGGCGATCGTGATGACCAGGGCGATTGTGACCCGGTTGGCGAATGCACCGGCTTCGATGATCACTCGGAACCTCCTGCGTGCTGGGCCATCCCCCTGGTACTCGCGGCGGAAACGCCTGTGGAATCGCGCAAGAAACGTGCAGGGGCCGCGGTTGGCGCAACGAGATGAGGGATAGCGGAGTCCTGGGCGGATGTGTTGCGGACGGCAACTCATAGTACCCAATCCGCCCCGGAATTTCACGGGGCGGTCCGGCCAGGATCGCCGGTTCCGCAGGTCGCCCCCCTTGCGCTCCCGTGTTAGGGTTGAGGCGTGAACATGGCAGCGCGCATGGCGATCCGCCGTTTCATCGCACGCTTCGGGCTTGCCGGCTTGCTGATCGCGCTGGTGGCGGCTTGTGCGCCGGATTCGGCTGGAGTTCCGCAGGACGTATTGGTCGTCGGCCAGGTGGCCGAGCCCCAGTCCCTCGATCCGGCCACGGTGACGGCAGTCAACGATTTCCGCATCCTGGTGAACCTCTACGAGGGGCTGGTCAGGTACGCGCCGGACTCCCTCGAAGTCGAGCCCGCGATCGCCGAATCCTGGACCATCAGCGAGGACGGCAGGATCTACACGTTCACGTTGCGCAAAGGCCTGACGTTTCACGACGGAACGCCGGTCGACGCGGCCGCGGTCAAGTTCAATTTCGATCGCATGCTCGACGAGAACCATCCGATGCACGAGGAAACGGGCCCGTTTCCACTGGCGTTCTTTTTCGATGCGATCGAGAAGACCGAAGCGCTGGACGATCACACCGTTCGCTTCACGCTGACGCAACCGTACGCGCCGTTTCTTTCCAATCTCGCCTATCCGCCGGGCATGATCGTGTCGCCGGCGGCGGTCCGGAAATACGGCGCCCGCTTCGGCCGCAACCCGGTGGGATCCGGTCCGTTCGCTTTCACCGCGTGGGAGAGCAACGTCAAGGTCGTCCTGCACGAGTTCGACGGCTACCGGGAGCCGACGAACAGCGCCCGGGTGCTGGTTTTCCGGCCGATCACCGACGGCAACGCCCGCGTGGCCGCGATGCTGTCGGGGGAGCTCGACCTGATGGTCGAGGTGCCGCCGGACTCCCTCGCGCTGTTCGAAAACAAGCCAGCGGAATTCACCGTGCACGAGCAGGTCGGGCCGCATGTCTGGTTCCTGATCCTCAATATGCGCCGGGAGCCTTTCAGCGATCCGCGGATGCGCCAGGCCGTCAACCTCGCCGTCAACAAGCAGGCGATCGTCGACAACGTGCTGCAGGGCACGGCCACCGTGGCGGCGGGGCCGACACCGGAAGCTTTCGGCTGGGCGCACAACGACGCCCTCGAACCGTGGCCCTACGATCCCGAAAAGGCGAAGGCGTTGATCGGCGCCGCCGGGTACGACGGCGAGCCGCTGATGTTCTACGTCGCGGAGGGCGGCTCGGGCATGCTGCAGCCGGTGGCGATGGCGACGGCGATCCAGGCCGACCTCGCCAAAGTCGGCATTCCGACCGTCATCGAGACCTACGAGTGGAATACCTATCTGAGCCGGGTCAACGCGGGGCTCGACGAGGCGGACATGGCGGAGATGGCCTGGATGACCAACAACCCGGACACGCTGCCTTACCTGACCCTGCGCACGGGCGCCTTCCCGGACCAGGGCGGTTTCAATTCCGGCTACTACTCCAATCCGAAGGTCGACGAGCTGATCGAGCGCGCGCGCACCGCGACCGATCGCGGCTTGCGGGCCGCGCTGTACAAGCAAATGCAGCAGATCGTGCACGATGACGCGCCCTGGCTCTTCGTCGCAAACTGGAAGCAGCATGCCGTGACCGCCGCCGACGTGCGGGGCTTCGACCTGCACCCGTCGTTCCTCCTCTTCCTGGAGAACGTTCACAAGCCCTGACCATTCATGAATGCGCTCGCGCCCTTGCTTGATCTTTGTCCGCACAAGGAATTTTCCGCCCTCGGAAATACATTCGAGTATTCCGCTCGGTCGGAAAATCCCTTGTGCGAACAAATCTCTGCGCAATCATCGCGGCGAT
>DASSBS010000149.1:0-8778 GCA_035698445.1 Woeseiaceae bacterium
GTCACTCGAGGTCGAACGCGAGCCGCACCGCCACCCGGCGGTCCACCGGCACACCGTTCTCCAGCGGCGGCTCGAACCGCCACTGCGCGACGGCTTCGGTGGCCGCTTCGTCGAACTCGTCGCCCGGTTCGGAATCGAGAATGCCGATGTTTTTCACCCTGCCATCGGCGGTGACCGTGAAGCTGATGTCGACATGCCCCGTGATGTTCCGGCGCTGCGCACCGCGCGGATACTCCGGCACCACGTAATTCGTGCGGGTGAGGGAGCTGATCGGCACGTATTCCGGCTCGGGGTTTGCGGCCGCCGCGGCCGGACCCGCGGTTTTGCCGGCGCCGGCGTTCGCCGTCATGCCGTTCTCGAAGTCACCCGAGCCGCTTTGGGCGGCGGTGCTGCCGTCCGGCGCGGCGACCAGGCCGAGCGCGCCGGCATCGCTGCCCGCCAGACGAACCCCGGCGCCCGCATCGTCGGCGGTGGTGTCGAGGGTGCCAGCCGCGGCGGCTGGCGTCGTTTCAGCGGCAAGCGCCGGACCGGTTGCCGTGCCGGAGGCCGGGGTTGTCTCGGCCGCAAGACCGGTCTCGCCGGAAGGTGAAGCCGCAAGAGCTTGCGCTTCCTGCGCCGCGCGCGCGGCAGCCTGCGCTTCCAGTTCCGCCTGGCGCGCTGCCTCGGCTTCGGCGGCGCGCGCGGTTGCCAGCGCCTGCACGGAAGCCGTCAGCTCGCTGCTGTCCGGATCGAGCTCGCGCGCATCGGCCAGGTGGTGCTCCGCGTCTCCGAGCCGCCCTTCGTCGATCGCGTTGCGCGCGCGCAGGACGAGCTTGCTCGCGACGGCGGCCAGCCCCTGTTGTGCCGCGACGTTCTGCGGGTCGCTGCTCAGGACGAGCTCGTAATAATAGCGGGCGTTGTCGTTCGACGGCTCGGTCAGCGCGTTGTCGTTCAGGCGCTCGTTGGCGAGCGTCAGCACCTCGTCCACCTGCTGTTCGCTGCGCGCCGTCGCGAGTTCCTCGGCCAGCAGGTCGAGCTCCGCGGTCTTGGTACCGGCCAGTTCTTCCGCCGCCGCGAGGGCCGTTGCGGCATCCTCGAAACGGTTTTCACGGATTGCCGCCCGGGCGGCGGCGAGCTCCGAGCGCAGCTCGAGCTCGTTGAGCTGCGCGTCCAGGAACGGCAGGCGCGGGTTGTCCGGGTTTGCCAACCGCACCATGCGCAGGGCGGCGGCGGCGTCGTCGGTGCGTTCCGCGAGAAGCGCGGTCTCGGCCATGGCGAGCACCTGCTCGATGACCGCGTCGAGCTCCGTCGCGATGACCGGTTGTTCGGGCGCCATGGCGCGCGCGGCGAGGTAGAGCTCTACCGCATTCGATTCCGGCGGCGCGATCAGCTCGCCGGCATCGCGGGCGATGCGGGCTTCGTCGACGATCGCCTGCCAGGCGGACGGCGACGCCGGGACGTGATCGGCCGCCGCGGCCTGCAGGGAAATGTCCGTTTCGACGATGGACGGCGCGACCTTGGCGGCCGTATCCGCCACCGCCTCGGGTGGCGGCGCATCCGGTGTGCCGATCAGCCACCAGCCCGCCGCACCGATCGCGACCAGCGCGACGGCGCCGGCCGCCAGGAGTTTCGGGGCGGTCAAGCGGGAGCCGCCGCCGGCGCTGCCCGACGCCTGCGGGATCGGCCGGGCGGGTGCCACCATCCTGCCGCTGCGCGCGAGGGGCGCGGCGGAGCGCCCGCTTTGCCGCAACGGATCGGCCGCCTTCTTCGCGGCCGGCGGGGCCGCGGTTTTGGCGCGCGCCGCGGGGTGCGCTGCCGGGCGCGCCGGCGCCGCGGTGCGGACCTGTTCGGCGCGTTGCGGCGCCGGCTGGGCGTTGCGTGCCTTGCCCGCGAAAGCCGCATCCGGGGCGTCCAGGTGATGCTTGACCGATGCCTCTATGGCCAGCCGCGCCCGCCCGGGCGAAACCGGCTTCAGCAGGAAGCGGTACACCTGGCCGCGACTGATCAGGTCCATGAGCATTTCGCCGTCGTCGCGGCGGCCGGCTACGATGGCCACGAGCCGTGGCCGCGAAGCGCGCAACCGCTCGGTCATTGCTTCGATGCTGGAGCCGATCATCGCGGCATCCGTCACCAGCACGCCGACCTTGTGCTCGCGCACGAGCGCTTCGGCCTGCGACGGCGTGTTCGCGTACTGCACGTTGTGCAGCCCGCGCGCCGACTCCTTTATCGTCTGCAGAAATTCCTCGTCCTTGGTCAGCACCAGCACATCGATCTCGCGGCCGGCGGCATTCGGGGTGACCACCGCGCGCTGCGGTTGCAGGACCGGGATGGAGGCGCTGGCTTCGGTGATGATCGCCCGGCCGTGCTCGCCGGTCTCCATGATGATGTGCTCGCCGGAGGGCTCGTCGACATCCGCCGCCTGGTCATTGGCGGATTCCGAAATGGCGAGCAGCCGGATACGCTTGGTCGCGGTATCGATGAGGTTGCGCAGCGCCTCCGGGCTGATCGCGCCGCGCACGATCTGGAAGACTTCCTGGTCGCCGACCAGGGCTTCCAGCCCGTCGTCGCGGTCATTGCCGGCGAGCAGGATGCCGATCGTGTCGGGCGAGCGTTTCCTCGCCTCGCGCAACGCTTCGAGTCCGCTCATGCCGGGCAGGTCCTGTGCCGACACGATGACGTGAATGGGGGTTGCACCGAGCGTGCTCAGGGCCTCGGCGCCGCTGGTCGCGACGTGCACCGAGTAGCGCTCGCCGAAACCGGCGCTCAATGCGTCGAGCGTGCTTTGCTGGCTATGCAGCAGCAACACCTGCGTTTTGAAGTGCTCCAGAGCCACATCCCTTCTCCCTGGCGGCCTTATGTCCAATGCGCTCGGAGTGTCGCGCTTGGCCGAGTATATCCCCGGGAAAATCGGGAAGCGTTGGTGAGGGGCGGTTCGTTGCGGGATTTGTGACGTGGGACACAGTCGGATCGGCGGCGCGTCACATGACGCTCGTCCGCGGCACCCGTCAGGCGGCGCGGCCGCGGGTGCGGATCTCGTCCTGGAGCGCTGTGATGGCGTCGGCCAGGGGCACGACCTTCTGGTGCTTCGAGCCCAGGCGGCGGAGGGCGACGGTCTTCTCGCCGATTTCGCGGGCGCCGACGGCCAGGAGGACCGGGATCTTGGCGACGCTGTGCTCGCGGACCTTGTAGGAGATCTTTTCGTTGCGCAGGTCGGCGGAGGCCGCGATGCCGGCATCGCGGAGCTTCGACACGACCTCCAGCGCGTACGCGTCCGCCTCCGAGGTGATCGTCAGCACCTTGGCCTGCGTCGGCGCGAGCCAAAGCGGCAGGTGGCCCGCGTGATGCTCGAGCAGGATGCCCATGAAACGTTCGAGCGAGCCGAAAATCGCCCGGTGCAGCATGACGGGCGCGTGCTTCTGGCCGTCCTCGCCGATGTAGGTGGCGCCCAGCCGCGACGGCATGTTCAGGTCGACCTGCAGAGTGCCGCATTGCCAGTCCCGGCCGATGGCGTCGCGCAGCACGAATTCCAGCTTCGGCCCGTAGAAAGCGCCCTCACCGGGGTTGTGCGTGTAGTCGAGCTTTGCCGCTTGCAAAGCCTCCAGCAGCGCGGCCTCTGCTTTGTCCCAGACCTCGTCCGAGCCCACCCGTACCGGCGGGCGGTCGGCGAACTTGATGCGCACGTCCTCGAAGCCGAAATCGCCGTAGATGTCGAGAATCTGCCGGCAGATGGCGAGCGATTCGGGCGTGATCTGCTCCAGCGTGCAGAAGACGTGCGCGTCGTCCTGCGTGAACGCGCGCACGCGCAGCAAGCCGTGCAGCGAGCCGGAGGGCTCGTAGCGATGCAGCTTGCCGAACTCGGCCAGCCGGTAAGGCAGCTCGCGGTAACTGGTGATGCCCTGCTTGAACACCTGCACGTGACCCGGGCAGTTCATGGGCTTGATCGCGTAGGTGCGGCCGTCCGGCGTCTCGCTCGTGTACATGTTTTCGCCGAAGGATTCCCAATGCCCGGACGCCTCCCACAGCGAACGGTCCATCAGTTCCGGCGTGCTCACTTCGCGATAGCCGGCTTCCTGCGCCCGGGCGCGCATGTAGCCGACCAGCTTCTGGAACATGCTCCAGCCGCGTGCATGCCAGAACACGGCGCCGGGCGCCTCTTCCTGGAAATGAAACAGGTCCATCGTCCGGCCCAGCAGGCGGTGATCGCGTTTCTCGGCTTCCTCGAGCTGCTGCAGATACGCCCGGAGCTGCTTCTCGTTGGCCCAGGCCGTGCCGTAGATGCGCTGCAGCATGGCGTTCCTTGCATCGCCGCGCCAGTAAGCGCCGGAGACACGCAGGAGGTGGAATGCTTTCCCGAGCGCGCCCGTCGACGGCAGGTGCGGCCCGCGGCAGAGATCGACGAAATCGCCCTGGCGGTAGAGCGTCAGCGTTTCGTTCGCCGGGATGTCCTCGATGATGCGCGCCTTGTATTCCTCGCCCTGGCCGCGGAAGAACTCGATCGCCGAATCGCGTTCCCAGACCTCGCGCGAGATCGGCTCGTTGCGATCGACGATTTCCTGCATGCGCTGCTCGATGAGCGCGAGGTCCTCGGGCGTGAACGGCTCGTCGCGGGCGAAGTCGTAATAGAAGCCGTTCTCGATCGCCGGACCGATCGTCACTTGCGTCTCCGGCCACAGTTCCTTCACCGCTTCGGCGAGCACGTGTGCCGCGTCGTGCCGCAAGAGCTCGAGCCCGTCCCCGGAATCGCGGGTGACGATCTCGATGCGCGCATCCTCGGCGATCGGCCGGGTCAGGTCCCACAGCTTGCCATTGACGCGGATAGCCACCGCGTCCCGCGCCAGGCTTTTCCCGATCCCGGCCGCGATCTCAGCGCCGGTGACGGAGCTGTCGTAGCGGCGGACGGAGCCGTCCGGCAATTCGATGTTCGGCATTTTTCAGGTCACTGTTGCTGGATCGGGCGCCCGGGCTGCATCGGCCCGGTGCATCACGGCGCGCTATTGTAACCGAATGCCGCATCGTGTCAGGCAGCGCTTGCAGGAGCCCGTCTCACGGGCGACACGGCAGCCAACGCCGCGATCGTCCGTGAGACGGGCTCCTACAGGTCACGGGCTGCGTGGGGTAGCTGGATTCGTCGTGTACAATTGCAGTCATTGGAGCAGAACCCGACATGAACCAGGCGGCGACCGCACAACCGTTTCCTCCCTCGCACCACGATCACGACGATTGCATCTCGGCCGCGCTCCACGCGGCCGAACGGGTGTGCGAGGAGAAGGGGCTGCGTTTCACGGGGATACGGCGCCTCGTGCTCGAGCTGGTCTGGGCGAGTCACAAGCCGATCGGCGCCTACGAGATTCTCGACCGCCTGAACCGGCTGGGAAAAAAAGCGGCTCCGCCGACGGTGTACCGCGCCCTGGAATTCCTGATCGAAGCGGAGCTCGTGCACCGCCTCGATTCGCTCAACGCCTTCATCGGCTGCCCGGACCCGGGCAGCTCGCATGCGGGGCAGTTCCTCATCTGCCGCCAGTGCCGCTCGGTCGCCGAGCTCGACGACGGCGAGATCAGCGGCCTGGTCGGCCGGAAGGCCGCGGACCACGGCTTCACCGCCGTGCGCCAGATGGTCGAAATCGAGGGCCTGTGCCCGCATTGCGGCGGCGCCTGAGCAGACCGCGCTCTCGACCCGCCACTGACCCTTCGCCAATGAACGACGCAACGCCCAGGGATTTCATTCGCCAGATCGTGGCCGACGACATCGCGAGCGGCAAGCACGGCGGCGCCGTCGTTACGCGGTTCCCCCCGGAGCCGAACGGCTACCTGCACGTCGGCCATGCCAAGTCGATCTACCTGAACTTCCAGATAGCCGCCGAGAACGACGGCAAGACCTTCCTGCGCTTCGACGATACGAACCCGGGCAAGGAGCGCGAGGAATACGTCAACGCGATTCGCGACGACGTCCACTGGCTCGGCTTTGACTGGGGCGGCCGGCTGACGCACGCGTCGGATTATTTCGAGCCGTTGTACGAGGCGGCGGAACGGCTGATCGAGAAGGGCAGCGCTTACGTCGACAGCCTGAGCGCCGGGGAGATCCGCGAGCACCGCGGCACCCTGACGGAACCCGGGCGGGACAGTCCGTGGCGCAACCGGACCGTGGCCGAGAACCTGGATCTGTTTCGCCGCATGCGCACCGGGGAATTCGCCGACGGCGAGCACGTGCTGCGCGCGAAAATCGACATGCAGTCGCCGAACATCAACCTGCGCGATCCGACGCTTTACCGCATCCGCCATCAGAGCCATCAGCGCACGGGGGACAAATGGTGCCTCTACCCGATGTACGACTTCGCGCACGGGCTGTCGGACGCGTTCGAAGGGATCACGCATTCGCTCTGCACGCTGGAGTTCGAGGATCACCGGCCGCTGTACGACTGGTTCCTGGACCAGTTGCAACCGGTACCCATATCGCCGGCAGCGGAATTTCTGGAGAAAATGAAATATCCGGAACGCTACCGGCCGCGCCAGATCGAGTTCTCCCGGCTCAACCTCGCGTACACCGTGACGAGCAAGCGCAAGCTGGGTCGGCTGGTGGAGGAGGGGATCGTCCGCGGCTGGGACGACCCGCGCATGCCGACGCTCGCCGGCATGCGGCGGCGCGGCTACCCGCCGGCGGCGCTGCGCGACTTCTGCCGCCGCATCGGCGTCACCAAGAAAGAGAACGTGATCGAGATGGCGCTGCTGGAGAACTGCGTGCGCGAGGATCTCGATCACAACGCGCCGCGCCGCATGGCGGTCCTGCGGCCGCTCAAAGTGACAATCACGAATTACCCGGAAGGCCGGACGGAGCAGATGACGGCGGCGAATCACCCGAACCATCCCGAGCTCGGCGAGCGGCCGCTGCCGTTCGCGCGCGAGCTCTACATCGAGCGCGACGACTTCCTGGAGGAGGCGCCGAAGAAGTTCTTCCGGCTGAAACCCGGCGGCGAGGTCAGGCTCCGCTACGCCTACATCATCCGCTGCGACGAGGTGGTGAAGGGCGATTCGGGTGAGATCGTCGAGCTGCGCTGCAGCTACGACCCGGACACGCGCAGCGGCACGGGCACGAGCGACCGCAAGGTGAAGGGCACCATCCACTGGGTCTCGGCCGAACATGCCGCGGCCGCCGAGGTGCGGCTTTACGACCGGCTGTTCAACGATCCGAATCCCGGCCGCGCGGATGACGTGACGACGCACCTGAACCCGGATTCGCTGGAAATTGTCGACGCGCGCGTCGAGCCGTCACTCGGCAATGCGCCCGCGGACTTCGTCTGCCAGTTTGAGCGCCTGGGCTATTTCTCGGCGGATTCCGGCGACCATGCCCCCGGCCGGCTCGTGTTCAACCGCGTCGTCACGCTTCGCGATAGCTGGGCCAAGGTGCGCGGCTGAGCCACTGACTTCCCCGGGCGCCTGGTCCAGTCGTTCATTCTGTTGCATATACATCATTATCGGTGGTATTATTGCATTTGCAACACGCCCATCTTCGTGCCGGAGGAGAGATGAACCTGACGCAAGCAGCCGAGGCCGATGACGCCGCCGTCCTGGCGAAGGCGTTTCTCAATGCGGGCAAGGCGATGGGACTCAGCCAGGCGGAGCTCGGCGAAGTCGTCGGCCGGGACCGGACGTCCTTCCGCCGCGGACTCGCCCCGGCGAGCAAGTCCGGCGAGCTGGCGCTGCTCCTGATCCGCGCGTACCGGAGCCTTTACGTCCTGGTCGGCGGCGAACCCCGCGACATCCGCCACTGGATGAGCGTGCAGAACCTGCACACGGGCGGAGTCCCCCGCGAGCAGGTCAAGTCCGTGCAGGGGCTCACGCGGGTCCTGGAATACCTCGACGCCATGCGGGGCAAGCTTTGACGGATATCTGGGGCGCGTGCGTGCCCGGGATCAATGCGGGACTGCTCGGCGGCGAGCTCCTGCGGCTGGTCGAAAGCCAGGAAGAGGTCGCCACTCTCGGCCTCGTCGATACCTTGTCCGAACAGCGGCGCCTCGAGCGGCTGCTGGAGCACGCAAAGCCGCCGCTGCTCGCCGGCACCGAGCACCTGCACTACCTGCTCGCCGCGCCGTTCCGCTATCCACCGCTCACGTACGGATCGCGTTTCGGCACCCGCCAGGAGCCCGGCCTTTTCTACGGGTCGCTGGGATTGACCGCGTTGCTCTCGGAGGCGGCTTACTACCGCTTCGTGTTCTGGTCCGGCATGTCGAGCGCGCCGCCGTCGGGCAAGCTCGACACGCAGCACAACGTGTTCACCGCCGATTACCGCACGGAGCGCGGACTGCGGCTGCACGCACCGCCGTTCACCCGGTTTGCGACACTCCTGGCCAGCCGCGACAGCTATGACGCCACGCAGCAGCTCGGCCGCGAGATGCGCGCGGCGGGCATCGAAGCGTTCGAGTACCGGTCTGCGCGCGACGCGGCCGGCGGCCTCAATGCCGCGCTCTACGCCCCCCGGGCGCTGGCGTCCGCCCGGCCGAAGCAGGTGACGAGCTGGCTCACGGAGACCCGCGCGGCAGCCGTGACGTTCTCCGAGCGCGGCTCGAAGGACGTGGCGGTGTTCCCGATCGACCGGTTCCTGGTGGCCGGCTCGCTGCCGCTGCCCGCCCTTTAACCCGGACTATTCATGAATGCGCTCGCGCCCTTGCTTGATCTTTGTCCGCACAAGGAATTTTCCGCCCTCGGAAATACATTCGAGTATTCCGCTCGGTCGGAAAATCCCTCTTTCGAGCAATTTGCGAACAAATCTCTGCGCATATCGCGGCGATTCATGAATAGTCCGGG
>DASSBS010000150.1:0-11012 GCA_035698445.1 Woeseiaceae bacterium
GCCGGGGCTCACGATCGGCGATCTGCGTGAGGGCGTGTCGAGGGTCCGCAATCGCGTGCTGGCGCGCGTCTTTAAAGAGCTGGGCCTGATCGAGCAATGGGGAACGGGGGTGCAGCGGATGATCTCCGCGTGTACAGGGGCAGGATTACCAGAGCCGGAGCTCGCCGAGGCCGGGCTGCGCTTTCGCGTGACGATCCGGACGGAACCCGTCGCAGCGGCAGCGTTCGATCCCGTGGAACGGCACATCGTGGACTACATCGGCGCCGGCGACGGTCGTTCCACCGCGGAGATCGCGGCACACGCGGGCCTCTCGACCCGCGCCATCCAGCACCGTCTTGCGGGACTGGCTGAACGCGGGCTGGTGGTCGTGGTCGGCTCCGGCCCCCACGATCCGCGCCGGCGCTGGCACGTGGCGGGGAAGAACAGATAGCCGCGTTCTGTTGGTTCAGCCAACGATGATGCCAGCGGCGTCGTAATGGGCGATCGCAGCCAGGTGTCCGAGCAGGTAGCGTTGTTCCTGCAGGGCGAGTACGCACCGCCGTATCTTGCTAGAATACCCGGGAAGGGAATCCCTCGGGCGCATGCGCTCCGGCCGCCGTGAGTTTCCTCACCTGCGGACGCTCTTCGCTCCCAATACCGATCTAATACATTCCAACGGGCCACGACCGAAGTTCCGCCCGCCATTGGACAGTCACAGCGCACCCCTGAGGCCAGTGATATGCCGATACCTCGAAGCTACGGTTTGCACGCGACCAATGTCTCGCGACACAGGGCTGTCGCTCCGCTGGCGGCGCTTGGATGCGCCGCATCGATGGCTTTACAGGCACAGCCTCTCGCGTACGTGACCAACCAGGCGTCGGAGGACCGGCTGTGGGTCATCGATACCGAAACGAACGAGCTGGTCGATACAGTGACGCTGGAAGACATACCGAGTCGCGTGGCGATCACACCCGACGGATCTCTTGCTTACGTGACGATGGTCGTCGATGGGGATTTCAATCAACTGTCAGGGGACATTCTCTACAGTTCCATCCCTTCCAGCCCGGTTTTCATGGGCTCATTGTCCAAGGCGTCCGCGTCGGGCTCGTTATTCACCAACAAGGTCGAGGTGATCGAGACGGCGACAAACACGATCATCACGACGGTTATGACGGAGGAGTCGGCGCCATTCGACATAGCGATGACACCCGACGGCAGATTTGCATATGTCAGCCATCTGGGACCTGCCGTTTCCGTGATCGACACGGCAGCGAATGAAGTGATCGAAACGGTCCCGACGGACGGCTCGGGGCTCGGACTCGCCGTCACTCCGGACGGTGCGTACGTTTATGTCGCAACTTCCAGCGCCGACGTCGTTTCCGTGATCGAGACCGCGACAAACACTGTCATCGTCGTCATCGAGGTGGGCGAGACGCCTAGCGCGATCGCGATCACACCGGACGGTGCGTTCGTCTATGTTACGAATCAGGAATCCGACACCATCTCCCAGATCGAGATCGCCAGCAACACAGTCGTCGCTACCCAGGGCGTGGGGCAGGCGCCCGGTAGTATCGCGATCACGCCCGATGGCGCATTCGCGTACGTGACGAACCAGCTTTCCAACGACGTCTCCGTCATCGCGACAGGGACGAACGCCGTTGTTGCTACTATCCCAGTCGGCGACACACCAATCGACACGGCGATTACGTCCGACGGCAAGCTCGTCTATGTGACGAATATCTTTTCCGAAAGTATTTCGGTTATCGACACGGCCAGTAATACGGTTATCGGCACGGCCCCAGCGGGTTTTTTGTCGGAAGGAATCGCGATCACACCGGAGGTCATGGCAACCCTGACGATCGACATTAAACCGGGCAACGAGCAGAACCGGCTGAATCCCGCATCCCGGGGCGGCATCTGGATAGCGATTCAGTCCGAGGGGCTGTTCGACGTGCTGCAGATCAACATCAACACGGTAGGTTTCGGACCGCTGGCGGCCTCCGCCGTTGGACAGGGAGTTCGGGACGTCAACAAGGACGGCTTGCCCGACCTTCTCCTGCGATTCAAGGTCGAGCAGACCGGGATCGGGTGCGGCGATACCGAGGCGACCCTTATCGGGGAGACGCTCCTCGGGCAGCAGTTCGCGGGCACGGACGTCCTGGAAACGGTGGGTTGCCAGAACCAGGATCGGGCGCCGCCGTCCGTCCTGTCCGGTGATCCCGGCCGTTGATGAAGGGGGCGGTGCGATGCAGCGTTTGGTAAGTTTGGATTGACTTGGCAATGTTCATCCCTGCAGACGGCCGGCTTGTGCATGCCAGGAATTGCCGGCTGATGGCATCACAGGATGCTGCCTTGACGATCTTGCACCTGCTCGGGGCAAAAGTGGCAGCAAGTGCAGGAATGCCCTACACTACGCGGCTCTCGAAAACAAACTACACACAATAACTAACAACAAGCAGCTTCTGCTGCGCGACCCGTGAAAAACAAAATGAAGGGTGATCCCGGCCTGCGAAGGCCAGGAGTGGGAGGAGCGTCATGAATATTCGGTACCTGTTGTGCGCCGTTACGGCATCACTTGCGTTCTTTGGCGCAAGCACCAGCCAGGCGGCGTCCGCTCTCGAGATTCAGGACGTCTTCGTCGACGATACCGGAAGCCCCGTGCGGCTGGTCGTGACCGGCAAGAACTTCGACAATGGCGGTGCAATCGAACTGTGGCTCGGGACGATCCCGCTCACCGTTGAATCGCAGACCAATACGGTGGTCATCGCAAGCCTGCCGGCGAATGTCTTGCCAGCGAATTACCAGCTCGCCGTGACGACGGGTGGAGGCGCGCTTCGCTACGATGAGTTTGACGGCGTAACGATCGGCGCCGTCGGTCCGCCGGGACCTCCGGGCGATCCCGGACCCCAGGGCGATCCCGGGCCACAGGGCCCGGCCGGACCGCCGGGAGAACCGGGGCCGCGAGGCGTACCCGGCCTCGCGGGTCCCGCCGGCGCGGTGGGACCACAGGGCCCGGCCGGACCAGCGGGAGAACCGGGGCCGCAAGGCGTACCCGGCCCCGCGGGTCCCGCCGGCGCGGTGGGACCACAGGGCCCGGCCGGACCGCCGGGAGAACCGGGGACACAAGGCGTACCCGGCCCCGCGGGTCTCGCCGGCGCGGTAGGACCACAGGGCCCGGCCGGACCTCAGGGTCCCGTCGGCCCGCCGGGTCCCGAGGGCGAGAAAGGCGATCCCGGTGAGCGCGGACCCGCCGGCGGCACGCCTCTGAACATCCTCACTGTCGGGATTCAGGACGCCGAGTTCACCAGCATCCAGGCGGCCATCGACTCCATTCCCCTCGCGGGCAATCCGGCGGCTCCCGTGCCCACGTTGATCCGGGTGGCTCCGGGCATCTACACGGAGCAGCTACTGCTTCGAAGCAACATCCGGCTCCAGGGCGCGGGGCGCGACCAGACGTTTATCAATGCGCCGGCGACGGTGAACGATTACTGCGGGGGACACAGGCCCGCCCTTTGCCTGGATGGCGTCTCCCGCGTCGTTATTTCCAATCTATCGGTCATTGGCGGGTCCGGCGGCTTCTTCGAATCCGCCGTATCCGTGGTTGCTTCGAATCAGATCAGCATCCATGACAACCGCTTCGATCAGCTACCTTATGGTGTGCTGCTGGAAACATCCGGGAACATCGCCATTCTGAACAACCACATCCCGGTTTCCGCCGACGGTATCGAGGGCTCGAACGTGAGCGGCGACGTCCGCATCGAGGGCAACCAGATCGACGGAGGGCGCATCACAATTGACGGCGATGCAAATATCCGGATTGCCTACAATCAAATCCTCGGCGGCGGCATCAACGACTGGAGCGGCAGCATCCATGCCAGCAACAACCAGATAATCGGCGACGTTAAGCTGGCCGTCGTCGGCCGGTCAATGTTCAACAACAATACCGTGCTGGGCCAGCTCGACCTGGGCTCCAGCTTTTCGACGAACCCGCTCGTCGTTGTCGGCAACTCCATAGATGCCGGCAGCCGTAGCGCCGCGATCCTTGACAACGGCAATGCCTCCATCGTCGGCAATACCCTGTACGCCAGCGGCGCTCCGATCGCGCAGCCCGACGGTTCCGAGTCGACGGTGTTCGCCAATCATTACCTCAACGACTCTCCGTCTTCGGCCGGGGTCAACCGCCTCGTGTCCCAAGGCACGATCGAGCTGAACAGCACGCAGGAGGCGGTGGTCATTCGCGCCGGGACGGCCTCGATCACGGTCGATGCCTCAGGCGCGATAAGCATCGACAGCAGCGGGGATGTCGCGATCAAGCCCGCCGGGAAGTTCAGCGTCCAGGCGACTCAGATCGAGCTGAAATCGACCGCCAACACCATCCTGCAAAGCGGAACGGCCACGACCGTGACCTCCAGCGGTGTTGTCGATGTCAACGGCGCGCTCATTACGCTGAACTGAAGGAGTGAATACCGATGAATAAGCTTGCAACGACGGTCCTGGCCGGCGTCTGTATCGCAGCCAGCATCGCGGTCGCGGCGCAACAGCCGGCGGCACGGGTCACGGACCCGATGTCATTGGCGGGGACCATCGTCGGGCCGGGCGCAACCACGGTACTGATCGACGGAATGCCTGCAGCGCGCGTCACGGATCAAACCACCAGCGCCCTGGTCGTCCCGCCGGGCCGGCCCTGCGTCGGCGGACCGATTATCTCCGGGAGCGCCACCGTTTTGATTGAAGGTTTGCCCGCCGCCCGTACCGGGGATCAGGCCACAACGACCTGCGGCATGGTGAACACGATCGTTTCGGGCGCACCCACGGTGCTAATCGGCGACTGATCCGTATTGCCGGTACCGGACAGAATTACACGAGTGCGCAGCGCCGGGGTTTTGCGCTAGAGCCGCTTCAACTCGTATTCATGCCATGCCTCGAGCGTCGCAATGCGGTGCTTGCGGATGACTTGTAATTTCCGCAGAAACGTCTTGCGGGCGATCGTGTCGAGGCGCGTTGGCAGCAAGCCGTACAACCACGGCAGGTCGCGGCCGATGCTGTTTTCCAGGCTGCGGATGTGCGTTTCGAGCATGGCGTACGGGCTTTCCGCGGTGGCCGCGCCGCCGGCGGGAGTAATGCGCGTCGTGCCGTCCTTGTCGTGGGTGATCCGTACCTGGCCGAGTGCCTCGTTGATCTTCTCCAGCTTGAATTTCTTGCCGCCGAGAAAGGCGCGGAGGGCCCGGCGCACACCCCAGCGTATCGAGGGGTCGATGATGATATCCGCCTCGGGCGGCGGTTCGCGCTCGCAGCTCAGGGGAGCGAGGTCGCGCGGGTCGTGCAGGGCGCTGTTCTGCTCCTCCAGATCCTGCTGCGGGATGCCGCGGCGTTCGACGTCCGGCCGGTAGCCCTCGAACACCTCGAAGCGTTCGGTGAGCCGGATGGGATCGATCAGGTAGCAATCCGGGGTGCCGCCGGCAAAGGGGCCGCGCAGGCCACGGCCGATCATCTGCCAGAACAGGTTCTTGCTGAAGGTCAGGCGCGCCAGCACGACACAGCGCACCTTGGGATCGTCGAAGCCGGTCGTCAGCATGCCGACGTTCACCATGACGCAGGGTTCGTGGCCACGGGCGAGAAACTCCTGGATCTGCATCTCCGGGCGCACAACCTCCGCATCCGTATCCTCTTCGAGCTCCGCGATGTCACGGTCCTCCATCCGGCTGTGTACCAGCGTCACCAGGCCCTCGCCAACACGTTGGTCACGGCGCAGGCGATCGACGATGTAGTTCGCGGCCTCGACCGAGGCGCAGAACAGCATGGTTTTACCCATCTCCGGCAGGCGCCGCGCGATGCGTTCGGCCAGGAAATCCAGGATGTCCGGATGGGTCATGACCTTGCGGTTGAACATCAGCGAGAAATCGTGTGCCCATTGCTTCTCGCTGCTGGTGCCGCGGCGCAGCAGGCTCTCGGGCATGGTCTCGTCGATGATGCGGGTTACCAGGCGCTCCGGGATGTCGAAGAAGCCGGAGTGCTGCAAGGCCAGGTTGATCGGACAGAGTATCTTCAGGTCGGTCAGGGTCTGCGTGCTTTCGCTGTGATGGACCAGGACGCCCCAGTCCTTCTGCGTGGTCGTGCCCTCGCGCACGGGGAAGATGCAATCCTGCAGGAGTCCGTGCGCCTCGGTTGACGTCGGCATGGGCGTGGCGCTGAGGCCGATTATCGTGAAGCGTTCGCCGGCGCTGCCCACGGTCAGCACCTTCCCGGCAAATTTCTTCCAGGCACGCTGCAGGCCGTTTGCGCCGAGCTCGTGGCATTCGTCGTAGATCAGGGCAATGTTGTACGCGCCCTTCGAGCCCTTGCGCGCCGTCAGGGCCGTGCGCAGCGGGTCGCCGGCAGTCCGGCCGTCGGCGGCGCGCGCCAGCCATTTGGTCAGCGTGTCGCGGGTGACGAAGATGACGTGGGCGTCGTCAAACAGGGCGGCATCCTGCACGTGCTCGCTGCCCGCCCAGCGCATCGACAGCTCGCGATCGAAGCGGCCCAGCATCTCGACGAGGCGAATCACCGACTGGCGCAACAAGCTGACACCATTGGTGGCCCAGATGACCCGGCCCTGCGGGTGCTCCAGGCATTTCGCGGCAATCTCGATGCCGACGCGGGTTTTGCCCGACCCGGTTGGCAGATGGACGATGCCGGAGCAGAAGTTATTGCGAGACAGCCGTGCGAGGGCGTCCGCCTGGTGCTTGAGCATCGGCTGCGGATCGCCGGTGGTGACGCGCGGCAGCGACCACAACGGCCCTTTGACCCGGGCCTCGGAGGCCGAGCGCAGGTCCTGTAGCAGCTCGGCAGTCACCGCGGAGACGTTGGCTGCCGCTTTGGCGGGCGGCAATGCCGGAGACGGCCGGCCACGTTGCGATTTCTTTGCCCGCTTTTTGCCGGGCCCGGCGTCGGCGGCTTGCCTCGCGGATGGCTCGCGGCGCTCGGCGGCGCGGAACCAGCCGAGGAACAGGTCGAAAAGTGCATTCATCAATCGAGGGGCGGGCCCGGCAGCACCAACAAGGCGAGAGCGGCGGAGAGTACCCCACAGTCCGGCGCGGGTCGAAGAGCTGCTGCACGGTTTGTGCAAGCTGCTGTTAATCGGGCTAGTGGCCTGTAGCAGGGGAATCGAAAGTACCTCGCGGCCACTAGTAGTCGACAGCGTTGGTCTCAGGAACCGCCGGCGAGCCCCGTCGCCTGGATGAACCGCTCCCGGCAGGCGATCCCTTCCTCGCGCAGTCCCCGGAATCGGGAGTTCTCCGTGAGCGGACTCCAAATCGGATCGCGGTCCAGCGCCGGCCAGGTGCAGAAGCCGTGCTTGCTGGCATAGCCCAGCAAGTCCAGCGCGTCCTCGCGCCGCCCGCAGTAGGCCAGCAAAGCCGCGGTGTGATAGGCCGGCTCCGGATCGTGCTCACTGCGCCAGCGCTGGATGAATGCCGCAGCCGCTTCGTTTAGTCGCGTACCGGTGCTGCCTGTCAGGCAGGCCACGAGGAAGCGCCGGTCAGCCCCGTCCGGCGACAGCGATCGCGCGTAGTCGAGCGCACCGGCGCGGTCGCCTTCGCGCACCTCCAGGTAGCTGCCGACGAGATTCGACCACTCCGACCCCTCGTGAAGCGCGATGAACTCCCGGGCCCGCCGGAGCTTGCCGTCCGCCATGAACGCGAGCGCGCAGGTCCGCCAGCCGAAGTTGCCCGGATCCAGCGCCAGGGCGATGTCGCAGTGCCGTTCCGCTTCCGCGAGCATACCCACGTAACGGAGCACGAATGACAGCGCGAAATGCGCGTAGGCGCTTCGGCCGCGGCGATCGACGAGGTCTCGCGCCTGGCGGTACGCCGCGGCGAAGTGCCCCGCTTCGGTTTGCAGCAGGATCAGTTCCTGCGCAGCCGCGCTGTTGCCGGCATCTTCCGCCAATGCGCGCACCGCCGCGTCGCGAGCGCGCTGCCGCGCCGCCTCTCCACCGTCGCCGTAACTCGCATCGTCGTGATGGCGCCGCGCCAGCTCGGCCCAGGCCGAAGCGAATCCCGGGTCGAGGCGCACCGCTTTCTCGAGCATCCGGATGCCCTGCAGGTTCGGTCCGGCATCGCGCGAGATGGCGAGGCTGTTCAAGTAAAGCCGGTACGCGGCGGCATCGGACGGGTGCGGCATCGTGCTCTCCGGGGCAGCGCCGAGCGCCGGCAGGAGTCCGCCGCTCACGCGCTCCGCGATCCTCTCGCGCATTGCCAGCAGGTCGCCGGCCGGTACCGTGATCCTCGCTCGCCAGACCAGGCGCTGGTGTTCGACGTCCAGCGCCTCGATCGCAATCGCCAGTCGCTCGCCCTCTTCGAGGTAGTAGTGGCCGCTCACTACGTGCCCCGCATGCGACGCCTGCTCGGCGTTCGCGGCGCGCGGCTCGAACGGCCGGACGGCGATATCCGGTGCCTGCGTCAGGAGCGTCGTGATCTCGTCGGCCAGCGCAAGCCGCAGGTAATCGAGCGATGCATCGCCGGCGGCGTTCTCGAAAGGCAGGGTGACGACCGTCGGTAGCGCCTCGTAGCGTCCTGCGCCGCGTTCGGGCCAGACCACGACCGCGACGACAGCGGCGGCCAGCACCGCGAGCGCGCCCCAGGAGAGCGCTCGCAACCGCCGCGCCGAGGGCCGGGCGTGGTCGCCGCGCGGCCGTGCGGTAGCCGCGGCGATCGGCGCCACCAGCCGGTACCCGCGCTTCGGTACCGTCTCGATGTAGCGCGGCTCGGCACGGTCGTCGCCGAACAGCCGGCGCAGCTCGGAAATGCAGTTGGTGAGGGCCTGGTCGCTGACGAGCGCCTTGCCCCAGACGGCGTCGTACAGCGTCGCGCGTGAGACGACGTCGCCCGCGTGCCCGGCGAGGCAGACGAGCACGGTCATGACCCGGGGCTCGACTTGCGCCACGCCGTCGGGCCCGCTCACGCGGTTGAGCGCCGGCTCGACGAGCCGGTCGCCTGCGAGAAAGCCTTGCCGCAGTTGTTCGGAGGTAAGCGCCATTCGTCGTCCGGCCGCGGCGGCGGGCACCGCCGGCGGCTTTGCCACCATTTTACACGTGGCCTGCCAGGACTCAGGCGCCGTCGGGTCGCCTTCCTGAGCAAACCCGGGGGTTTTCCGTAGCTCATCCTGAGGACCGGAACGCCGCTCCTGCGGCTCAATCAGCGCTCGCCGGACGTTCGCACGCGCGAGCGCTTCCGGTCCCGATTCCACCTCAAAGGAGAAGCTGTCATGAACGCCAGAAGCCTGGTTACCTGCCTCGGCTGCGCCGTCGTCTTCCTCACCGGCGCCTCGCCCCGGGCCTTCGCCGATCACCCGCACGGGAACAGTGAAAAGGGTGCGCGCGGCGAGCTCGTCCAGGTCGTCCGGGACGCCACCCGCCGGTTCCGTGACGTGCTGCTCGCCGAGGCCGAGGGCTACCACCTGCAATTCGGCTGCGTCACCGGGCCCGCTGCCGGCGCGATGGGGCTGCACTACGTCAACATGACGCTCGTCGGTGACGGCGTTCTGGACGCAACCCGTCCCGAGATTGTCATCTACGAGCCGCGGCCGAATGGCGGCGCGAGGCTCATCGGCGCGGACTACCTGGTGCTCGCCGACGCCTGGCACGCGAACAACGCCGGGCCGCCGCAGCTCATGGGCCAGCTCTTTCACCTGTTCGAGAGCCCGAACCGCTTCGGCCTGCCTGATTTCTACACGCTGCACGTCTGGGCCTGGAAGGAAAACCCCGCCGGCCAGTTCACGAACTGGCACACGGGTGTCTCCTGCGAGTCCTTCGACGGCGCGGCGAACTGATCCCGCCGCTCACCCCGGGAGAAACTCCGATGGACACAAGCGCACAAGAGGCCGGCATCGAGCCGGCCGTCCCGGTGGACGGCGGGATCGCCTTCCGCGCGTTCGTCTTTCTCTTCAGCATCGGCGCCTACGGCGCCTTCCTGCTGGTGTTCCTTTACCTGCTGGCTTTCCTCGGCAACCTGCAGGTGACGGCGCTCGCCGATATGCTTCCCGCGCTCGAGGCCTGGGTGCCGCGCTCGATCGATCTCGGGCGCGACATGGGCTCGCCCGGCGCCGCCATCCTGGTCGACCTCGGCCTGATTGCGTTGTTCGGGCTGCAGCATTCGGTGATGGCGCGGCCGGGATTCAAACGCGCGTGGACGCGGATCGTGCCCGCGCAAGCGGAGCGCAGTGCCTACGTGCTGCTCGCGAGCGCGGTGCTCGTATTGCTGCTGTGGGCCTGGCGCCCGATACCGGTCCCGGTGCTGTGGCAGGCGGACGCCGCGTGGGCCGTCACGCTCGGCTGGTCGGTCATGGCCCTCGGCGTCGCGGTGCTGCTGTGGGCGACGTTCCTGATCGATCACTTCGAGCTGCTCGGGCTGCGGCAGGGCTGGGACGCGCTGCGCGGCAGGGCCTTGCACGCGCCGGCCTTCGTCACGCCGTACCTCTACAAAATCGTGCGCCATCCGCAGTACCTCGGCTGGCTGCTGATCTTCTGGGGCACGCCGACGATGACCGCCGGCCATTTCCTGTTCGCGGCCGGCATGAGCGGCTACATCCTGGTCGGGATGCATTGCGAGGAACGCGATCTCGTGCGGCAGATCGGCGATTACGAGGATTACCGGCAGCAAGTGCCCTCGTTGGTGCCGCGGCCCGGGAAACGCTATCGCGGCTGAAATTCTTCCCCGCACGGCGGTAAAAATTGCCGGAAAATGAGTCCGTTCGGCCGGCTCGCCGGCACCGGTTCACGAGCGTGCGCCCGGGCCCGTGGCACGGGACTTGCACATTCGTGATCGAGACTACACACCCGGGGCACTCGTCATGACCGAGAACCACGTGCTGGAAAACGTTCGCGCCGCGCTGGCGCGCCACCCCGGCCTGCAGCGCCACCGGCACCTGCGGGTCGCGATCGAGGACGATGTCGTCTATCTCAGCGGCACGGTTCCTTCCATCTGCGCCAAACGCCTGATCCCCCGCATCGCGGCTGAAGCGAGCCGTGGTCTCGGTATCAAGGACGAGCTTCGCGT
>DASSBS010000151.1:0-12486 GCA_035698445.1 Woeseiaceae bacterium
TGTGTATCCAAGCCTACGTACTTGCTAAACTTTTCCATGACCTATCCTCCTCAAGCCTGGCTCTGAGCCGTTGTCGTTAACCGCCCTCAGCTTAATCCACGATCCGTTGAGGACGGATAGGTCACTTCATAATGTCTACACCAGGTTCTGCAGCAGGTCGTCGCGGTGAAAACGCCGTGCGATCAGCCGGCGGTCGCGGCACCAGGCGCACGCCTGAACGATGCCTGTAGGAGCCCGTCTCACGGGCGACACGGCGCCGGCCGCCGCTGTCGCCCGTGGGACGGGCTCCTACACCAGGTTCTGCAGCAGGTCGTCGCGGTGAAAACGCCGTGCGATGTCGAGCACGGCTGCGCGATCGGCCGGCAGCGGACGGAATGCCGGGTCCTCCAGGAAGCACCGTGTCAGGAGCTTCAGCGCTTCGATGTCGCGTCCTTCCGCGAGCAGCCAGGCCAGGTACTCCTGCGCGAAGCGGGTGATGGCCAGCACGGCGAGCGACGCCGGCAGCACGATGAATATCGCGAGACCCGCCAGGCGCGCCGCCACGGCGAAGCCTGCGTGCGCGAGCAGGAAGCCGCCCCAGATGGCCACCGCGAAGATGATCAGCGGCGTCAGGGTCCAGAAGTTGTCCGCGATGTTGAACATCTCGATGCCGGCGACGGGCGCCGCGCGGCCGGGTAGGCGATCTCTTTTGCGAGCTCGCGCGGCGTCATGCTTACCGGCCTTTGGCGCCGCCGTCATTGCCGCCGCGCTCTCCGCGCCGCGGCACCGGGTCGTAGCCGGACCCGCCCCAGGGATGGCAGCGGCCGATCCGCCTGATCGCCAGCCACGATCCTTGCACGCCGCCGTGCTCCCGGAGCGCCTCCGCCGCGTATTCGGAACAGCTCGGCACGTAGCGGCAGTTGAGCCCCAGCAAAGGCGAGACGCCGCGGCGGTAGACCCAGACGACGCCGAGGAGCGGGCGCGCCAGCCACCTGCCGACGACGCCGGTCATTACCCGCTCCGCCGCCAGCGGGTGCCCGCGGGGCCGTCCTCGATCGCGATCCCGGCGCTCGCCAGGCGGTCGCGAATGGCATCCGCCGCCGCGAAGTCCCGCTGGTCGCGGGCCGCGTTGCGCTCGCGGAGCAACTGCTCGATTTCGGCTTCGGCGAGCTCGCCGCTGCTGCCGGCGAACCATTGCTCCGGATCGTCCTGCAGGAGCCCGACGAGGTCGCCCGCGGCATACAGTTCCGCGGCAAGCTGCCGGCGCTCGTCCCGCTCGCCGGCCTTGTTGAGGCGCCGCGCGAGATTGAACATCTCCGCGAGCGCTTTCGGCGTGTTGAGGTCATCCTCCAGCGCGGCGACCACCGCCTTCGGCGGCGTGGCTTGCGCGCGCGCGGGCACGTCGATGCCGCGCAAGGCGCCGTAGAGGCGGTCGAGCTGGCGGCGCGCGCTGTCCACCGTGTCGTCCGACCAGTCGAGCGGCTGGCGGTAATGCGCGCTCATCAGCGCGAGGCGGATTGCCTCTCCGGGGATCGTCTCGATCATGTTGTGCACCAGCAGCACGTTGCCGAGCGACTTCGACATTTTCGTGCTGTCGACGCTCAGGAAGCCGTTGTGCAGCCAGTAGCGCGCGAACGTCGTGCCGCCGTGCGCGCAGCGGCTCTGCGCCAGCTCGTTTTCGTGGTGCGGGAACACGAGGTCCTGGCCGCCGCCGTGGATGTCGATCGTTTCCCCCAGGTGCTTCCGCACCATGGCCGAGCACTCGAGGTGCCAGCCCGGCCGGCCGCGCCCCCAGGGCGAATCCCAGCCCGGCTGTTCCGGCGCCGAGGGCTTCCACAGCACGAAGTCCTGCGGCGACTTCTTGTAGGGCGCGACCTCGACGCGCGCGCCCGCGATCATTTCCCGCAGGTCGCGTTTGGACAGCCGGCCGTAGTCCGCGTCGGACGTGACGTCGAACAGTACGTGCCCTTCTGCCGCGTACGCGCACCCGTTCGCCAGCAGCGCTTCGATCATCCCGATCATTTCGGGTATGTGCTGCGTCGCGCGCGGCTCGATATCGGGCGGGCGGACGCCGAGCGCCGCCATGTCGCTGTTGTACGCCTTGGTGTAGCGCGCCGTGATGTCGGCAATCGGCTCGCCCGTTTCGCGGGCGGCCGCAATGATCTTGTCGTCGACGTCGGTGATGTTGCGCGCGTACACCAGCTCGTAACGGCTCCGCAGCAGCCTTGCGAGCACGTCGAACACGACCGGCGGGCGCGCATTGCCGATATGCGCGTAGTTGTAGACGGTCGGCCCGCAGACGTACATCGTCACGCGCCCTGCTACCAGCGGCTCGAACGCCTTCTTCTCGTTGCTCAATGTATCGTGCAGGTGGATCGTCATGCCCGCGTCACCGCCAGTCGCGCGAAACGGCATGATAGCCTTTCTAGAACCTGCCTTTCGACTTCGGTTTGCGGCGGGCACGGCGCCTCGCCACGGCCGGTTGCGGCTCGCGCACCGCGATCGTGCGCGCCTGGTAGGCGTATTCGATGCTGCCGATGAGCCACAGGAAATAGCCGATGGTCTCGATGAATTCCTCGGCGGCCAGCTTGATGATCCGGTCGTACGAATCCCCGACGATCGCGATCCACAGGGGCTCGTGGCCGACGAACAGGTTGAACGCGAAATGCACGCAGGCGCCGGCGAACAGCAGCGTGATGCCCGGGGACGGCCAGATACGCAGCCAGGCGATGCGGAATCGCCGCCAGTGCCGGTACACGTAGGTGATGATCAGCGCGGCGACGATCGCGAGCGTGACCTGCCAGAAGTTGTCGGCGACGTAGCGGTCGAGAAAATAGTCGAGCTCCCGGATGAAGAACGCGAGCGCGAGCCCGCCGAACGTGAAGGCGACGGGCCGCTGCGAGGGGCAATACCGTGCGACCCAGGCGTACAAGAGAGCGCAGATGGTGAGGATGATCGGCTGCATCATCTCGAGCGGCGAGTATTCGCTGGTGCCGAACGTGTCGCCGGCATGCGTCACGTGGAGCTTCAGGCTGCCGGGCCACCAGATCTCCATCTGCGTCAGCAGCGCCGTGACGAGGGCGATGCCGAGGAAGTACAGGATGTAGCGGACCAGTACCACGCGGCAGGTTCCAGAGATCAGGATGCTTCGCTGGCAGGCGTGCCGGCGGCGGCTGGACGGTCGATGGACGAGAGCTGGAACATGACGAGCCGCACGAGATCGTCGGCAATGGCTTCGCGCAGCAGGTCCTCTTCCCTCGCCTTGCCGAGCACGCGCGTCTCGTCGTAGGTGTAATCGCGGGTCAGCGTCTTGAGTTGCGGCTCCATCAGCACTTGCTCGCCGGTCGTCACGCTGTAGAAGATCGTGTAATACACCTCGTATTCCCGCGGCACGTTGCGCGCGGACACCGACAGCACGCGCTGCCCCGTGTCGTCGGCGAGGATGACGAGTTCTGCCGTCGCCTTCGTGGGCGAGTCGACGAGCTGGATGCCGGCCTGCTCCAGGCGGTCCGTGAGCTTGCGGTAGAAGAGGCTGTAACGGTCCTCGGTGTCGATCCAGGTGCGCGCCATCTCCGGCGGGATATCGGGGGCGCCCCGCAGGTGGAACCCGCAGCCCGCGAGCAGGAGCATGAGCGGCGGCAGCGCCCTAGACGACCACATTGACCAGCCGCCCCGGCACCACGATCGTTTTGCGCACGGTGCGGTCGGCGACGAAGCGCTGCACGTTCGTGTCCGCCAGCGCCTGCTCCGCGATCACGTCCTCGTCCGCGTCGGCCGCCACCGAGATCCGGCCGCGCAGCTTGCCGTTGACCTGCACGACCATCTCGATCATCGACTGCGCCAGCGCGGACGCGTCCGCGACCGGCCAGCGTTCGTCGACCGGAGCCGTGGCATGTCCCAGCGCCTGCCACAACTCGTGGCAGATGTGCGGCACGATGGGCGCCAGCAGCAGCACGGCCGCTTCCAGTGCTTCCCGCACGACGGCGCGGCCGGCGGGCGAGTCGCCCTCGAACCGTGAGACCGCGTTCAGCAGCTCCATGACGGCCGCGACGGCCGTATTGAAGGTGTACCGCCGGCCGACGTCATCGCTGACCTTGGCGATCGTCCGGTGCGTCTTGCGCCGCAGCTCCTTCGCCGCGTCGTCGAGGGCCGCCGGGTCCAGCGCCGGCGGCGCCTCGCCCTCCAGGTGCTGCTGCACGGCGTGCCAAAAGCGCTTCAGGAACCGGTGCGCGCCCTGCACGCCTTCGTCCGACCACTCCAGCGCCTGCTCCGGGGGTGCGGTGAACATCATGAACAGGCGCACCGTGTCGGCGCCGTAGCGGTCGATGAGCTGCTGCGGGTCGACCGTGTTGCCCTTGGCCTTGGACATCTTGGCGCCGTCCTTCAGCACCATCCCCTGGGTCAGCAGGTTGGTGAACGGCTCGCCGACGGCCGACAAGCCGAAGTCGCGCATCAGCTTCTGCCAGAAACGCGCGTACAGGAGGTGCAGGATCGCGTGCTCGATGCCGCCGGTGTACTGGTCGACCGGCATCCAGTAGGCCTCGCGCTCGTCGAGCATGGCGTCCTGGCTGTCCGGGCAGGCGTAACGCGCGAAGTACCACGACGATTCGACGAAGGTGTCGAAGGTGTCGGTTTCGCGAGTCGCCGGGCCGCCGCAGCGCGGGCAGGCGGTCTCGTAGAACTCCGGCATCTGCTTCAGCGGCGAGCCGACGCCCGTGAATTCCACGTCTTCGGGCAGCACGACGGGCAACCGGTCCTCGGGCACCGGCACCGCGCCGCAAGCTTCGCAGTAGACGATCGGGATCGGCGCGCCCCAGTAGCGCTGCCGCGAGACGCCCCAGTCGCGCAGCCGGTAATGCACGCAGCGGCGCCCGCGCCCGCTCTCCTCGATCCAGCCGGCAACGGCGTCGAACGCCGCGCTGAAATCCAGGCCATCGAACCGGCCGGAGTTTATGAGGATGCCGTGCTCGACGAAGGCGGCCGCCGAGACGTCCACCTCTTGGGCGTCCGCGGGCGCGATGACCTGGCGAACAGGCAAGCCGTGTTTCGTCGCGAACTCGTGATCGCGCTGGTCGTGGCCGGGTACCGCCATGACCGCGCCGGTGCCGTAGCTCATCAGCACGAAGTTGGCCGCCCAGAGCGGCAGCTTCTCGCCACTGACCGGATGGATCGCCGAGATGCCGAGCGGCATGCCCTTTTTCTCCATCGTCTCGAGGCTCGCTTCCGCGGCCTGCGTGCGCTTGCATGCCTCGAGGAACGCGGCGAGCGTCGGGTCGCTGGCGGCGGCCGCCTGCGCCAGCGGATGCTCGGCGGCCACGGCCATGTAGGTGACGCCCATCAGCGTGTCGGGGCGCGTCGTGAACACCGTGAGCGGCTCCGGCCAGCCTTCGACGTCGAACGACAGCTCCACGCCCTCCGAACGCCCGATCCAGTTCCGCTGCATGGTCTTGACCGGCTCCGGCCAGCCGTCGAGCGTGTCGAGCTCCTCCAGCAGCTCGTCCGCGTAGGCCGTGATCTTCATGAACCACTGCGGAATCTCGCGCCGCTCGACGAGCGCGTCGGAGCGCCAGCCGCGGCCGTTGATCACCTGCTCGTTCGCGAGCACCGTCTGGTCGACCGGGTCCCAGTTGACCACCGCGTTCTTGCGGTACACGAGGCCCTTCTCGAACAGCTTCGTGAACAGCCATTGCTCCCAGCGGTAGTACTCGGGACGGCAGGTCGTGAGCTCGCGCCGCCAGTCGTAGCCGTAGCCGAGCCGCTTCAACTGTCCGCGCATGTAGTCGATGTTCTTGTAGGTCCATTGTGCCGGCGGGATGCCGCGCTGGATGGCGGCGTTCTCGGCCGGCATCCCGAACGCGTCCCAGCCCATCGGCTGCAGCACGTGCTTGCCCTGCATGCGCTGGTAGCGCGCGATGACGTCGCTGATCGTGAACACCCGCACGTGCCCCATGTGCAGTTGCCCGCTGGGGTACGGGAACATGGTCAGGCAGTAGAATTTTTCCCTGGTCGGATCCTCGCCCACTTCGAAAGTGCGGCGCGCGTCCCAGTACTCGCGTGCCGCGCGTTCGACGGTCTCGGGATCGTAGTGCTTGCTCATCGGGGCCTGCGGCGTGGGTGAAAGGGCGAAAGCATAGCGGTTTACGGGCCCTGCTTGTAGGAGCCCGTCCCACGGGCGACCGGCCGTTACCGCCGGAGTCGCCCGTGAGACGGGCTCCTACAGGCGGCGCTTCAGCGTGAAGAAGAGCACCAGGACCAGCGCCAGGGTGATCACCGGCCAGTTGCCGGCGATCGCGTAGGGCGTGGCGCCCTGCAGCGGGACCACGTCCATGGTCAGGGTCGCGTAGCGGAATTGCGGCACGGTCTGGAGCAGCTCGCCCTTGGGGCCTATGAAGGCGCTGATGCCGTTGTTCGTCGCCCGGATGGTGTAGCGCGCGGCCTCGGCGGCCCGCGCGCGGGCAATCTCGAGGTGCTGGTGCGGCGCGATGGAATCCCCGAACCAGGCGTCGTTGCTGACGTTGATGAGCAGCCCGGCTTCCGGCAAGGCGTAGAGCTGCTCCGCGCCGTAGGCATCCTCGTAGCAGATGGCGGTGGCGAGCTCGGTCCCGCGCGGCAACGTGAGCAGCGGCTGCCGCTCCTCGCCCGCCGAAATGTCGCCGGACGGCAGCTTGATCATTCCGGCCAGCCAGTGCCGCAGCAGGTCGGGCACGGGAAAATATTCGCCGAACGGCACGAGGTGCCGTTTGCGATACACCTGCCGGCTGTTGCCGTCCAGCAGGTAGACGCTGTTGTAGATGACGTCCGGCCCGCCGGCGTCGAGGATGCCCAGCAGCAGGGCCTGCCCGCCCCGGCGCAGTGCGCGCTGCAGCGCGGCGAGATACGGCTCGACCTGCTGGGCCGCCGCGGGAATGGCGGCTTCCGGCCACACGATCAGGTCACTGTCCGGATGCGAGCTGATCGTCCTGCCATAGAGCTCCAGCGTGGGCAGGAACTGCTCCGCGAGATGCTTCCGCTCCTGCGGGATGCCGCCCTGGACGATCGTGGCGGTCAGCGCTTCACCGGAGGGGTGGCTCCAGGGCACCCACTGCAGCCCGAAGCCGGCCAGCCACGGGACGACGGCGAGAGTGAGCGCGAGCTGCCGCGCACGCCCGGTGAAGGAGACCGAGGCCACGAACGCGCTCGCGCTCAGCACGACGAGAAAAGTAACGCCGTAGACGCCGAGCACCGGCAGCCAGCCGGCCAGCGGCGAGTCGACCTGGCTGTAACCGAGGCTCAGCCACGGGAACCCGGTGAGGAACCAGCCGCGGAACCACTCGACGAGCACCCAGGCGGCCGGCGCGGCGAGGACCAGCCGCGCGGGGCTGCCCCGCGACAGCGCCGCTATGAGCCAGCCGGTCGCGGCATACCAGAACGCCATGATCAACACGAGGCCGAACATCAGCATGAGCGACAGCCATAACGGCGCCTGCCCGAACACGTGGATCGAGATGTAGACCCAGTACGTGCCGAACAGGAACAGCCCGACACCGAACCAGAAGGCATAGCGGGCGGCGGCCAGGGGCGTCGAATAAAGGCTGAGCGTCAGCACCGGCACCACGAGCACCGGCGCGAGCGCCCAGCCGCTGAGCGGCGCGAACGCGAGCGTCATCATGGCCCCGCCGGCGAGGTACGCCAGCCGGATGCCGATCGGGTGGACGTCGAGAAGCTGCCGGAGCGGCGCGCGGGCGGTCAACAGTACGGCCCGCGTATCAATCGGGACGGGGTTCCCGTTGCACCTGCAACGTATCGATGCGGCGGCGGTCCGCTTTGGTCACGCGGAACTCGAAGCCGCCGAAATGCAGTTCTTCGCCGCGGCGCGGCAGTCTGCCGAGCTCGTGCATGACGAGGCCGCCGGCCGTGTCGTAGTCGTCGTCCGGCAGCTCGCAGTTGAAATACTCGTTGAAATCCTCGATACGCGTCAGGGCGCGCACGAGCCAGGTCGGCCGCCCTTCGCGCTCCGGTCCCGCCTGGATAGACTCCACTTCTTCCGGGTCGTGCTCGTCATCGATCTCGCCCACGATTTCCTCGAGCACGTCCTCGATGGTCAGGAGCCCGGACACGCCGCCGTATTCGTCGACGACGATCGCCATGTGATTATGGCTGTCGCGGAATTCCTTGAGCAGGGCGTTCAGGCGTTTCGATTCCGGGATGACCGACGCGGGCCGGAGATAGTCCTCGATGCGCAGCTCGCCGGGCGCTCCGTTCGAGAAGTGCCGCAGCAGGTCCTTGGCGAGCAGGATGCCGAGTACTTCGTCGCGGTCCTCGCCCGTGACCGGAAACCTGGAATGGCCGGTTGTGACGATGACTTTGAGCATCTCGTCGAGTCTCTGGTTGCGCTCGATCACCACCATCTGCGAGCGCGGGATCATCACTTCCCGCACCTGCGTCTCGGCGACCTCGAGGACGCCCTGGAGCATGGTCTGCTCCTCCGGGTCGAAGACGCTCTCGGCCTGCTGCAACAGCGTGTGGATCTCTTCGCGGCTCCAGGGATCGCCCTTCACGGCGCGCAGGACGCGCTTGAAGACTCCGGCCGATCCTGTGCCGCTGGTACCGGGAGGTTTGTCGTTCATCGATTCGTCATTGTAACAGTCACGTGGTGTCGCGGTACGGGTCGGCGATGCCATGGGCCGCGAGTATGCTCGTTTCCAGCCGTTCCATCCGCGCTGCTGCGGCGGCGTCCTGGTGGTCGTAACCCAGCAGGTGCAGGGTGCCGTGCACCAGCAGGTGGCCCCAGTGCGCGGCCGGGCTCTTGCCCTGTTCGCGGGCTTCGCGCTCGAGCACCGGCGCGCAGACGGCGAGATCACCGAGCGGCCTCTCCGGCGCGTCGGGCAGGCTCCCGGCCTCGTCGCCATCGCCGGCCGGGAACGCGAGCACGTTCGTCGGCTGGTCCTTCTGCCGGAAGCGGTAGTTCAACGCACGGCTCTCCCGCTCGTCGACCACGCGCACCACGACGTCGTATTCGCCTTCGGCGCCGCCGCCGGACGCTCGCAGCGCGTCCTCGATCCAGCCGCGAATGTCGTTTTCGTGCGGGATCGTCGCCGTCCTGCAGGCGACCTGCAGCTCCACGTTGACGCGGGCACTCATCTACTTTTGTTCTTTACCTTGCTTGCCGTCCGCGCCTTTCTTGCCGTCCGCCTCGTAAGCCTCGACGATGCGCTGCACGAGCGGGTGCCGCACCACGTCGCTCGGCGTGAAATACGTAAACGCGATGCCGTCCACGTCGGACAGGATGCGAATCGCGTTGATCAGGCCCGACTGGTTGCCGGCCGGCAGATCGATCTGGGTGATGTCGCCCGTGACGACCGCATGCGAGCCGAAGCCAATCCGCGTGAGGAACATCTTCATCTGGGCGACGCTCGTGTTCTGCGCCTCGTCCAGGATGACGAAGGATTCGTTGAGCGAGCGCCCGCGCATGAACGCGAGCGGCGCCACTTCGATGACGTTGCGTTCGATCAGGCGCGCGACCTGCTCGGGCCCGAGCATGTCGAACAGCGCGTCGTACATCGGCCGGAGATAGGGATCCACCTTTTGCGACATGTCGCCGGGCAGGAAGCCGAGCCGCTCGCCGGCTTCGACGGCCGGCCGCACGAGAATCAGGCGCCGCACCTCGCCGTTCTCCAGCGCGTCGATGGCGCTCGCGACCGCGAGGTAGGTCTTGCCCGTGCCCGCCGGCCCGATGCCGAACGCGAGGTCGTGATCGCGGATCCCCTTCAGGTAGGCGCGCTGGTTGGCGCCGCGCGCCCGCACCAGCTTGCGGCGCGTCTGGATCTCGATCGGGTCGTCCGCGGCGCCGTCGGCGCCGCCGCCGGGCTCATCGCCGGTTTGCTCGCCTTCTCGCATGACGGACTCCTGCAGGCAGATGTGCACGCGCTCCGGGTCGATCCGCTCCTTGCCCGTCAGGTTGAACAGGGAACGCAGCACCTGCGTGCCGATCTGCGCGGCGCCCGGCTGGCCGGTGACCCGGAAGCGGTTGCCGCGGCTGGCGATGTCGACGTTCAGCCGGCGTTCGATCTGTCGGAGGTGCTCGTCGAACTGGCCGCAGAGGTTGGCCAGTCGACTGTTGTCGGCGGGCTCGAGGACGATGTCCTGGGATATTTTGACAGCGTTCAATGGCGGATTGTCGGACCTCTGGTTGGGTCGGAATGGGCAGTCTTAGCCTACCTTGAAGGCCGGAAACATGGAATACCGTGCTATCGAGGGTCGAACCGGTCGGCCTCGTCAACCTGCGGCAACGGCACGCGGCGGCGCCGCGAGGCGCCCGCGCAACGAGTTCGGCAGCGCTTCGGTAACGATCACGTCGACGAAGCGGCCGAGGCAGGACGGGGCGGCGTCGAAGTTGACCCAGCGGTTGTTTTCCGTGCGGCCGGTGAGCTGCCGGGCGTCCTTGCGCGAGCGGCGCTCGACCAGCACGGATTGAGTGGTGCCGACCATGGCCTCGCTGATGGCGTGCGCCTGCGCCGTGATCCGCGCCTGCAGGCGCTGCAGCCGCGCCTTCTTCACCGCCACGGATGTGCCGTCCGCGAAGCTCGCGGCCGGCGTGCCCGGCCGCGCGCTGTAGATGAAACTGAAGGACTGGTCGAAGCTCACGTCCTCGATGAGCCGCATCAGCGCCTCGAAATCCGCGTCGGTCTCGCCGGGGAAGCCGACGATGAAATCCGACGAGATCGAGATGCCCGGCCGCACCTCGCGCAAGCGGCGGATCTTCTGTTTGTACTCGAGTGCCGTGTGGCCGCGCTTCATCGCCGAGAGGATGCGGTCGGCACCGTGCTGCACCGGCAGGTGCAGGAAATTCGCGAGCTGCGGAATCTCGGCGTAGGCCTGCACGAGACTCTCGGTGAATTCCACCGGGTGCGAGGTGGTGAACCGGATGCGGTCGATGCCCTCCACGGCGGCGGCGTAGTAGATCAGCGTGGCGAGATCCGCAAGCTGGCCGTCGTGCATCGGCCCGCGGTAGGCATTCACGTTCTGGCCCAGCAGGTTCACCTCGCGCACGCCCTGTTCGGCGAGCAGCGCGATCTCGGCAACGACGTCGTCGACGGGGCGGCTGATTTCCTCGCCGCGGGTATAGGGCACGACGCAGAACGTGCAATAGCGGCTGCAGCCTTCCATGACCGAGACGAATGCCGTCGGCCCTTCCGCGCGCGGTTCCGGAAGGCAATCGAATTTCTCGATCTGCGGGAACGACACGTCGACGACCGGCCGCCCTTTCGCCCGCACCTCGTCGACCATCTCGGGCAGCCGGTGCAGCGTCTGCGGCCCGAAGACGAGATCCACGAACGGAGCGCGGCGGCTGATGCCCTCGCCTTCCTGGCTCGCGACGCAGCCGCCCACGCCGATCAGCAGCTCCGGACGCCGCTCTTTCAGCGCGCGCCAGCGGCCCAGCTCCGAGAACACCTTTTCCTGCGCTTTCTCGCGGATCGAGCAGGTGTTCACCAGCAGCAGGTCGGCGTCCTCGAGCGAGGCGGTGCGCTCGAAGCCGTGCGAGGCCTGCAGCACGTCCGCCATCTTGTCCGAGTCGTACTCGTTCATCTGGCAGCCGTAGGTTTTGATGTATAGCTTGCCGGCCACGGAAGTTCCGGTTCTGCTCCTCGAAGGTGGAAGCTTCGGATTTCTCAGAACGGAATGTCGTCGTCGAAGTCGTCGGCGACGCCCGCGCGCGCCGGTGCCGGCTCGTTGCCCGATTCCCGCGACCGGTCCATCGCCGGCGCGCCGGCGCCGGGACGCCCGCCCAGCATCTGCATCTCGTTCGCACGGATCTCGGTCGTGTAACGGTCGTTACCGTCCTTGTCCTGCCACTTGCGGGTCTGTAGCTTGCCCTCGATGTATACCTGCGAGCCCTTGCGCAGGTACTCCGCGGCAATCTCCGCGAGGCGCTCGAACATGACCACGCGGTGCCATTCCGTGCGCTCCTGCGGCTCGCCCGTCTGCTTGTCCTTCCACGACTCGTTGGTCGCGATCCGCAGGTTGGTCACCGCGCCGCCGCTGGGCATGTAGCGGGTTTCCGGGTCCTGGCCCAGGTTGCCGATCAGAATGACTTTGTTGACGCCGCGGGCTGCCATGGCCGCTCCCCTGATTACGTGAGTGATTGAGGCTCGCCTTCGAGGGTCCCGAAGAGCGAGGGTTGCATATTCTAGAGGCACGGGGGGCAAAAGCCACCCTGGTTTCTGGTGATTTGTTGCGGATTCTCGGGTGGTGGTCCGCTGGGCTGGAAGGCCGGGGCTGGCGGAGCCGCAACCGGGGGGTGTCTTTGTCGAAATGGCTCCCTCCGGGCCCTCCGGGCCCTGCGGTCCGCGGAAGTTCCGACAAAGACACCCCCCGGTCACGGCTCCGCCGGTGCGCGTAAATCGCCCGCCGAATTCCGCGCGAGTCGCGGAACCCTGGGCTGCCACGATGCCTGCCGGCGGAGGCGTGGCCGGGGGAGGCCTTTGGCGGAACTTCCGCGGACCGGAGGGCCCGCAGGGCCCGGAGGGA
>DASSBS010000152.1:0-7214 GCA_035698445.1 Woeseiaceae bacterium
CGTGCGTTACGACTGGTACACCAGCGACGACCTGCCGCGGGCGAACCCGAACTTCCTGGCGCGGAACGGCTACTCGAACCGGCAGAATTTCGACGGCGAGAGCATCATCCAGCCGCGCCTCGGCTTCAACTGGGACTTCAATGAGGACCTGACCTTCCGCGGCGGCGTGGGCCTGTACTCGGGCGGCAACCCGAACGTCTGGCTGTCGAACAACTACTCCAATGACGGCATCACGCAGGTCGAATGCCAGTACCGCGAAGACGAGGACTGCAACCTGGGTCCTGAGATCATTCCGCTGGCCGACGATCCTGCAGCCAATCTCTTCAACATCCCGCACACCGGGAATGGCGATCCAATCTTCGACATCCCGCAGGCATTGTTCGACGGGGTCGCGAGCGGGTCGGCCAACAGCGGCGTCAATGCCGTCGACCCGAATTTCGATATTCCGAAGGAATGGAAATTCGCCCTTGGCGCGACGTGGAACTTCGACGCCGGGTTCTTCGGCGACGGCTACACGCTCCTGGCCGATTACCTGCACACGGAAAAAGAGGATTCGGCGCTGATCATCGACGCGACGCTGGAGCAGATCGGCACCGCGCCGGATGGACGGCCGATCTACCAGAGCATCGATCGCAGCGATCCTGCCTGTGCCGTCGATCCGACGGACTGCGATACTCGGCTGTTCTCGCAGGACTTCATCCTGTCCAACGTCTCGGGTGATGACGGGCAGTCGGACGTCTACTCGATTGCGTTGAGCAAGGCCTACGACTGGGGTCTCGACTGGACCCTGGCGTATGCCTACACGGACTCGACGGAAGTCAGCCCGATGACCAGCTCGGTCGCGTTCTCGAACTACGTGAACGTCTCCGTCTCCGACCCGAACGACCCGGGCCCGGCGGATTCGAATTACGAGATCCCGAATCGCTTCACGCTGCGCGCGAACTTCAGCCACGCCTTCTTCGGCGACGCCATGACGCACATCACGCTGTACGGCCGCGTCAACGAAGGCCGCCCGTTCAGCGCGACATTCATCGACGGCGGCTTCACGTTCGGCGACACGCTGGACAACCGGCACCTGCTGTACATCCCGACCGGCCCGAGCGATCCGCTGGTCCGCTTCGGCTCTGTCGAGGATGAGAACGGCAATCTCGTTCCTTTCGACCAGGATGCTTTCTTCACCTACCTCCAGCAGAGCGGCTTGAGCGACTTTGCGGGATCAATCGCACCCAGGAATTCGATGCACAGCTCCTGGTGGCACAAGTACGACATCAAGATCGAGCAGGAATTTCCCGGCTTCCTGGAAGGCCATAACTTCGGTGCTTTCATGATCATCGAGAACATCGGCAACCTGATCAACGACGATTGGGGCGTGCTCAAGGAACAGAGCTTCCCGCGGAACGTGCCGGTGGTGGAATTCGAGATCGACGAAGCGACGAACCAGTACATCTACAATGCGTTCCGCACGCCGGCACCGCAGGGCCGCGTTGCCGATGCGTCGCTGTGGGAGATCCGCGTCGGCGTCAATTACGACTTCTGATGAACTGATCGATCCAACGAGAAAAAAGGTAACAATAATAAGAAATGGGGGCGGCCGGTTTTCCGGCCGTCCTTTTTTTTGCGCTGGTGCGCTGGTGTTATAAGTACGAAAGTACGACCCGGCACCAGCGGACCGGCGGATACAGGCTCAGTCGTGATAGTCTTTTCCAAAAGAGCAAGCCGATGCCATGAGATTCAGAACCACGCCGATGCTCCTCTGCCTCGCCGCTGCGGCGCTGGGCGGCTGCGCTACCCGGCCCTCCGCCGGAGCTGACGAAACCGACCTCGGCATCCGCTGGGTCCGCGACGCCGCCGAGTACCGGGCGCTCGCCCTGCAGGCCTACGGCGCGGCCGCCGAAGACCTGCCGCGCATGCTCAAGGACCGCTCCTGGAGCGCGCTCCCCCACCAGCGCGACGCGGCCGACCTGCCGCCGGCGATCATCTTCGACGTCGACGAAACCCTCGTCAGCAACGTCGAGTTCCAGGCCGAGCTCGACCCGCCCTTCTCGAACCGGAAGTTCGACGACTGGAACGCCGCCAACGAAGCGCGTCCGGTGCCGGGCGCGGCGGAATTCGTGCAGTACGCGATCGACTCCGGCGTGGAAGTGTTTTTCGTCACGAACCGGCCGTGCGAGGCGAAGCCCGGGACGACGAAATTCTGCCCGCAGCAGGACACCACGATTCACGACCTGATCGAAACGGGCATACCGGCGAATGCCGACCGCGTCATGATGGCCGCGGAGCAGGCCGACTGGACGCGGGCGAAGCAAGTGCGGTGGAAGCTCATCGCCGAGGACTACCGCGTCGTCATGCTGGTCGGCGACGACCTGGGCGATTTCCTGCCCTGCGTGCGCGGCAATCCCGCGCCACCCTGCACGGAACCCGCCACGCAGGCGTTGCGCACCGCGACCACCGACGCGCACAAACGCTACTGGGGCGAAGGCTGGTACATCATCCCGAACCCGATGCACGGCTCGTGGACGGGGGTGGAATGATCGATGCAAGAGCCCGTCTCACGGGCGACCGCGACAGCGGTGCGAGATTGCGCGGCAACCTTTGGAGCGAGGCTGAACATGGCAAAAGTAAAATGCGGTTTGATCCAGATGGGATTCAAAGGCGACGCGTCGATGGAGCCCGACCGGATCCGCGACATCATGCTGGAGGCCCACATGCCTTTCGTCGAGGACGCGGCCCAACAAGGCGTGCAGGTCCTCTGCTTCCAGGAAGTCTTCACCCAGCCCTATTTCTGCCCGAGCCAGGACCGCAAGTGGTACGCGGCCGCCGAAGCCATTCCCGACGGGCACACGACGCGCCTGATGCAGGAGCTTGCCGCGAAACACAACATGGTCATCGTCGTGCCGATCTACGAGGAAGCGATGACCGGCGTGTACTTCAATACCGCGGCGGTCATCGATGCGGACGGGAAGTATCTCGGCAAGTACCGCAAGACGCATATCCCGCAGGTCGACCCCGGCTTTTACGAGAAATTCTTCTTCAAGCCGGGCGATCTGGGTTATCCCGTGTTCGACACCGCGTATGTGAAGCTCGGCGTGTACATCTGCTACGACCGGCATTTCCCGGAAGGCTGGCGCGCGCTCGCGCTCAATGGCGCGGAGTACATCGTCAACCCGTCCGCGACCGTTGCGGGCCTGAGCAAATACCTGTGGGAACTGGAGCAGCCGGCGTCGGCGGCCGCCAACGGGGTCTTCATCGGCGCCATCAACCGCATCGGCCGCGAAGAACCGTGGGCGGACAGGATGGGCGAGTTCTACGGCTCGAGCTACATCGTCAACCCGCGCGGCGCAATCGAGCGCCAGGCGAGCTACGGCGAGGACGAGCTGCTGGTGCACGAAATCGATCTCGACATGATCCGGGAGGTCCGGAACACCTGGCAGTTCTTCCGCGACCGCCGCCCGGAAACGTACGACCCGCTTATCGACAACTGATATTGCGGTGCCGGTCTTGCTCCTGTTGGAGCCCGCCATTGCGGGCGAACGGTACGAGGCCGAACTCTTTCCCGGTCGCCCGCATGGCGGGCTCCAACGGATAGCACGTTCGGCACCTGAGGGGGGAGCCTGAGTGGACGCAAGCAGAACGAGCAGCCAGGCGGTTGCCGTCGGCGAGTTTTTCGAGCTCGAGGTCGGCGAGGACCTGCGCGCGAGCTCGCGCTATAACGACGACATCGCGCCGACGAGGGTCGAGCAGCGCACCTGGAACCGCTGGCACATCGCGGCGCTCTGGGTCGGCATGTCGATTTGCGTGCCGACCTACACGCTCGGCGGGGTCCTGACCGCCTACTTCGGGCTGTCCGTGGGCGAAGCGCTGTGGGCCATTTTCCTCGCCAACGTGATCATTCTCGTGCCGCTGACGCTGAACGCGTTCGCGGGCACGAAGTACGGCATCCCCTTCCCCGTCGTACTGCGCTCGTCCTTCGGCACCGTCGGCTCCAATGTGCCGGCGCTCATCCGCGCGCTGGTGGCCTGCGGCTGGTTCGGCGTGCAGACGATGTTCGGCGGGATCGCCGTGCACCTGCTGCTCTCCGCCCTGTTCGACGGCTGGGCCGCGCTCGGCGGCCGCGGCGAGGTGCTCGGGTTCTTCATTTTCTGGGCAGCGAATCTCTGGGTCGTGATCCGCGGCTCGGAGTCGATCAAGATCATGGAAGCGCTGGCGGCTCCGCTGCTGCTCGCCGTGGCGATCGGACTGATCGTATGGGCGTGGCCGAAAGCCTCCGTGAGCGAGCTCCTGCAGGCGCCGCCCTCGCGCCCGGAAGGCGCGCCCCTCTTCCCGTATTTCCTCAGCGGGCTCACCGCCATGGTCGGTTTCTGGGCGACCTTGTCGCTCAACATCCCGGATTTCAGCCGCTTCGCGCGATCGCAAAGGGCCCAGATCGTCGGGCAGGCGATCGGGCTGCCGGTCACGATGTTCCTGTTCGCGGGGCTCGGCGTGCTGATGACGTCGGCATCCGCGGAGCTGGTGGGTGAAACCGTCGCCGACCCGATCAACCTCATCGGCCACATTGACAGCACGTTCTGGGTGGTGCTGGCGATGTTCATGATCATTCTGGCGACGATCTCGACCAACACCGCGGCCAACATCGTCTCGCCGACGAATGATTTCCAGAACGTCGCGCCGAAGCACGTCGACCAGGTGCGAGGCGTGCTGCTGACGGGGTTTTTCGGTGTGGCGCTGATGGCCTGGGAGCTGTGCCGGAAGATGGACTGGCTCCATTCGGACCTCAGTCTCGAGAGCCTTTATTCCAACTGGCTGCTGGGATATTCGAGCCTGCTCGGCCCTATTGCGGGTATCATGATCGTCGACTATTTTCTGATCAAGAAACAGAAGTACGTGCTGGTCGACCTGTACCGGAACGGGGGTGTTTATCCGCGCTGGAACCTGAACGGATTCATCGCCTTCTTCGTGCCGGTCGCGCTGACCGTCGTAGCGATCACCACCGATATTTTCGGCTGGTTCTACGATTACGGCTGGTTCACGGGCTCGCTGCTCGGCGGGCTGATCTACTGGCTCTTAAGCCGAGGACAATGACATGGCTGTACTGATCCAGGGCGGCACCGTCGTTACCGCCGAACGGACGTACCGCGCCGACGTGCTGTGCGGCGACGGCAAGATCCAGGCCATCGGGGAGAAGCTCGACGCGCCCGCAGGCGCGCGGAAGATCGACGCCGGCGGCCAGTACGTGATGCCCGGCGGCATCGACCCGCATACGCACATGCAGTTGCCGTTCATGGGCACCGTGGCAAGCGACGACTTCTACACCGGCACGGCGGCGGGGCTCGCCGGCGGCACGACGATGATCATCGACTTCGTCATCCCGAATCCGCAGCAGAACGTGATGGAAGCGTTCCGGCAGTGGCGGGGATGGGCGGAAAAAGCCGCTGCCGATTACTCCTTCCACGTCGCGATCACCTGGTGGGACGACACGGTCGGCCGCGACATGGAAACGCTGGTGCGCGAGCACGGCGTGAACAGCTTCAAGCACTTCATGGCGTACAAGGGCGCCATCATGGCCGACGACGAAATCCTGGTGAACAGTTTTTCGAAAGCCATCGAACTCGGCGCGATCGTCACCGTGCACGCGGAAAACGGCGAGCTCGTGTACCGGCTGCAGCAGAAGATCTTCGACATGGGGATTACCGGGCCGGAAGGTCATCCGCTGTCGCGGCCGCCGGAAGTCGAGGGCGAGGCGGCCAACCGGGCCATCCGCATCGCGGAGGTGCTGGGCGTGCCGATCTACCTCGTGCACGTATCGTCGCGCCAGGCGCTCGAAGCCATTACGCGTGCGCGCAACGAAGGGCAGCGCGTGTACGGCGAGGTGCTCGCCGGCCACCTGCTGATCGACGACTCCGTGTACCGCAACGAGAACTTCGAGTTCGCGGCCGCGCACGTGATGAGCCCGCCCTACCGCTCGCCGGAACACCAGGAAGCGCTGTGGCACGGGCTGCAGTCCGGCAACCTGCAGACGACCGCGACGGACCACTGCTGCTTCTGCGCGCCGCAGAAAGCGGCCGGCAAGGACGACTTCCGCCTGATCCCGAACGGCACGGCCGGCATCGAGAACCGAATCGAAGCGCTTTGGCACCACGGTGTGAGTACGGGACGCCTGACGTTGAACGAATTTGTGGCGGTCACCTCGACGAACGCGGCGAAGATTTTCAACATCTTTCCGCGGAAAGGTACGATCGCCATCGGCGCCGACGCGGACATCGTGGTCTGGGATCCGCAAGCGACGAAGACCATCTCGGCGAAGACCCACCATTCGAACGTCGACTTCAATATTTTCGAAGGGATGACCGTCGAGGGCTGCGCCTCGCACACGCTGAGCCAGGGCAAGGTCGTGTTCGAGAACGGCCGGTTGAACGCTGAACGCGGCGCCGGACGGTACATCGAGAAGCCCCCGTTCGCGAGCTATTACGACGCGATGCAGAAGGCGGCCGAGCGCCGCAAGCCGACCGCCGTGCGGCGGCTCGTCGCGAGCGAGCGTGCCAGGCAGGCGCGCTGAGGGACGCCCGGTGGCCAGAAATCCGCCCGGGAGCGGTGGGCCGGACATCCGTCCGGAGCGGCTGGACGCGGCCGAGATCGAGCGAAACTTCGGCGACATGCACCCGCCGCTCGAGCGCTCCGAGGCGCTGATCGAGGCGGACCGTTGCTACTTCTGCTACGACGCGCCCTGCACGACCGCCTGCCCGACCGGGATCGACATCCCGTCGTTCATCCAGAAGATCCGCAGCGACAACGTCAAGGGCGCGGCGCGCACCATCCTTAAAGAAAACATCATGGGCGGCATGTGCGCGCGTGTGTGCCCGACGGAGGTGCTGTGCGAGGGCGCATGCGTTCGGCTCACGCACGAGGATCAGCCGGTGCGCATCGGGCTGCTGCAGCGGTATGCCACGGACCCGGTGTTCGAAGAGAAGGTGCAGTTGTTCGGACGCGGACCCGACTCCGGGAAGCGCGTGGCGGTGATCGGCGGCGGCCCGGCGGGCCTCGCCTGCGCGCACCGGCTCGCGATGCTCGGGCACCGAGTGACGATCTTCAACCGCGATGCGAAGGGCGGCGGGCTGAACGAATACGGCATCGCGGCGTACAAGACGGTGGACGAATTCGCGCAGCGGGAGCTCGAGTACATCCTCGGTATCGGCGGCATCGCGCTCAAAAACGGCGTG
>DASSBS010000153.1:0-8776 GCA_035698445.1 Woeseiaceae bacterium
GAAAGTCATCAGCGCGAAGGGCCTGTTTCCGCGCGTGACGACATGGCTGGGCGTGCCGCGGGAGCGGGTGTTCCGCCGCTACATGGCGGAATTCGTCTCGCTGTTCGCGCCGCACTGGCCGATCGAGCTGATCGAGCAGGCTGCCGCCGCGGCGTCGCAGGACGAAGTCGACCGCCTTGCGGCGGCAGTCGACCTGCCGCTCAGGAACGGCTGCACGGAAGGCCTGCCGCAAGCGGCGTAGGAGCCCGTCTCACGGGCGACGGCGACGGTGAGGCAGGTCGCCCGTGAGACGGGCTCCTACAGCTCGGATAAATCGATCTCGTGCAGGCCGCACTCCCGCTGCACGCCGAAGAATCGCAACTCCCGCTTCCGGGCCACTTCGTGGATGGAGCGCGTGGTGTGGTGATCGCCGATGCTCGGGTACCCTTGCTCCCACAACGGGTGGTAGGGCAGGCCGTGCCGCTTCAGGTAGCGGTACACGTCGCGGTCCGACCAGTCCGCGATCGGGTGCACCTTCCAGCGATCGCCGGCCCATTCGAGGTAGGGCGTGTTCGCCCGGCCTTCCGATTGTGAGCGCCGCAAGCCGGCGAACCAGGTACCGGCCTCGAGCTCGCGCAAGGCGCGCCTCATCGGTTCGACCTTGGCTTCCTCGTTATAGGCCGTAATGCCCGCCGCACCCTGCTCCCAGCGCTTCCCGTGGCGCGCCTCCTGCCAGGCCGGCGATACGCCCGCGCGGTACACGGCAAGATTGAGTGCAAGCCGTTCGGCCAGCGCGTCGATGAACCGATAGGTCTCCGGGAACAGGTAGCCGGTATCGATCAGCACAACCGGGATGTCGGGTTTGACCCGGCTCACCAGGTGCAGGGCAACCGCGGACTGAGCTCCGAAGCTCGACGTCAGGATGTGCCGATCGGGCAAGTTCGCCAATGACCATTCCACTCGCTGGCGGGCATTCAGGCCGCGGAAACTTTCGTTGCAGCGAGCCAGCGTGACCCGGCGGCTCTCTTCCTCGTCGAGGGCGCCGGAACGCCCCGGTTTGCACCGGTTCTTTTCCAAAGCGGCTTGCGACATCAGGCGCGCTCCCGGTCGAACACCGTGCGGGCCGCGAAATCGCCGAAGGATTCCCCCGCGAGGCGCTCGGCCGCGAATCTTGCGAACAGCCGCTCGAGCGTGTCGAGGATGCGCGCTTCGTCGATGTTCTCCTCGGCCAGCCGGTTCATGCGCCGGCCGTGCGCATCGCCGCCGACGAACAGGTTGTAGCGGCCGGGCGCCTTGCCGACCAGCGCGATTTCGGCGAGATACGGCCGCGCGCAGCCGTTCGGGCAGCCGGTGACGCGCAGCGAAATCTCCTCGTCGACGAGCCCGTGCCGCTCGAGCAGGGCTGCGACTTTGGCGGTGAGCTCAGGCAGGTAACGCTCGGACTCCGCCATCGCGAGCCCGCAGGTCGGCAGCGCGACGCAGGCGAGTGCCTGCTGCCGCAAGGGGGATCCGCCCTGCAACTTCCGGATGCCGAACTCGTCGAGAAGCTTCTCGATGGCCGGCCGCTCGGCTTCGCCGATACCGCTGACGATCAGGTTCTGGTTCGGTGTCAGCCGAAAATCGCCCGTATGGATACGCGCGATTTCGCGCAGCCCGGAGAGCACCCGGTGCTGCGCCGTATCCCGGATCCGGCCCTCCGGGATGAACAGGGTCAGGTGCCAGCGTCCCTGGCGATCCCGCCGCCAGCCGAAGCGATCGCCGCGGCTGCTGAATTCGAACGGTTCGGCGGGTGCCAGCGAGAACCCGAGGCGCTCGAACAGTGCCTGGCGGAACCACTCCAGGCCGCGATCATCGATGGTGTACTTGAGGCGCGCGCGTTTGCGGTTGCTGCGGTTGCCGTAGTCGCGTTGCAGCGCCACCACCTGTTCCGCGACCGCGAGTGTCTGCTCTACGGTGCAGAAACCGATGACGTCGGCGACGCGCGGGTAGGTGTCCGACTCGCCGTGCGTGGCTCCCATGCCGCCGCCGACGAGCACGTTGAAGCCGGCGAGCTCACCGTTCCTTTCGATCGCGATGAGCCCGAGATCATGGGCGAAAACGTCGACGTCATTCGACGGCGGAATCGCGATGGTGACCTTGAATTTTCGCGGCAGGTAGCGGTCGCCGTAGATCGGCTCACTATCGTCACTGCCCGCTACGCGCTCGCTCCCGAGCCAGATCTCGTGATAGGCCCGCGTGCGCGGCTCGAGCAATTCGCTGAGGGCAATCGCGACTTTGTAAGCCGCTTCGTGCACTTCGCTTGTTTCTGCGAGCGGCGTGCACATGATGTTGCGGTTGACGTCGCCGCAGGCGGCAATCGTGCTGAGGAGGCAATCGTTGATGCCGCGGATCGTCGCTTTCAGCCGGCTTTTCACAATCCCGTGGAACTGGAACGACTGGCGCGTCGTGAGCCGCAGCGTGCCGTTGCCGTGTGCGGTCGCAAGGGCATCCAGGGCCAGCCACTGCACGGGCGTGGCGATGCCGCCGGGCACGCGCACGCGCACCATGAACTGCCAGGCCGGTTCCAGCTTGCGCCGCGTGCGGTCGGCCCGCGCGTCGCGATCGTCCTGCTGGTAGAAGCCGTGGAACTTGGAGAGCTGCGTGTCGTCCTCGGCGAGCGCGCCGGTTGCCGGGTCGTCGAGGCTTTCCACCAGCGTGCCGCGCAGATAGTTACTGCGCTTCTTGATGTGCTCGACGGCGGACGGGGCTTTGTCGTTCATGATCAATAGACGTCCCGCTGGTAGCGACCTGCCGCCTTCAGCTCACCGAGATATTCCTGTGCCCGTTCATCGCTCATGCCCCCTTCCTTCCGCACGACGTCGACGAACGCCTGGTGCACGTCTCCGGCCATGCGTCCGGCGTCACCGCAAACGTAGACGTGCGCGCCGCGCTCGAGCCAGGCGAAGAACCTGCGCGACTGCTCGCGCAGGCGATGCTGGACGTACACTTTTTCCTGCTGGTCGCGGGAGAACGCGACGTCCAGGCGCGTGAGCACGCCGTCGCGGCGGTAGCGCAGCCATTCGAGCTGGTACAGGAAGTCGGTCGCGAGATGGCGTTCGCCGAAGACGAGCCAGTTGTCGCCTTTCTGCCCATGCTCCAGGCGGTGCTCGACGAATGCGCGATAGGGCGCGATGCCCGTCCCGGCGCCGATCATCACGATGGGAGCGTCGCCGTCTGCCGGCAGGCGAAACCGGTCGTTGGGCTCGAGGAACACCGGCACCTCGCGTGCGCCGTTGGCGAGAAAGCTGGAGGCGGCACCCCAGTGCGGCCGGCCGAAGTTTTCGTATCGGACAACGCCGACCGCCAGGTGCGCCTCGCCGGGATTCGCGTCCGGGCTGGAGGCGATGGAATAGAGCCTCGGCGTCAGCCGGCGCAACGTGTCGACGAGCTCCTGTGCAGCCCACGGTTTCGGATAATCGGCGAGAAGGTCGATGACCTGGTGCGTACCGAAGAAGCCGGTGAGGCGATCGCGGTCGGACAGGATTTGCCGCAGCTCCTCGTGCTGGCGAGCGGCTATCTCCAGCAGGGGCCGGCTGATGACAGTGATCTCCCGGTGGTTGGAGAGCGCGTGCGCTAACGCCATCGGCTCGCCGTTCAGGGTCACTTCGTCGGCGGCATCGAGTTGCACGGTATCGAGAACCGCATCCACCAGTTGCGGCGGATTTTTCGGCACGACCCCGAGCGAGTCGCCGGGCAGGTACGCTATCCCGGACGCTTCGAGGTCCAGCTCGATGTGCCGTACGTCCTTGCCGGAGCCACGGCCGGTGATCGGCTGGTTCAGCAGGATTTCCGCGGTGAACGGGTGCTCCCGGGTGGGCACCGTCGGCTTCGGCACGGCATGCAGATGCGCCGACCTGGTGCCGGTTTCCACCCGCGGTTTTGCGGTCTCCGAAGCGTGCGCGACGAGGCGGGCGGCCCAGTCCGCCGCCGGCGAATCGAAATCGAGGTCGCAGTCGACGCGATCGACGACGGCGCTGGCGCCGAGGGCGCGCAGGCGCTCGTCCAGGGCCCGGCCCATCTCGCAGAAGTCGGCATAGCTGGAATCGCCGAGAGCGAGGACCGAATAGTTCAGTTGCTCGAGGCGCGGGGCGCGCTCGCCGAGCCAGAACTCGAAAAAGGCTTCGCTGCCGTCCGGCGCTTCGCCGATGCCGTGCGTTGCGACGACGAGTACGGCGTTGCGCACCTTGGTGAGCGCCTTCGGCTTGTAGTCGCGCAAATCCTGCAGTTCCGCGGCCAGCCCGGCGCTTCGCGCGCGTTCGGCTACGGACTCGGCGACACGCCGGCTATTGCCGGTTTCCGTCGCGTAGAAAACGGTCCATGGTTCGGCGGCGGCTGATGGCACCGATTGCGCGACCGGCACCGCTCCGGCAACTGCCGACCGGGCCAGGCCCGCAAGATAGCCGCTCGCCCACAGGAGCTGGTCGTAATCGAACCCCGCCACGGCGGTGCGCAGGGCGTGCAGGTCGTTGCCCGGCAACGGCGGTGCAATGTCGGGATCGGGAACGGCGGCCAAAGTGGTGACTCCGGTTGAGGACGGCCCTGCAAAACTACCGGCCGTCCCCCTCCGCGTGAATGACCGTTTGCTTATCGCCCGATAACCTGCGGCGATACCGGGCCCGTGGCCTCTACTTCGGTTGCGAGACGTAGCGGATGTACGGCTTCGGCGACTTCCAGCCCTCCGGGTACTGTTCCCTCGCCTCGGCATCCGGCACGGACGGCGAGATGATGACGTCGTCGCCAACGTTCCAGTTCACGGGTGTTGCGACCTTGTGCGATGCCGTGAGCTGGGCCGAGTCGAGGAGGCGAAGTATCTCGTCGAAGTTGCGCCCCGAGCTCATCGGGTAGATCAGCATCGCCTTTATTTTCCTGTCAGGCCCGATCAGGAAAACCGATCGTACCGTCGCGTTGTCGGCCGGTGTACGGCCGCTGGCCGTGTCGCCGGAATCCTCCGGTAACATGTCGTAGAGCTTCGCCACCTCGAGCGCGGGATCGCCGATCAACGGGTAGTTGACGGCATGGCCCTGGACCGCTTCGATGTCGACGAGCCAGGCCTGGTGGTCTTCGACCGGGTCGACCGACAGACCGATGATCTTGCAATTGCGCTTTGCGAATTCGCCTTGCAGCCCGGCCATGTAGCCGAGCTCCGTCGTGCATACCGGCGTGAAATCCTTGGGGTGCGAGAAGAGGACGGCCCAGCCGTCGCCGATCCATTCGTGGAAGTTGATGGTGCCTTGTGTCGTCTGCGCCGTGAAATCCGGCGCCGCGGAATTGATTCTCAGTGTCATGATTGCCTCTGCATGCAGGGATAGTCGGGCCGCTGATCTTAGCAGCGCAGCAGGGCGGCGAGACTTCTCCGCGGTGCCTTTGCTTAGACGAAAAAGTCCCATGCATATGCCGCGAGTGCATATCGCGAGCCTCGACTTTCGTGACGAGGTGACGCCGGAACGGCATTCCGCGCGAGCAATGAAATTCAGCAGAATGTTCTGCCGCACAATGCCGTTACCGTAATACGTTCGCTCCGATCCGGACGAGAATGCCGTTTCCAGAACCAGAAGCGGAGCGGCGAATGCAGACACAAACTCCCTGGGCGCCTGCCAGGCCGGCCGTATCGGCCCCGCCCATCGCTGCGTTGCTGGGCGACGCGGAGCTGATCCGGACCGGTCCGTCGAGCCGGGCGGGAGACTTTGGCGAGGGCGGCAACCGCTTCCGCGTCACCGATCCCGCGTCCGGCGCTACCCTGGGGCACGTGGCCTCCGCGAGCGCGGCCGATACGGAACAGGCCGTTGCCGCCGCCGCGGCGGCGTGGCCGCGTTGGCGTGGCCTCACCGCGAACGACCGCGCGCTGCTGCTCGAACGCTGGGCCGCCTCGATGCGGGTAGCCCGCGAAGACCTGGCACGCATCGTGACACTCGAGCAGGGGAAGCCGATCCGGGAAGCCCGCGCGGAGATCGACTACGCCGCGAGTTTCCTGCTGTGGTTCGCCGCGGAAGGCGAGCGCGCGTACGGCGAGACGATTCCCCCTCACCTGCCCGGCTGCCGCCTGTTCACGACCCGCCAGCCGGTCGGCGTCACGGCGGCAATCACACCCTGGAACTTCCCGTCGGCGATGATTGCGCGCAAGGCGGGAGCCGCGCTCGCCGCCGGCTGCCCCATGATCGTGCGTCCCGCGGAGGAGACGCCGTTTTCGGCGCTTGCACTGGCCGTGCTCGCCGAGCGCGCCGGCATCCCGGCCGGCGTGTTCAGCGTGCTTCCCGGCCCGCCCGAGCCGATCGCGGGCGTGCTCGCGTCGAGTCCCGCGGTCCGGGCGATTTCATTTACCGGCTCGACCCGGATCGGCCGCCGGCTGCTCGCGCAATGCGCGTCCACCGTCAAACGCGTTTCGCTGGAACTGGGGGGGCATGCGCCGTTCGTCGTCTTCGGCGACGTCGACCTGGAGCAGGCGGTAGACGCGGCGGCCGCCGCGAAATTCCAGACCACCGGGCAGGACTGCCTGGCCGCCAACCGGATACTGGTGGCGCGGCCGCTCTACCGCGCGTTCTGCAAACGTTTTGCCGAGCGCGCGGCGCGGCTCCGCGTCGGTCCCGGGATGGACGAGGCCAGCGACCTGGGTCCCCTGATGTCCCGGCGCGCGGTCGAAAAATGCCAGGCCCACGTCGACGATGCGTGCGCGAAGGGCGCCCGGTTATTGACCGGCGGCCGCTCGCACCCGCGCGGCGGCACCTTTTACGAGCCGACCGTGCTCGCCGATCTGTCCGATGACATGCAGATCTGGAGCGAGGAAACCTTCGGTCCGGTGGCGGCGATTGCGCCCTTCGACGGAGAACAGCAGGCGTTGAGCCTCGCCAACGACACTGAATACGGCCTGGCGGCCTACGTCTACACGCATGACCTGCAACGGGCGCTGCGGGTCAGTGAAGCGCTGCAGTACGGGATGGTGGCCGTCAACCGGACGAGGTTCACGGGCGCTCCTGTGCCGTTCGGCGGCGTCAAGCAGTCCGGCCTGGGCCGGGAAGGGTCGCGGCACGGCCTCGACGAATACCTCGACATTCACTACGTCTGTATCGATACAGGAATCCATCAATGAACGCCAAACATCAGCCAGCAATGGCGAACGAGTCGGAGTTGCAGCGCATCGATCGTAATTCAGTGCTGCATCCGTTTACCCCTCTCAAAGCTTATTCACGCGGGGACGCGGGAGGTCCGCGCGTCGTGACCGGCGGGCACGGCATCCGAATCCGGGACGAGTCGGGCCAGGAATTGATCGACGCGTTCGCCGGGCTCTATTGCGTCAACGCGGGATACGGGCGCGAGGAGATCGCGGACGCAATTTACGAGCAGGCCCGGAAGCTCTCCTATTACCATGCCTATGCGGGTCACACGAGCGAGCCGGTGGCACGCCTGGCCGAGCGGATACTCGCCATGGCGCCGGGCCGCATGCAGCGCGTGTATTTCGGCATGTCGGGCTCGGATGCGAACGAGACCCTGGTGAAGATCGTCTGGTACTACAACAACGTGCTCGGGCGCCCGGAGAAGAAGAAAATCATCAGCCGCTGGCGTGGCTATCACGGCGGCACCGTCATTTCCGGCAGCCTGACCGGCCTCGAGCTCTATCACCGTGCTTTCGACCTGCCGCAGGGGCCCATCCTGCACACCAGCGCGCCCTATTATTTCTGGAACGCGCGGCCGGGCGAGACGGAGCGCGATTTCTCCGCGCGCTGCGCGCAGGAGCTCGAAGCCATGATCCTGGAGGAGGGCCCCGGGACCGTGGCCGCCTTCATCGGCGAGCCCGTCCTCGGGACGGGCGGGCTGATCCCGCCGCCGGCGGGCTACTGGGAAGCCATCCAGGCGGTGCTGCGCCGGCACGACGTGCTGCTGATCGCCGATGAAGTGGTCTGCGGCTTCGGGCGTGTCGGCACGCCTTTCGGCTCGCATCGCTACGGGATTGAGCCTGACCTCATCACGGTGGCCAAGGGCCTGACCAGCGCTTATCTTCCTTTGTCGGGCGCACTGGTCGGGCCGAAGGTGTGGGACGTGCTCGAGCAGGGATCGGAGCGCTATGGCCCGTTCGGCCACGGCTACACCTATTCCGCGCATCCGCTCGCGGCTGCCGCCGGACTCGCGAACCTGGCGATCATCGAGCGGGAAGACCTCGTGCGCAACGCCGCCGAGGCCGGCGGGTACCTGCTGGAGCAGCTTCATGCCGCGTTCGCCGAGCATCCGCTCGTCGGCGACGTGCGCGGCGTGGGCATGCTCGCGGCGCTGGAATTCGTGGCCGACCGGGACGAGCGGAAGCCGTTCGATTCCCGGCTCGGCGTCGGTGCCCGCGTCTCCAGGCAATGCCTGGAGCACGGCTTGATCGTGCGGGCGATGCCGCACGGCGACATTCTCGGATTCGCGCCACCGCTGGTGATGACGCGTGCCGATGCCGACGAGATCGTTGCGCGGACCCGCGCGGCGGTCGACGAGGTTACGGAGGCGTTGCGGCGGGAGAAGCAGTGGGCCGGGTAGGCGTGCAGCGCGGCTTGCCGCTGCTGTTTCTCAAGTGATCAATCCCGGGGCTGGTGCACGAATGCGATTGACTGATCTCGAAACGCCGGCCCTGGTGCTGGATCGCGAAAAGCTCGAAGCGAACGTCGAGCGGATGCGTGCGCACCTGGCGGCACTCGGCGGCAGCCTGCGCCCGCACGTGAAAACGGTGAAGTGCATCGAAGCGGTGCGGATTGCGCTCGCCGGGCAGCCCGGCGGGATTACCGTTTCG
>DASSBS010000154.1:0-9002 GCA_035698445.1 Woeseiaceae bacterium
TGGTCCGCACCGAGGAGCTTGCGCGGATCGAGCAGCTTTTCCTGGGCACCGGCCGCGGCCGACTCGACGATCCGTCCGCCTTCGAGTCGCACGCGGCGCACCGGAAAATGCTCGAGCAGATAGATGTCGTGACTCGCGACCAGCACCGTCACGCCGACTTCGTTGAAGCGGCGAAAGATCTTCATCACCTCGAGCGACAAGTCGGGATCCAGGTTGCCGGTCGGCTCGTCGGCGATGAGGATCGGCGGCTTCGTCACGACCGCGCGCGCGATGCCGACGCGTTGCTGCTCGCCCGTCGAAAGCTCCAACGGCGCGCTCTGCTCGCGCCCGAGCAGCCCGACTTGATCGAGCGCCGCGCGCACGCGTTTGCCGATTTCCTTCGAGCCGACGCCGGCGATGATCAGCGGCAGCGCGACGTTGTCGAAGATCGTGCGGTCGTAGAGCAGCTTGTGATCCTGGAACACCATGCCGATCTGGCGCCGATAGCGCGGGATTTTGCGGCGCGACACGCGGCGCGTGTTCTGGCCATCGACGATCACCTGGCCGCTGGTCGGGCGGTCGATCAGCGCGATCAGGCGCAGGAGCGTGCTCTTGCCGGCGCCGGAATGCCCGGTGACGAACGCCATCTCGCCGCGTTCGACGGTGAGGGTCAGGTCCTTGAGCGCCTCCTGCCCGCCCGGGAAGCGCTTGGTCACGCCCTCGATCCGGATCAAGGCGCCGTACCTGCGGCCGCGGCGTCCGGCCGCAGCATGGCGTCGGCGTACTCTTCCGCCACGAACGGCTGCAGGTCTTCCAGTGCTTCGCCGATGCCGATGTAACGCACCGGGATGCCGAAGCGGTGGGCCATGGCGATGAGAATGCCGCCTTTTGCCGTGCCGTCGAGCTTGGTCACCGCGAGTCCCGTGACCCCCAGCGCCTCGTTGAATTTTTCCGCCTGCACGAGGGCATTCTGGCCGAGTCCGGCGTCGAGTACGAGCAGCACCTCGTGCGGCGCCGCCTCGTCGCGGCGGCCGAGCACGCGCTTGATCTTGGCCAGCTCGTCCATGAGGCCCTGCTGGCTCTGCAGCCGGCCGGCCGTATCGGCGATCAGCACGTCGATCCCGCGGGCCTTCGCGGCATCGAAAGCATCGAACACCACGGCGGCGGGGTCGGCGCCGCGCTCCTGCGCCACGACCGGCACGCCGTTGCGCTCGCCCCAGGCGCGCAGTTGCTCGATCGCGGCCGCGCGGAACGTGTCGCCGGCGGCGAGCATGACCGAGAGGCCCTCATCCTGGAAACGCTTCGCCAGCTTGCCGATGGTGGTGGTCTTGCCGGCGCCGTTGACGCCGACCACGAGCATTACGAACGGCGCGGCCCGGGTCACGTCGAGTGGCTGCTCGACGGGTTCCAGCATGTCGACGAGGGTGGACTTCAGCCCCTGCTCGAGGGCGGCAACGTCCTTCAGTTCCTTGCGGGCGAGGCGCTTGCGCAGTTGCTCCAGCACGCGCTCCGTGGCGTCGACGCCGAGGTCCGCCAGGATCAGGCGCGATTCCAGCTCGTCCAGGACCTCCTCGTCGATCTTGCCGCCGGGCGCGAGGTTCGCGAGGTCGTAGCCGAGCCAGCCGCCGCCGCGGTTGAGCCGCGAGCGCAGCCGCTTGACGAAGCCCGCGCGCTCGGGCGCCTCGTCCTTGAGCTTATCTTTCCGTTTGAACACGGGCAAAAATCTGCGGTACGGATACCATAACGGGGAGGAAAGCGGGAAGGCAAAACATGGCGAGAAGCAAAACCCCCGTCCCGCGCGAGGCGCGAATGCCGCCGGGACGGGTGCGTATTGTAGCGGGAAAATGGCGCGGCCGCCGGTTGCCCGTGCCCGCTCTGCCGGGTCTGCGGCCGACCTCCGAACGCATTCGCGAGACCCTGTTCAACTGGCTCGCGCCGCGCATCGAGGGCGCCCGCTGTCTCGATCTCTACGCCGGCACCGGCGCGCTCGGCTTCGAGGCGCTGTCGCGCGGCGCGGCCGAGGTCCTCTTCGTCGACACGTCGGAGACGGCGGTGCGGGCGCTCGCGGACAGCGCGCGCCTGCTCGCCGCGGCCGGCGCCGCGATCCACGCCGGGGATGCCGTGCAATTCCTGCAGAAAGCCGAAGCACGGCAACGGGATATCGTGTTTCTGGACCCGCCGTTCGGCGATGCCCGGCTGGAGGAATTGTGTAGACTGCTCGTTGCAAGGCCGTGGCTCGCGCCCGGCGCCGCCGTCTACCTGGAGCAGGACCGCAAAGCGGGCGCGCTCGATTTTCCGGACGGCTGGCGCACCGCACGCGAAAAATGCGCCGGCAACGTGCGTTATATGCTCGTTTCGGCGTGAGGGCGGCGGCTTCGAGCGACGCCGCCGGACGTAGCAGCCCCACTGGCGGGCGATCCGGTGTTCAGATCGCCCGTGAGACGGGCTCCTGCAAGCGAGGATCAGCGCATGTCAGTCTCCGCGATGTACCCGGGCACCTTCGACCCGATCACCCTCGGCCACGAGGACCTCGTCCGCCGCGCCTCGCGGCTCTTCGATCGCGTCGTGGTGGCGATCGCCGCCAATCCGGGGAAGGAGCCGATGTTTGCGCTCGACGAACGCGTCGCGCTCGCGAAATCCGTGCTGGACGGGTTCGACGGCGTGGAGGTCACGGGGTACGACGGGCTGACCGTGGATTTCGCGCGGGAGCACGATCTCCAGGTCATCGTCCGGGGCCTGCGCGCGATCTCCGATTTCGAGTACGAGTTCCAGCTCGCCAATATGAACCGGCACCTGACCGACGAGGTCGAGACCGCGTTCCTCACACCGACGGAAACCTACACCTACATCTCGTCGAGCCTGGTGCGCGAAATCGCGAGCCTCGGCGGCGACATCTCGGAGTTCGTCTCGCCCGCCGTGAAGCGAGCGCTGCTCGAGCGCGTCGGCCGCGCCTAGGAGCCCGCATTGCGGGCGATCAGAACCCGGCGAGCGCGGTCGTCCAGGCGCCGCAGGAGCCCGCATCGCGGGCGATGCCACGGCCTTCAAATGAGGAACACGGCATGACGGAATCCGCGGCCGCCCGCGTCGGCGAGAAGCGCAGAAGATTCCGCCTCCTGTACCGCATCGAAGCCGAGCTCGAGCCGGTGATGTTCCTGCTCGCCATCGTGTGGCTGTGGCTGTTCATCGTGGAGCTCGTGTACGGGCTCGCGCGGTGGCAGCAGCAAGCAATTATCGCAATCTGGGTCGCGTTCATAGCCGAGTTCCTGCTGAAGCTCTACCTCGCGCCGCGGCGCCTCCGGTACCTGCTGAAGAACTGGATCGCCGCCGTAGCGCTCCTCGTGCCGGCGTTCCGCACGGTCCGGCTGCTGCGAGCCATCCGCGTGCTGCGTGCCGCGCGCATCACCTCGACGACGCGCCTGGCGCGCGCACTGACCTCCGGCCGGCGGCTGTACCACGAAGTGAAGGAGGCGCAGGGCCCCGCGCCCGAGCCGGAGATGGACGTGGGGTTGCTCGTCATGGCGAGCCCCGCCGCCAATGCGGCGCGCCTCGAGCGGCTGGCCGCGGCCATGACGGCCCCCGTGCGCGAGGAACTGGAATCGGCCAGTGGCTTGCGCTGGAACTTCCATGCCGCGACTTCGCGGCACCTGGAATCCGACGACGGCAGGCGGCCGTCCGACTTCCTCGACGAAGCGAGCATGAGCATGGCCGAAGGGCCCTACGACATGATCGTCGTGATCACCGACGTGATGCTGGTGGCGCACGAGCGCCAGGTGCAGGCCGGCGTCGCCTCGCCGACCGCAAGAATTGCCGTGATCTCCACGCGCCAGCTCGTCGTCACCCCGCGCGGCGAGTCGCCGCGGGAGCTGGACGCGCCGCCGGTGATCGCGAACGGCGCCGCGCTGCTGCTGCACCTGGTCGGGCGCATAGCGGGTCTCGACCGTGACAGCGCAAGCCCGGTCATGCGGCGCTTCGAGTTCCGCGACAACAGGCGCTCGCTGCCGCGGTTCAATGCAGGCGAGCGCGAAACGCTGGCGGCTATCAGCGAACGGCTGCCCGAGCGCGAGCTGCGCGGCGAGGCGGCGCTCGCCTCGCTGGTGTTTCACGTGCTGATGGCGCTGCGCCATCCCGCGCAGACATTGAAGCCGCTCTGGCGCAACAAGGCGCCGCTGTTGCCGCTGTCGCTGCCGGGACTCGCCACGGCCGCCGTCGCGCCGTCTTTCCTGCTCGTGTTCACGGCGGAGATCTGGGACGTCGGCCTCGGCATGAGCAACGTCGTCGCCACCGCCTATGCGAGCCTGAGCATTCTCGGCGCCACCCTGTTCCTCGCACGTGTCCAGTCACTGTTCCTGCCGCGAAAAAAACGCAACGTGCTGACGGAACATCTTGCCGTAGCGAACACCACGATTTTCCTGAGCGTGCTGTTCGCCTGCATCGGCCTGTTCCTGATGGTGGCGGCGCTCATGCTGGTCATCGAAATGTGGGTGTTCCCCGCCGACCTGATGCAGACCTGGCCGACGCTGGACCAGCCGGCGGTCGCGCTCACCGACAAGCTGCGCCTGTCCGCGTTCATCGCCACGATCGGCGTGGTCACGGGCGCGCTGGCCGGGGGCCTGGAGAACCGCGCGATGATGCGGCATCTCGCGCTGTTCGAGCGCGCGCGCTGAGGGATCGTTGCGAGATGGATCGGATCGAGAGCGGTCAAGCGGACGCACCGGCGGTTGGCAGGACCGGCGCGCCGTGAGCGGCATGTGGACGGCCGGCTTCTGGGGCCTGTTCGCCGGTGGGGCCCTGCTGATCGGCGCGGCGATCGGTTACGGCGTGCGCGTGCCGAGGCGAGTAACGGCCGCCGTGATGGCTTTCGGCAGCGGCGTCCTCCTCTCGGCGCTCAGCCTCGAGCTGATGCTCGAGGCGTTCAGGAGCGGGGGCCTGGCCGCCGCGGGCGGCGGTTTCCTGCTCGGCGCCGTCCTCTACACGATCGCGAACGCCGCGCTGGCCGGCGCCGGCGCGAAACACCGCAAGCGCTCCACCGCCCGGCACCCGCCCGCCGATACCGCCGGCATCGCCATCGCCGTGGGCAGCCTGCTGGACGGCATTCCGGAATCGATCGCCATCGGGCTATCCATGCTGGACGGCGGCAACATCAGCCTCGCGACCGTGACGGCGATCTTCCTGTCCAACATTCCGGAAGGCCTGTCGAGCTCGGCCGGCATGCGGCGCGCGGGGCGCGGCCCCGGGTACGTCTTCGGCCTCTGGGCCGGCATCGCGGTCGCCTCCGGGCTGGCCGCGCTCTGCGGATTCGCCGTTTTCCGGGCCTTCCCGCCGTACGTGATCGCCGCCACGACCGGAATCGCCGCCGGCGGCATCCTGGCGATGCTCGCCGACACCATGATTCCGGAAGCTTTCGAGGACACGCATACCGCCGCGGGATTGATTACCGCGGCGGGCTTCCTGATCGCGTTCGCGATTTCCGTGCTGGCGGGCTGAGAGGGACAGGGCACTATCGCTGGCAGCGATTGCAGTAGAAGGTGGAGCGCTGGCCGACCGTCGCCACCGTGAGCGGATGCGCGCAGCGGGGGCAACCGCCGTCGTCGCGTCCGTAAACCTTGAGCTGCCGGCTGAAATAGCCCGGCTCGCCGTCGCCGCCGTGGAAATCGCGCAGCGTGGTGCCCCCGGCCTCGATGGCGCGGGTGAGGACTTCGCGGATCGCCCCGGCGAGGCGCTGCATGCGCGGCAGCGCAATACGGTCGGCGCGGCGCATCGGGTGTATCCCGGCCTCGAACAGCGCCTCGTTCGCGTAAATGTTGCCCACTCCGGCCACCACCGACGCGTTCATGATGAACGATTTGACCGCCACCCGGCGCCCCCGCGCGGCGCGATGGAGATGCTCGCCGTCGAAGCCGTCGCCCAGCGGCTCCGGTCCCAGGTCCTTGAGCAGCGGGTGATTGTCGGGGTCCGTTGTCCACAGGAGCGAGCCGAAGCGCCGCGGGTCGCGGAACCTGAGCGCCTTGCCGCTGCCCGCGACGATGTCCACGTGATCGTGCGCGCCGGGCGGCTCCGCGGGATCGGCGATCCTCAGGCTTCCGGACATGCCGAGGTGCAGCATCAGCGTTCCGGCGTCGGTATCGAATAACAGGTACTTGGCGCGGCGCCGCACAGAATGAATGAATTTTCCGGGCAATTCGCGGTCAATAGCCCGTGGCACGGGCCAACGCAACCTGCGCTCCCGGATCGTGACCGCTACCACCCGCTGATGCTCTAGCCACGGGGCGATCCCGCGGCGGCTGGTTTCGACCTCAGGTAGTTCTGGCATAATCGCTGGCCTGTGACCCGGCGCACATCTTGCATCTCACGCGCTGCGCGCGGACTTACCGGAAAGCTGAAAACCGGCGACTCCTTCTCAGGATCGGGCCCGCGACTCATTATACTCACCGGATATTACGGGAATCGTAGACATGGAATACCTTTACGGCCTGCTCAACCTGTCTTTCTGGGGCTATTGCCTTGTCACGATCGTCATGGTGCAGGTCACGATGATGGCGGTGACGCTCTACCTGCACCGCGACCAGGCGCATCGCGCCCTCGACCTGCATCCCGCCCTGCGGCACTTTTTCCGTTTCTGGATCTGGTGCACGTCCGGCATGCTGACGAAGGAGTGGGTGGCGGTGCATCGCAAGCACCACGCCTTCTGCGAAACACCCGATGACCCGCACAGCCCCCAGATCTATGGCTTGAAGAAAGTGTTGCTGGAAGGTGCCGAGCTGTACCGCGCCGAGAAGAACAACAAGGAAACGCTGGAGAAGTTCGGCCGCGGCGCGCCCGACGACTGGATCGAGCGCAACGTCTACCTGCGGTTCCCGTGGGGCGGCATCGTGCTAGTGGTGCTCGCGGACCTGCTGCTGTTCGGCGTGCCGGGCATCACCATCATCGCGATCCAGATGGTCTCCATGCCGCTGTTCGCGGCCGGCGTGATCAACGGCCTCGGCCATCACAGCGGATATCGCAACTTCGAGTGCGACGACGCGGCCACCAACCTGTTGCCCTGGGGGATTCTGGTGGGCGGCGAGGAATTGCACAACAACCACCACGCGTTCCCGACGTCGGCCAAGTTCTCGGTGCGGCGCTGGGAATTCGACATCGGCTGGCTCTACATCAGCATTTTCCGGGCGCTTGGGCTTGCCCGCGTGAAGAAGGTCGCGCCGAAGCCGATACTCAAGAGCCCGCGCCAGCACGTCGATCTCGACATCCTGCGGGCGGTGATCGTCAATCGCATGCACGTCCTGCGCGATTACACGCGGCAGGTCACGCTGCCGGTCCTGCAGAAGGAATGCACGCAGGCCGGCGATTCCGCCTTGAAGCGCGCGCGCAAGCTGTTCATCCGCCAGCCGCAGCTCCTCGACGAGCGGTCGCGGCACCGCCTGGGCGAGCTGCTCTCCGACAACGCGGCGCTGCACACGGTGCATGAATTCCGCGAGCGGCTGCGGCGGCTCTGGAGCGGCGCGAACGTCAGCAACGAAAACCTGCTGCAGCAGCTCAAGGACTGGTGCGCGGAAGCGGAAGCCAGCGGCATCAAGGTGCTGGAGGATTTCGCGATGCGGCTGCGGTCGTACCGGCTGGCGCCGGCCTGACCCGCGCGTCGGGGCAATCTCACCGTTGTGGTCGCCCGTGGGACGGGCTCCTACAGGCTTCGTTCTGCTGTAGGAGCCCGTCTCACGGGCGACCAACAAAAAACCCGCCGGAGGCGGGTTTTTCATTCTATGACGGTGACGGCCGCTATTTGATCTTCGCTTCCTTGTAGAGCACGTGCTTGCGCGCTTTCGGATCGTATTTCTTCGTCTCCATCTTGTCCGGATGCAGCCGCTTGTTCTTCGTCGTCGTGTAGAAGTGGCCGGTGCCGGCGCTGGAGACGAGTCGGATTTTTTCACGCATGGTGTCGTACCTCGTGGGCCCGTCAGACGCGCTGGCCCTGCGCGCGCAGGTCGCCCAGCACCTTCTCGATGCCGTGCTTGTCGATGATGCGCAGGCCCTTGTGCGATACGCGCAGGCGCACGAAGCGCTTCTCGGAGTCCACCCAGAACCGCTTGTACTGCAGGTTCGGGAGAAAGCGGCGGCGCGTCTTGTTGTTGGCGTGGGAAACGTTGTTGCCGCTTTGCGGCCGCTTACCCGTAACCTGGCAAACCCTGGACATCTCTCAAGTCTCTGATTTCAAGAAAAAGCGCCCGCGAACCCGGGCGAAGAGCCGCACTTTATACCAGCCTGCCGGGTGGCGATCAAGGTCCATCAGGGACTGCTCTTAGTACCGCCCTCCAACAGCTATCGGATCACCTCGAAGGCGCGGTCGCGCTTCGATCCGAACCGGTACACCGCGAAATCATCGTCCAGGGCGGCCGCACGATGGACGCCGAGACGTTCCATGACGGCGAAGCTCGTACGATCGACTATTGAGAAGTCCTGATCGGGAAAAGCCGTGGCGATCGCCCAGGCGGCCTCGAGATCGGCCGAGTTCACGCGCTCCACCCGGGCTACGCCGCCCCGAAGGCCCTCCCAGAATCGGCCGGCCGCATCCCGCCCGAGCCGGTGATGCAGCAGCAGCCAGCTTTCGACCAGCACGTGATCCGAGGTCACGAGTGCCTTGTCGCTGCCAAGCACCGATTTCGCGCGCGCATTGCTCAAATCGCCGCGGTCGGCGGCCGCGTACCACATCGAGGTGTCGACGAACAGGCTCACTTGCGGCGTTCGGTCACGGCTTCGCCCACCATCGCGTCCTTGCCGCGGGCAACGTCAGATCGGCCGGAGTCCCCGAGATCGAAAACAGTATCCGCCCGCAGCGTTTCCGCCGCGGATGCATCGAGATCCCGTGCCAGCAGGCGCCGCACGTAGTCCGAAAATGAAATGCCCAGGGCCTGGGCCCGTTTCCGGGCGCGATGCTGCAGCTCCGGGTCGAGGGTGATCTGGGTGCGATACATCATGATGTATACATCATTACACACTGGACGCGCTCCTACAACATCCCCCGGCTCGCCAGC
>DASSBS010000155.1:0-21221 GCA_035698445.1 Woeseiaceae bacterium
CGAGTCGTAAAGATCTTGAGGCCATGTGCTTCCAGCGTATCGATCAAATCCGGAATCGGATTCAGGCCCAGATTCCAATGACGACGGATCCGAACAGCGACGGCTTCGATTTGATCCAGATCTTCAATTGACTCCGGCAGATCGTCAGGCAGAGCAAAGCGCACCGACCAAGGTGCCGGCACGACACTATCCAGGACCTGCCAGCGTTCCAGTTGATCCCGGACATCGGCGAGGACTTTAGTTTCAGCTAGCTTGGGTAGCTTCCACCGATGCTTGTTTCGGTGCTGAACGCGCTCGAGATCAATGGTGGCGGTCCGAAAAAAATACTCGGTGCGCACGCCCAAAGCTTCCGAAAGCCCCAAGAGAACATCGGAGGAGGGGACGGACTCCCCGCGTTCGTACTTCGACAGCATCATGGCGGATAAACCCACCTTGTCGGCCAGCGCGCGCAGTGACAAGCCATTGGCAAGGCGCGCCTGGCGCAGTCGTTCTCGCAGCATGGGACGGCTCCGTGTGGTTTACAAATCGCATGCATAATGCTAAGTTCTGTAAACTATAGCGGATTGGCGTCAGATTGGCAAACCGAATTCGCGTTCTACCCAAGAGGTATCTAGCTGTTATGAAAAGAACTTTTCCGATGCGACCTCGACTAATCGGCCATCGGCCCGTGAGAGGGGGGCTTCCGCGGTGAATGGTTCGGCTCACGCCGCCGGCAGCGGACTGGCGCTCGCCATCGCGACCTATCACGCCACGGGTCGGGGGCAGCCCCCTGAGCTGACGGACGAAGAGCGGGTCGCGACTGCGGCCGCCGCGGGCGGTCTCGGCGCCTTATGTGGGTCTCTACCGGACCTCATCGAGCCAGCCGTCCATCCTAATCATCGTCAATTTTTCCACAGCATCGCGTTTGCCGTGATGCTGGGCTATGGCCTTCGTGAGCTGTACCGATGGCAGCCCGACGAGGATTGGCAGCGCTTGCTTCGAGGTGTGGGGCTGATAGCCGGTGGCGCATACCTGGTGCACCTGGCAATGGATGCCACGACTGCAAAGTCGCTGCCGTTTGTCGGAAAACTCTAGGGTCTATTCGAGAAGCCAGGCTACATGATATTGAGATGAAAGCGTTCATCTCATATTCACACCATGATGAATCGGCTTTGGATCGTCTGCATACGCACCTCGCCATGCTTCGCCGGGAAGGTCGTATTGTCGATTGGTTCGACCGGGAGATTCTGGCCGGTGGCGTACTGGACAAAGAGATTACGAAACAACTTGAAACCTGCTATCTGTTCCTGCCACTGGTAAGCCCCGAGTTTCTTGCGTCGAACTACTGTTACGAAACTGAAATGGCCCGCGCCCTTGAGCGGCATGACGCAGGCGAAGTGCGGGTTGTTCCAATCATCATCGAGCCCTGCGATTGGACGGCATCTCCGCTAAGGAAACTCAAGGCTCTTCCAAAGGACGGAAAGCCTGTGGCCGAGTGGACGAACCAGAACACGGCTTTCCTCGACGTCGTCACGGAACTGCGCCGCATCGTGTCCGAGGATCAGGTCGAGTCATCCTCCGCGACCGCCAGCCCGAGCGAAGTTCCGATGCCAGAAGGTCGGCGCTATCGCATCTGTGACAAACTAGATGACCCGCAGGCGCTTTATTTCGGCATTGAGGCGACGGCACGGCTTCCAGGCCTTCCCTGTCACTCCGCCTGTAGTGACGCGGCTTGCGAGCAGCGCCATCGGAGGAGAGCCGGCGAGCCAATTCATGACTTTCGAGAGGACGCTCGATGCTGTATTCCTCGCGAATCTTGCCCTGCCACGGCTATGCCCGCCGGCCGCCTCACAGGCCCGCTTGGTGTCGAAATACTTGATGTCGTACTGCGCCCGCTTGTAAGCGAAATCCTCGCCGATCGCGCAGCCGGCGAGGATCGCCAGCAAGGGCAGGGCAAACGCACTTAGGGTGCACTTAACTGCCGAGACGGCAAGGGCGGGATTTTTGGAAGGGCGGTAAGTGGTTGGTGGGAAAGTCGGTTTCTGGTCGGGGTGATAGGATTTGAACCTACGGCCCCTGCCTCCCGAAGGCAGTGCTCTACCAGGCTGAGCTACACCCCGAAACCGCGGCGCAATGATACACATGCAGGCCGTACGGGGCCAGATGGTTCCGCGGGGTATGCAGGATATATATAAGTATCGGGGCGGGTTTAGTCGCCCGTGAGACGGACTCTTACAGGGAAGGCAGGCGGAAATTGAGGCTGGTGATCGCTACCCCGCTGGAGGCGGAGCTCGTGGAGCGGATTGTCGCGGTGGCGCCGGGGCGGGTCGAGGTGCTGTACGCTCCTGAGTTGCTGCCGCCGATGCGGTATCGCGGGGATCACCGGGGCGAGCCGGGGGTTCGGCGCTCGGCGGACGACGAAGCGCGCTTCGACGACATGATCGCCGGCGCCCGGATCCTGTGGGACATCCCGCCCGATCGCGCGGACGGCAGCAATCCCGTCGCCGACGCCGCCGGCCTGCGCTGGGTCCAGACGACGAGCTCGGGCGTTGGTCCCCGCGTGCGCAAGCTCGGGCTCGATGAGCGGGGCATCACGATCACCACGGCAAGAGGCCTGCACGCCGCGCCACTGACCGAGTTCACCTTCATGGCGCTGCTGGCGCACGCCAAAGGTTACGAGCATTTGCGGCGCGAGCAGGTGGCGCGGCGATGGCGGCTCTATTGCTCCGACAGCATCCAAGGCAAGACCCTGTCCATTGTCGGCATGGGCGGCATCGGACGGCGGATTGCGGCGACGGGAAAGGCCTTCGGCATGCGCGTGAACGGCCTGATCCGGGAGGGATCCGAGGCGACCGCCGACGATCTCGCGATCGACGCGGTGTTTCGGCAGGGAAACTTGCACGCGATGCTCGGCGAGACGGACGCACTGGTGCTGTGCGCGCCGGAAACGCCGGCGACCCGGGGCATGCTCGATCGCGCCGCCTTCGACGCCCTGAAGCCCGGCGCGGTGCTCGTCAACATCGCGCGCGGCTCCGCGGTCGATGAGCCGGCCCTCGTCGCTGCCTTGCTCTCGGGCCGGTTGGCGTTCGCCGCGCTCGACGTGTTCCGGACCGAGCCGCTACCGGAGGACAGCCCTTTGTGGGATCTCGGGAACGTGCTCATCAGCCCGCATTCGGCCAGCACGGTGGCCGAGGAGAACGAGCGCCTTACGGAGCTGTTCTGCCGGAATCTCGCACGCTTCCTGGCGGGCCGGATCGGGGAGATGGAGAATCTGTTCGACGTGGAGCGGGGGTATTAGCAATTAGCGGCCGCGCGATTCCTACATCATGGATCGCTGCGGATGAGCCACAGCGCGTTCTGCGGTCCCGTGACATAGGTCACCTCGCCCGACCCGTCGAGCCAGGCGTCTTCCTCGCGCTGGATCGGCACTGCCTGCCCGTCCCACTCCGGAACGGGCGCCAGGACGCGGAACTCGATGGACCAGAATTCCCGCCGCCCGACCGGCGTGACCGCGAAGACGCCGTAGCGTTCCGGCCAGTCGAACACCGTGCGCGCGCCGACGTCGTGCACCCAGTTGCCCTGGGTATGGCCGTACACCAGCGCATCGATGCCTTCCGCCCGGGCGCGCGACTCGATGCGCTCCTTCACGTCCACCCCGCGCCGCCCGGGCACCAGCTCCTCGACGAAAATCTCGGCGGCGCGCACGGATTGCGCGAATGCCTGCTGCAGGCCCGGCGGCGGCGCGGTTTCACCGGGCTGCAACACGTACGCAACGTGCTGCTGGTCCGTCACGAGCCCCATCAGGCGCACACCGAAATCCACGTGCACGACGTCGCCCGGCAGAATCACCGGGTTTTCGGAGTCGGGAATGCCCCCGGGCACACCGCGCCGGTAGATCGTGAGCGACGGCGGGAAATTCGGGTCCAGTAGCTGCGACTTCCATTCGTCGGTGATCCAGCCCCACACGTCCATCAACCGCGTCTGGCCGGGCGTGATGACCTCGTTCGAGAATGCCCGCTCCAGGATGTTCCAGGTGCGCCAGCTCGCCTCGGTTTCGATTGCAAGCTCGGCCGGGGTGCGCCTGCCGACGTAATCGAACACCAGCGCTTCCGAGGACACGAAGCGGGTCGACAGCTCGTTCCCGATCGCTTCCTTCAGGTAGTCCAGCAGTTCGGCGGAGAGACCGTCCGCCATCGCGACGGTGCTCGAGCGGTTGATTGCGATGGTCTCGGGCTGCCACTTGCGCACGTAGTCGCTCAGGTGCGGGGCGAGGCCTTCCTCGCCGTAGCTCACGATGTCCGGAAAGAAGGCGCGCATGTGACCGCTCTGGTGCGTGCCGAAGATGATGCGCTCGAGCGGTGCATCGCCGCCGGGATCGCGAAAGATGTAGGCATTGCGGTGACCGTACCAGCCGGAGATGCCGAGCCCGCCGAACAGCTCGAGCAGTGGATCCGGATTGAACTCGCGGCTCAGGATGATCCACATGTCGACGTCGTGGCGGCGCATGGCCGGGCGCAGGTAGGCTTCCATCTTTGCCTGCTTGACCGCCCACTCGCGCCGCTCGCGGGCGAGCGACACGCTGCGCGTGACGGGCTCCCGGGCCGCTGCCGGCGGCCCGGCCGCTGGAGCAACCTGTGCCGGAGCCGGTGGACTGGCTGCGGCCGCGAGCGCGAGGAGCGCGGCCGTGATGGCGGGACGGCGAAAGCCTCGAAGGCTTGCCGGGGAACCGGGCGGAGAGCCGGTCAAGGGGAGCGCCTCAGGATCGCCGCTTTACCGCGAACTCGGCGATCGCGACGAGGGCGGCGCGGTGCTCGCTGTCCGGAATCCCGGACAGGGCATCGATGGCAGCGTCGGCCGCTTCCCTGGCCCTCGCGGCGGTGTACTCGAGCGCGCCCGTGCGGTCGATGACGGCCTGGACGTCATCCAGGCGCGGCCGTCCGCCGCCTTCGATGGCCGCGCGAATCATCCTGCGCTCGCCGTCGCTGCCGTTCTCCATGGCGTAGATCAGGGGCAGCGTCATTTTGCCTTCCGCGAGATCGTCGCCGAGATTCTTGCCCAGCTCTTCCGGCGAGGCGCCGTAATCCAGCGCGTCGTCGACGAGCTGGAAAGCCGTGCCGAGGTTCTGACCGTAGCGGATCATCGCCGCCTCGTCGCGGGGATCGCGCTTCGCCAGTACCGCCGCGATCTGGGCGCCGGCCTCGAACAGCCGCGCGGTCTTGCGGTAGATCACCTGCCGATAGCTGGCTTCGGAAAGATCGGGATCGTGCACGTTCATGAGCTGCATGACCTCGCCGGCGGCGATCGTGTTGGTCGCGTCCGCCAGGATCTGCATGACGCGCATGCGGCCGACGTTCACCATCATCTGGAACGCGCGCGAGTAGAGGAAATCGCCTACCAGCACGCTCGCCTGGTTCCCGAAGATCGTATTGGCCGTGTCCCGGCCGCGGCGCCGCGCGGACGAATCGACCACGTCATCGTGCAGCAGGGTGGCCGTGTGGATGAATTCGATGATGGCGGCCGACTGCACGTGCGCGTGGCCGTCGTAGCCCAGCGCACGCGCCGCGAGCAGCACGATCAGCGGCCGCAGCCGCTTCCCGCCGCTGGTCACGATGTGTTGCGACACCTCGGAGACGAGGATCACGTCGCTCTGCAGGGATTCGCGGATGAGCGCGTCGACGGCGGCCATGTCGGCCGCGGCGAGCCGTGAGACGTCGTCCAGGGACAGGGAGGCGGGCGATTTCTCTGCGAGCTGCATGGCGGGGATGATAATGCCTGAAACGTCTTGCATTGGCGACAGAGCGCCACGCGCGGTCGTCCGCCGGACCGGCGGCAAGCCATTGAAATAAGAGCGGGTTCGGGCCGCCTCGTGCGCGTTGACCCGCGCGCGCCGAGTCTATAGAATTCCCGCTCTTTTGTGGCGGCAAGCCCAGACCGGCAGGCATTCCCGGCCGGCCGGCCGCCCCCCGATTTTTCACCGGTTTTCAGCGGCTTGCATTCTCATCGCAAGCGGCACGACGGAGCAGACGATGTACGCGGTTTTTCGCGCTGGCGGCAAACAATACCGGGCGGCAGAAGGTGAGCGCCTGAAGGTCGAGAAGCTCGACGCCGACGAGGGCGCGAACGTGAGCTTCGACGAGGTCCTGCTGGTGGGCGAAGGCAGCGATATCAAGGTCGGCAGCCCGCTCCTGTCCGGCACGAGCGTCGGTGCGAAAGTGCTGCGGCAGGGCCGCACCCGCAAGGTGACCGTCACCAAGTTCCGGCGCCGGCAGAATTACCTGCGGCAGCACACGCACCGCCAGTGGTTCACCGAGGTGGAGATCACGTCGATCGGCGGGAATTCGGGCAAGCCGAAGCAGGAAGTCTCCGCGGAAGCGCCCGGGGAATCCGCGGCGCCGGCGAAGAGTGCGAAGAAGACCAGCACCAAAAAAGCCGCGGCGAAGAAGTCGGGCAAGAAGACGGCGAAGAAGTCGTCTTCCCAAAAGACGGCCAAAAAGAAGGCGGCCGCGAAGGACGAATGACGGTTCGCGTTCGCGCGGACACATGATCAACCGGGTGCCGGCCGAAGCGGCCGGACGTAAGCAACAGGTACGGTAAAGTGGCACACAAGAAAGCAGGCGGAAGCAGCAAGAACGGGCGCGATTCGGAGTCGAAGCGACTCGGCGTCAAGATTTTCGGCGGCCAGGCCGTGGTCGCGGGCAACATCATCGTGCGCCAGCGCGGCACGCGGTTCCATCCGGGCGTCAATGTCGGCATCGGACGCGACCACACGCTGTTCGCGACCCGCGACGGGCAGGTGAAGTTCGAGAAGAAGGGTCCGAAGAACCGGCAGTTCGTGAACGTCGAAACGAGCTGACGTTCCCGCCGACCCGAGACCGCAAAAACCCCGCACCGCGGGGTTTTTTGTGCGAACCTGTCCCGGATCATCCGTGCAGGAGCCCGTCTCACGGGCGATCAGGTTCGACCGCCGGGTCGCCCGTGAGACGGGCTCCTACGGATACGCCTCATGAAATTCGTCGATGAAGCCACCATTCGCGTAGCGGCCGGGAACGGCGGGCCCGGAGCCCTGAGCTTCCGCCGCGAGAAGTACATCGAGCGTGGCGGCCCGGATGGCGGCGACGGGGGTGACGGCGGCAGCATTTTCCTCGTAGCGCAGGAGGGCATGAACACGCTGGCCGATTTTCGCGTGGCGCGGAAATACCGTGCCGAGAGCGGCCAGCCGGGCGCGGGGCGCAACAAGACGGGCAAGTCGGGCGACGACCTGCTCGTGACGGTGCCGCGCGGCACTCTCGTCCACGATGTCGACACGGGCGAGCTGCTGGGCGATCTCGCCCACGACGGCCAGCGCCTGAAGGTCGCGGAGGGCGGCCGCGGCGGCTACGGCAACACCCGTTTCAAGAGCAGCACCAACCGCGCGCCGCGCAAGACCACGCCCGGCACGCCGGGAGAGGCGCGGCACCTGCAGCTCGAGCTCAAGCTGCTTGCCGACGCGGGGCTGGTGGGGCTGCCCAACGCCGGCAAATCGACATTGCTGCGCGCGCTGACGAAGGCACGGCCGAAAGTCGCCGCGTATCCGTTCACGACGCTGCATCCGCACCTCGGCGTGGTGACGGTCGGCATGGGACAGAGCTTCGTGCTGGCGGACATTCCGGGCCTGATCGAGGGAGCGGCGGAGGGCGCCGGTCTCGGGTTGCAGTTCCTGAAGCACGTGCAGCGCTGCCGGCTGCTGCTGCACCTCGTCGATGTCGCGCCGCTCGAGGCCGCCGGTGATCCGGCGAGCCAGGTGCGCGCTATCGAGCAGGAGCTCGGGAAATTTTCACCGGAGCTCGCGGCGAAGCCGCGCTGGCTCGTGCTGAACAAGGTGGACCTGCTCGCGCCGGAGGATCTCGTCGCGGCGCGGGAGCAGTTGCTGGAGGAGCTCGGGTGGCAGGCGCCGCACTTCGAGATCAGCGCCGCTACGGGCGCGGGTTGCGAAGCGTTGGCCCAGGCGGTAATGCGGGAAATCGCCAGGATGTCGGAGGGGGCCTTGTAGGAGCCCCGTCTCACGGGCGACCGGAACGTCGACGCCGGGTCGCCCGTGAGACGGGCTCCTACAGAGCAGGGATCGATCGGCCGGCGATCGGGTTGGAGATCGGTCGGGTCGGCCGCCGGTCAGGTCAGGCCGCGATGTCCCTGACCATCTTGTTCAGGCGGCTCTTGTGACGGGCGGCCTTGTTCTTGCTGATGATGCGCTTGTTGGTCATGCTGTCGATGACCGGGACGGCTTCGCTGTAGGCTTTGCCGGCGGCTTCCTTGTCGCCCTTTTCCACGGCCTTGATGACGTTCTTGATCAGGGTTCGCATTCTGGAACGCAGTCCCATATTGTGAAGCCGCGTCTTCTCCGCCTGGCGTGCGCGCTTGCGCGCTGATTTGATATTGGCCACTCGTTCGTACCGTCCGTCGGGGTCGCGCCCGGCACGCGCGAACGCGCATCCGGGCCAAAAGAGCCGCGTATTATTCGCGGCCGCCGGAGGAAAGTCAACGTCGCGCCGGGCCGGCTGCCGGTCTCGGCGACCGCTCGCATTTCCGGCCTATGTGCCTGATTCGAGGCTGCATTTCAGGCTACACTAGCCCGACTTCGCCACCCGACTCGCGCCGACATGCCCGAAAACCACCCGGCCGACGGCCGGACCTCCGCCGCACCCGAACCAAAGCCGCGCACGGAATCCGGGCGGCGCCTCCTGCAATCGACCTCGGTCGTCAGCGGGATGACGCTGCTCTCGCGCATTCTCGGCCTGGTCCGGGACGTCGTGTTCGCCCGCTACTTCGGCGCGACCATCGTCATGGACGCGTTCATCGTCGCGAACCGCATTCCGAACATGCTGCGCCGCTTCTTCGCGGAAGGCGCGTTTTCCCAGGGCTTCGTGCCGGTGATGGCGCGCTACCGCGAACGGCACGACCACACGGAAGCGCGGCTGCTCGTCGACGCGGTTGCCGGCACGTTCGGCCTGATCCTGTTCCTCGTCACCCTGGCCGGGGTGATCGCGGCGCCGCTCCTGGTGCTCATCGTCGCACCCGGTTTCATCGGCGAGGACGGGCGCTTCGATGTCGCCACGGCGATGCTGCGCTTCACCTTCCCGTACCTGTTCTTCGTGTCGCTGACGGCCTTCGCGGGCAGCATCCTGAACACCTACGGCCGCTTCGCGGCGCCGGCGTTCACGCCCGTGATCCTGAACGTGGTCCTGATCGCGAGCGCGATGTGGCTGTCGCCGCAGCTCGCCGATCCGGGCATGGCGCTGGCCTGGGGCGTGTTCGCCGCCGGCATCGTGCAACTTCTTTTCCAGGTGCCGTTCCTGGCGAAGATCCATGCGGTGCCGCGGCCGCGCTGGCGGCCGAAGCACGCAGGCGTCCGCCGCATCGGCAAGCTGATGCTGCCGGCGATCTTCGGTTCGTCGGTGGCGCAGATCAACGTGCTGCTCGGCGGGATCATCGCCTCGATGCTGGACGTCGGCAAAATCAGCCTGTTGTATTATTCCGACCGGCTGATGGAGTTTCCGCTCGGGCTGTTCGGCATCGCATTGGCGACCGTCACCTTGCCGTACCTGTCTCGCCAGCACGCGAACGCGTCCATGGCGGAGTTCTCGCGCACGGTGGACTGGTCGATGCGGCTCGTCTTCCTGATTGCCGTGCCGGCCGCCCTCGGGCTGGTGGTGCTGGCGGAGCCGCTGGTTGGCACCATCTTCTACGGCGGTGCATTCTCCGCGTCCGACGTGCGCATGGCGGCCCTGAGCCTGCAGGCGTTCGCGCTCGGCCTGGTCGGGTTTTCCTTCGTCAAGATCCTGGCGCCGGCGTATTTCGCGCGGGAGGACACGAAAACGCCGGTGAGAATCGGGCTGATCGCCCTGGCGGTCAATTTCGTCCTCAGCGTGCTGCTGGCGTGGTGGCTGACGCAGGCGGGGTTCGAAGGTGCGCACGCCGGGCTCGCGCTCGCGATTTCGATTGCGGCCATGCTCAATGCCGTGCTGCTTTACGTACGCCTGCAGCGCGAAGGAATCGCCGGCCAGAGCGGCGGCTGGCCCCGGTTCCTCGCGCGTATCGTCATCGGCGGGGCGGGCATGGTCGCCGGATTACTGTACCTGGCGCGGCCGCTCGAATGGTGGCTGCAGAGCAGCATCGCGAGCCGCGCCTCATGGTTGGGCGTGGAAGTGGCGGCGGGCGCGGCGATTTACTTTGCGGTGCTGTTCCTGCTTGGCCTGCGGCCGTCGGCCTTCCGGCTGCGGGGCGGATGACATCGAGCCGCCTATTGGCGCGGGCGCCAAGTACAATGGCGCGCATGGCGCCGCCTGACCCGTTACCGACCAGGACCTGAGAGCACGTGCACCTCGTTCGCACGGCCGCCCAGTTCCCGTTCCAGCGCGTCGCCGGCGGCAGCGTTGCGACGATCGGCTCCTACGACGGCCTGCACCTCGGCCATCAGAAGCTGCTGGAGCGCGTGCTGGGCCTCGCGCACGATGAGCAGTTGCCATCCATCGTGATGAGCTTCGAGCCGATGCCGAAGGAATTCTTCGCGGCGGCGAGCCCGCCGGCGAGGCTCATGCGGTTTCGCGAGAAGTTCGATGCGCTGGCCGCGGCAGGGGTCGATATTTTTTTCTGCCCGCGCTTCGACCAGCGCATGCGCAGTCTCGCCGCGGACACGTTCATCCGGCAGCTCCTGATCCAGGCGATGAACGTCCGCCACCTGGTCATCGGCGATGATTTTCGTTTCGCTGCGAAGCGGCAGGGGACGGTGCAGCACCTGCACCGCGCGGCCGGCGCGCTCGGCTTCGAGCTGCACCAGGCGCCGAGCGTCGTCATGGACGGCGAGCGCGTGAGCAGCACCGCTATTCGCGAGGCGCTGTGGAACGGCGAGCTTGAACGTGCCGGGAAGCTTCTCGGCCGGCACTACAGCATGTCCGGCAAGGTGGTGCGCGGCGACAATCTCGGTCGGAAGCTCGGCTTCCCGACGGCGAACGTGGACCTGCGGCGGCGGCAGAGCCCGGTCATGGGGATTTTCGCGGCCCGCGTGCGCGGGCTGGCGGGCGAGCCGCTAACCGCGGTCGCGAGCGTCGGCACCCGCCCGACGTTCGGCGGCACGAAGCCGCTGCTCGAAGTGCACATCTTCGATTTTGACCGGCCGATATACGGACGCTACATTCACGTGGATTTCATCGCCCGCCTGAGGAGCGAACAGAAGTTCGACGACGAGCAGTCATTGATCGAGCAGATGCACCGCGATGCCGCGCGGGCGAAAGAATTGCTGAACGAGGAAAAGCCTTGACGGAAGAAAGCCCGGAAAGTTCACCGGCGCGCGCGCCGTTCGCGTTATGGATCTACGTGGCGCTGGCGGTGGTCGCGCTGGATCAGCTCAGCAAATGGGCCATCGTCAAGTGGGTACCGTTGTACGACCGGATCCGCCTGTTGCCCTTCCTGAACCTTACGCACCAGCGTAACGAAGGCGCAGCCTTCAGCTTCCTGGCGGACGCGGACGGGTGGCAGCGCTGGCTGTTCATCGCCCTTGCGCTGGGGATCAGCACGGTCATCGTGCTGTGGCTGTGGCGGCTGCGGACCAGCCGCCAGCTCCTGCTGTCCGCCGGCCTGGCGCTGGTGCTCGGCGGGGCGATCGGCAACGTGATCGACCGCATCCGGCTCGGCTACGTCGTGGACTTCGTGCAGGTCCTGATCGCGGGCTGGCCGTTTCCGTCGTTCAATGTGGCGGATTCGGCGATCACGATCGGCGCGGTGCTGCTGATCGTGGATGCGTTGTTCTTCTCGGGCAAACAGCAGTCGACGCGGGTCAACCTGGAGCTGTAGGAGCCCGCACTGCGGGCGATGCCCACCGTCCAATTCGCTCGTGGTGCGGGGTATGCCAGCGCCGCATTCGCCCGCGATGCGGGCTCCTGCAGCGCAGATTTCGTCGCTCGTGAGTGCTGATCCAGCAGAGCGATCGAGTCTAGTTCGATCCGGACCAGCATTCAGCCGTTCCGACCGATGTCTTGGCGCCGGTGGCATCGATGCTGAACGACGTGCATTTGGCCGCTTCTTCGTCCGTTAGTTTATACGTTGCAGTGGCGGTGTACGTGTTGTTGACGTCAGAAGAGGCGAGCGTCAGGGCATAGGTGTCCGAAGGTGTCGTGTCGCTGTCGAATCCAAGATCGGCCAGAGTCGTGGTGTACTTGTTCTTGTTCAGATAGTAACGCTCCTGTTCCGTCGCAATCCGCAGCAGCGCGGACATCGCCTCCGTGCGCTTGGCGCGCTGCACGTGCTGGCGGTAGCTCGGGTAGGCGATCGCTGCGAGTATGCCGACGATCACCACGACGATCATCAGCTCCAGCAGGGTAACGCCGCGGACATATCGGGGAAGTCTCATGGCTACTGTATGCCGTCCTGCGTCCAGAGGGTCCTGACGGGGTGATTGTCGAACGGGGGGGCAGAGCACACCGTCCCGACGCACAGGATTGGCGGCTCCGCGCACTCCGCACCCTTGCAATCCGCATCCGTCGAGCCCGGAAACAGCGGGGTGGCCGAAGGTGCAATTCCGCCCTGGGGAAGTTGTGTCGCGAACTCCGGATCTGCCCCGCCGACGACCGCATCCTGGTTGGTAACCGCGAAATCGCCGTTGGCGACATCGACCTGGTACAGGAGATTCACCCCGGCGCTCGGGTTGCAGGGGTTGTTCGTGTTCACGTCCGGCCTGAAGGCGACGATGAATAACGAGTCCGCAAAGGTCAGGGAATCGGCCAAAATGGCTTGTTGGGCGGGCAACTCATACGCCCAGCCGCGCTTCTCGGGACCGATGGTCGCGGGCGTTCCCGGCGTGATCATTACCAGGTCATCAATATTTGCGACGTCGTAGTTGGCGTAATCGTCTTCCGTGAGCTGGTTGAAAACGGCTTCATCCCGGACCGAGAAAAACATGTCGGTCGCTGCCGTGTTCAGCGGATGCGCGCGATAGCCGCTGCCGATGCTGATGGATACGAATCGCCGCCCCTGGTCGGGATCGTTGAAGATGGCGATGTCCGGCGAGTTGTAGAAACGGCGCGGAGCCGCCAGGTCCGTTCCCGTACCTTCGGGACCGAGCCGCGCGATGACACCGCCTTCGACCAGTTCGGCCGGGGTTTTGCCGTTGCTGATGTCGAATCGCCAGATCTGCCCGCCGATGTCGGCGGCGTACATCCGGTCGGCGTATCCGTCGCCGCTCATGTCGAGGACGCGAATCTCCGTCGGGATGGAGCGGTTCATGTCCGGGAGCGGCAGGTCTGAGCCATCCGGCCCGGCCCACCACACACGCGCACCGGTGGCGAGATCCAGCATGTGGATGCCGGCGCCTTGTGCATCCTGGTCCGACGTCGGGTACGCCGGCGTGTCGTGCACCGGATCGTAACCGTCACCGACGATCACCACGACGTCCTCGGTCTCGGTGCCGAGATCAGGATCGTTCGTGTCCACGAGGGCGATAACCGGAGTCGACCAGGTTTGTCCGAAATTATCGTACTTTTTTACCCACAGCAGTTGCGGCGAATTCTTGTCGGTCACGTCCAGCGCGTAGTAGCTGTTGCCGCCGCGCCGCAGGCCGAACACGAGGCGGACGAAATCCTGCCCCGTTTCGATGATGCCGTCGTTATCGGCATCGAAGACGACCGGCACGATGCTGCCGTCGATGCCGTAGTGCTTGAAAGTCGATTCGGGGTCGAAAAAGAGCCGATTCATGTCCCCGAGCAGTTCCGACGGTATGAACGACCACAGCTCGTTCCCCTTTTCGCCGTCGATGGCGTGCAGGTAGCCATCGTTGGTGCCGACAAAAACGACGACTTCGGGTTTGGCCGCGTCGCCGCCGTACACGACCGCCGCGGGTTGTGAATGCAAGGGATCGCCCATGGCGAATCGGGTGTCGGTGGTGAGCCCGTCGTGATTCTCGTCCCGCACGTCGACACCGTGCATCCAGTCGATCAGCTCCTGGAGCGTCGGTTCACCGGGTGCGTTGGTCAGCCCGAGCTCGGCTCCCGTGACGGTGTTGATGTTCACGTCAACCAGTGCCCCGGCGTCGCTATTCGTGAACAACTTGCGCGAAATCGGAACCGGCAGGTGGTGCGCCGCGCCGCCTTCCTCCACATCGAATCCATCGCCGCTGCCGTCGGGCGCTGCCGGCGTCCACACGCTTCGCGCGGTCGCTTTGAAAAAACCGGTATCAGGGTCGACGGCGGGGTCGCCGGTGGCATCGACGATCTGGCCGTCGGCGATCCGGTATTTCTTGACGTTGCCCGGCCAGTGAACGCTGGGGTGTGCCGAGAACACGGCCATGTAAAGATCGTTCAGGTTCTGCGCACGGTTGAATGAATTCACCGACACCGACGGTGCCGCGAACGACATCGATGTCGCGTCGATTTTGGAGAAGATCTCCAGGAGAGCGGTGGTCAGCGTCTCGACGTCGTCTGCCTGGAAATACGTGCCGCCGGACTCGTTCGCCGTTTCTTCCAGGCTCGGGATATCGAGGGAGAATCCGATGCTATGCGTGGTGACCTTTTCTTCGTCCTCGCCGACCGTGAACAGGTTGTGGGCGATGTCGTCCAGGCAGGCGCCCGTGCCCGTACCGTCGCACGACCCTATAAACTCCGGAAGGTTCGCGACCAGGGTCGGCGCCTGGTCATCGGCGTCCTGGGGCAATCCGTCGGACACCAGCACGTTGAAATTCCGCATGCAGACCGGCGTGTCCGGAGGAATGTAGCTGCCGGCGGCGTCGACGGCGGCTGGATCGGTCGCCAGGTTGTTGGCTCCGAAGTGCGCGGGTGCGCCACGCCAGTAGAGCGCGGCTTCGTACATGAACTCCGCCAGGGGGGTGTTCCCGGCGGCGGCCAGCCCATTGATCTTGTCGATGATGCTCGCCCGATCCGCGTCCAGGTCGCTCATTGCCTTGATGACCACGCCGCCTTCGTCGCCGTTGAATCTCATGATCCCGACGTTGACGTCCGAAATGGAGCTCAGCACGGACTTGGTCACCGCCTTGAGAATATCGATCTTCGCGACGTCCACTTCCGCGGTCGAGCTCTTCCAGTTGAGATAATTGCCGTCGTACACGGTGTAGGTCACCGTCGCGGGCGCGCTGCCCCAGGCCAGCTCCTGTGTGGCGTCGCCGGTGAATCCACCCTGTGCGCCGTTGTTGGTGGCGTAAACCGCGCCCACGGTGCCGTCTCCGTGCACGCCGGAGTCCGCCATGCATTCCACGACGCTCGTGTTGCCGGCTTCGAGCTCTTGCCACTGCTTGACGTTCGGGTCTGCCGTCTCCCGGAACTGCACCATGGTATCGGAGTAGCTGCCGATTCCCGTCAGCCGCCCGTCGGCCGCGCGGCACTCGAATTCGGTCTTGGGGAGATGCTGGCTGCTGGCGCAACTGGGGGTGATGTCCACATCCGTCCAGTAAATGGCGTCGGAGTCGCAGGGGCTGCCGGGAACGGTCGCGCCATAGTCCACGCCAGGGTTGTACGGTTCTTTCGTGCGTACCTTGCTCCCCATGCTCCCGGAGGTGTCGAGCATGAAGAGAATATTCGGCTTCACCACGACATCCGGCGTAAGCAGCATCAATTCCGTGTCATCCGCCATGGCGGGAGCGCCGGTGAGCAACACCAGCAGCAAGCCAATGCCGGTCCCGGTCGTTTTTCGCAGCGCGCTGTTCATGTGGCTACCTCGTTCCTTCGTCCCGCACCCTCAGAACCAGACGTAGATCGCCTCGATCGTGTCCGACTCGAGATGATGCAAGACGGTAGCGATTACGTCCCCGCGGGCCTGGATGCCTTCGAGTTCCTTCTGGAAATCCTGCAGGCTCAGAGCCTGGCCGTTGACCTGGTAAACCGTCGTCGCCGTGGCGCGTACCGTCTGGTAAGTACAGGTCTCGCACTCCCTGAACGACACTGTCCCGTTTACCGTGCCCGGCAGGCGCAGGTCCGCCAGCGGGACCTCGTAGGCCTGGGAAACGACTTCGAAATCGGCGGCGGCCGGGACGCTGAGCGCGAGCAGTAAAGCGGCGAGCAGGCTTCGAATGAACATGATGTTTGTTTCCCCAAATCCTGGCGAAGCACTAGAGCGACGGTGCTCCGGGACCGATGATGTAGAACCCTTGCGTGTGCAAGGCCGACGCATCGCGATCGTAATCGTTGGCGTCATCCGCAGCGTCCCGGCTCGATCGGGCCTGGGCCGTTGCGACGAAGTGATACGCCGCCATGCCGCTGCCCAGGCTGAATGCCTCGTGATCGGGAGGCACCATCGTCGTATTCACGAAGCGAATGGTCGTGTCGACCGAGTAGCCGGTTTCGGCGATGTCCTGCCGACCGAGGTCAACGATCGGGACGGCCTGGTAGAAGCCGCGGGACAAAGCCAGCTCGAGTCCGGTCTCGGCCGCCTGGAAGGCATTCTCGAAATTCTGGTCGTTGCGCGCGATCGCGAGCTCGGTCGTGGCGGTGTTCATGCCCGAGATCGCGAGTACCGTGACCACCACGAGCAAAATGAGCCCGACGATCAGCGCCGCACCGCCCTGTTTCCTGCCAATAGCCGTTTTCATCGTCACGTCCGTGCGTTCCGTAGAAGAATGGTCTTGGAAACCTGCAGCCGCCGGTAATCGTCGGTCTTGATGCCTAGGTCCTCGTTCGCGGGCTGGTAATGCCGATCGTCGACGATGCCGATTTCCCGATCGATCGAACGAATGACGAGCCAGATGCGCGCGGTCATGATGCGCGCTGCCGGAATGTAGTCGGCTTGTGCGGGATCCAGGATGGTTGCGCCGGGATTGACGTAGCGGTCGACGTCGCCGTCATCGTCGGTGTCGACGCCGAACTGCACCTGGAGGTTTTCGACGCCCGGGGCGACTTCCAGGTCCACGATGGTGGGCGCGCCAGCGGTAGAGTCGACCGTCAGCGTCTTGCGGCGCAATGTCGGTACCCCGGGGATCAGTTCCGAGTCATTCGAAACGTAGTACGAATGCACGATCAGGTTCCGCGTGGTCGACGTGGCGGGGTCGAAGCCGGCAGGCACGTTGTTGTCGGTGAACAATTCACCCTGGATGCGCGAGGTCTGGAGCTGCACGCGGCCGAGCTGGGTCGCGACCGGAGCGAGGGTAGCGCGGCGTATGGTGAGGACGTCGGACTTCGCCTGCTCCGAGCCTATGGGCTTGGCGTCGCAGGGAAGGGTATACGAGTCGCTGCCCTCCACCGGGTGAGTCAGGTCCAGCGCCCAACTCGCTCCGCAGTCTTCCGCCACGACAGGCAACAAGGCCAGCGGATCCGCGTTCTCCGCGGGCGTGCCGACGTTGAGGGCCCGGCCTTCGATTGCCTCGCCGCGGCTGGTGAATCCCCAGTTGCTCGCCATGCGCAGGTCGGCCTCGATCGTATCGATCGAAAACTGCGCGATTTCCTGCACCTTGGCGATCGACTCGTTGACGCGAAACGCATGGCGGCTCTGGGCCGCGATCTGCACGGCACCGATAATCAGGAAGGAACCGATGGCGAGCGCCACCATCAGCTCGATGAGCGTCACGCCGGCGCTGTGGAAGCGCCAGGAGCGAAGATTGTTGCCATGGCTCGCCATCGTCACATCTCGAACAGCGGAAACCGGATGTCGTAGAACGGCGCCGGATCCTGCCCGGCCTCGCTCCAGGTCACCTTGACCGTGTAGACGGACGGCACGGCGGAATCGTCATACGTGACCGCCACCTGGCCGTCCGGCAGCGTTGCCGCGGCCTGCTCCTGCCACAGGAAAATGTCATTGGCCGCCATCGCCTGCGGCGAGCAGTCGACGCCGCCGCCCACGCAGTTGTTGTCGGCGCCCGCGCCGATGTAGGCCGCGCCCGCGTGTGGGTTCGCGCGAATCCGGTCGGCCACGTCCCCGGCCAGCGTGACCGCGTGATGCCGGAAGAGCGAGGTGCGTCCCGCCTGCATGCCGTGCACGTACAGTCCCGCGATGCCGAGCATGCCGACGGACATCACGATCAGCGCGATGAGCACTTCGATGAGCGAAAATCCCGCGATGCCCTTGTTTGTTCTTGTAACCGGCATTTGTCAGGCTCCGTCAGGTGCAACTGTCGCCGGAAGCGGCGATGGTTGCCTGGCTGCGGATAACGGTCGAGCGGCCGATCGGCGTCACCACGATGCGCCGCGCCGCCGAATCGCCGCCGGGTGCGACGATGTTGCCCCGGTCGTCGCAGATCATGGCGGTCCGGAAAGCGGGACCGGCCCCGGCGATCGTCTGGCCGAGGCCGGTAGCGGCAAAGCTGAAATAGGTGGCGTCGTCGGTGTAGATATCGATCTCGTCGTCTACCGGGGGGAAGACCTTGAGCACGTTCTCATCGGCGCTTCGTTGCGCGTCGGCAGGGGTAGCGTTGTCCCCGTCGAGGAAGATGATCCAGCCACTGTCGAATGTTGCGCCGTCGCAGAGTGCCGCTCCCATGGGCTCGGCGCTGGCGCAGATGGTGACACTTTGCTTCGCGCGCGCCGCCTCCGATCTCGCCAGCAGGAAACTGCCGTGCAGGTCGTTGGTCGTCCCCGAGATGCGGCTGGTGCGGGCAAACCCGCCCAGGTTCGGCACTCCCCACGCCAGAACGATCCCGACGATCAGCACCGTAATAAGGAGCTCATAGAGCGTGAAGCCATTCTGCCCGTGCTTCTTCATGCGGCAAATATACTGGCGCCGGGATGCCTTCCCGGCGCTTTCCGACGAGCGGCCAGTGGGTACCGACAAGCGGTATTCGGGCTGCCGCGCATTTGACTTAATCCCCGCAGGCGTAGGCGTCACCGCGCCGGTCCTGCCGGGCGACCCGCGGCCGGCCGGTATAGCTGACGACCACGGCGCGGGTCTGCGCGCGGCCCGTGCGGTCACACACGACCAGGGTGCCGTTGGTCGCGCGCAGGTGCGTCATGCGCAGCGTGAACGCGCGCCGATTCGCGTCGATCCGTACCCGTTCATCCACGCGCCGCCGCGCCAGGACCGGCTCGCCGGCGTCGACCTGCGGCGGCCCGTCCCGATCCGCGTTCACGAACAGGATCCAGCCGGCCGACCAGTCGCTGATGGCCTCGCAGGTGGCGCCGTCCGTGCTCGGGCAGATCGTTACTTCGCGACGCCGCGCGATCGAGGTCTTGCGCGCGACGTGCAGCGCGTGAAACAGGGCGTCCGTTTCGGCCCGGAGCCGCTTGTCGGCCACGAGTCCGCCGAAGGACGGCAGGCCGATCGTGAGCACGAGCGCTGCGATCGCGAGCGTCATCAGGAGCTCATAAAGCGAGAAACCGCGGGTGTGCCGACGGGTCGACATTTCGGACCTCCCTGTCCGGTGCATTTACAGGGTGAGCCTAACGGCGCCGAGCGGCGGCTGAAGCCCCCATTTCGGGGCTGTTTGCCCGGTTATTCGGCGACGCGCGGCCGGATTGCGTGCCGAGCGCCGGGAGATTTCCAGCCTGGAATTAGTCTATACTCTGCAACCAACTGATTACTGGTGACAAAGCCTGAGGAACCCCCCGCATGTCCCAGCCGGACATTCTCGACAGACTGAAGCGCCACGGCGTCCAGGCGACCCCGCAGCGGCTCGAGGTCGCGGCGGTGCTGCTCGAGTGCCCGCAGCATTTGTCAGCGGAGCAGATTCTCGAGCGCCTGCGCGCGGCCGGCAGCCGCGTCTCCAAGGCGACCGTCTACAACACGCTGAAGCTGTTCGGGGAGCGGGGCCTGGTCCGGGAGCTGACCGTCGATCCCGACCGCAAGTACTACGACTCGACCACCCACGCCCATCACCATTTTTACAACGTCGGCACCGGCGTATTGAGCGACATCCCGGCCGACCAGGTCCGCATCATGAACCTCCCGCCGCTGCCCGCCGGCACCGAGCAGGAAAGCGTCGAAGTACTGATCCGGGTCCGCGACAAAGACACGGCGTGAACGGGCGAGCCTGCTGGCCGATGGCCGGCGGCGACGCTATACTCGCCGGCCCCGCCGGAGTAGCTCAGTTGGTAGAGCAACGCATTCGTAATGCGTGGGTCGGAGGTTCGAGTCCTCTCTCCGGCACCAACTATCTCAAGAACTTGCGACGTAGCGCGCGGTCCTGATTAACGTCAGTGCGGGAGTTTTGCGGGACCCTCCGCAGACCCGGTTCGATGCCTCGATGAGATTGGCCAACGCGGCAACGAGACCTGCACGGCCCTCGATGCTCCGCGGCACTCGGCGAAGAAGTTCAAACCCGAGATCCTGTTGCTCGACCTGGGGGTTGCCGGGCATGGACGGTTATGCGCTCGCGCGCCGCCAAGTCCTTTGCGAACGCGGTGCTGATAGCAATCGCCCGGCCGGCTGCGCTTGCGCCAGGCAAAGCGCGGAAAACTGTGCAACTACAGCGGAGAGCGCCAGGCCAGTCCCGGAAAACGTGCGTAGTCGCGATCCGTCGTGATCCATTCGCAGGCAGATTCGATTGCCAGGGCAGCGAACCATGCGTCCTGAATCAGGTTACCGGAAGCTCTTGCTTCCCTGCACAGATCCTGAAACAGGTACCAGTGGCGCTCGCCCGGAGTGACGACACTGGCGTTCGGTTGCTCGAGAATAACCTGGCAGAATTCGAACGCTTCGGCTGTCGCGCTCGGGTCAGGAAAGATCTTCGAATGTGTAGAGATGCGGACGACACTGGCCAGGACCTGCGGAGAAATGCCGTAAGGCGAAGGCCCGTTCAGAACGTCCTCGAGCCAGGCCTTGTATCGATCGTGATCTTCAGAGTCCCGCCGGAATGCATAGATCAGGACATTGACGTCCGGGAGGATCAATGACGATCGTCCATCCGGTCGAGCACCTCCGCGCTGTTGTCGAGGTTGACGCCCGGACGAGTACCTCCGGAGGCGCGGCTGACTGGCAGCGATACCCGCGGGCGATCCGGCTTTTTCATCGGCCGTCGCAAGGCCAATCGCAGGCCTTGCTCGATGAGAGATGTCAAGGTTACGCCGCGTTTGGCGGCCTCACGGCGTGCGCGATCCAGGAGTGCGGGGTCGAGGCGAACGGTGGTTCTCATATGCTGAAGCATATCGAATGGTATGTCTATATGTCAATCGGTGCCGATTCAACCGCTCATCGCGGCCGTGACGCTCGCGGAGCTGTCGGTCGGGCCGCTCATTGCTGCGACGGATGAGGAACGCGTGGCCCGCCAGGCACATCTGCAGCAGGCGGAAACTGATTTTGAAGCCCTTCCCTTCGATGCACGAGCGGCGCGCGCTTTCGGGGGC
>DASSBS010000156.1:0-2500 GCA_035698445.1 Woeseiaceae bacterium
CGCGACGAGCGCACCCGAACCACAGCAGGGCAGGACGCATGCCGTTATTGGCGCCGATTTCGGTCGGTGAACTCCTCGACAAGATCGCGATCCTCGAAATCAAGGCCGACGCGATCAGGGAGCCGGCAAGGCGCGCCAATGTGTTGCACGAGCTTGCCGCGCTGCGGGCGGTACGGCGGCGCGAGGTGGCGGCCAACCCCGAACTGGATCCGCTCTGTGCCGAGCTGAAGGCGGTCAACCGCCGCCTGTGGGACATCGAGGACCGGTTGCGCGCCCATGAGCGCGACGGCTGCTTCGACGCGCGCTTTATCGAACTGGCGCGCAGCGTCTATCGGGAAAACGACAGGCGCGCCGTGCTCAAGCGGCATATCAACGAGTTGGCGGGTTCCGAGGTGGTCGAGGAGAAATCGTACGGCCGGCCCTGACCCGCCGGGCGGGCAGCCGTCAAATTGGCGGCAACGGGACCGCTCGACGAAGCTGTCCGCGCTGCGCGAAAGCTCGTCCTTTCAGCAGCCGGCGGCCCCGGTTTCCGGGGAGCCGCCGCGTGTTGCTGACGCGTCAAGTTGACCGCTGTTTGTAGCGCATCAATTGACCGCTTTTGTGGTGGTTGTGGGGCCTGTGGGGATGTGGGGAACGCGCAGCGTTGTCCACATATCCACAGGCCGGCTGCCGAAGCGGCTCACGCAGCCAGTTGGTCATCGCACAGGTTTCCGGTGGCGTCATAGTCGGCGAGCCGATGCGGGCCGTGGAAGACCGCAAGGCGGCTGTCGGGATATTCGTGCACCCGCACCGTGGCGCGCACGAAGTGCGGCCGCAGCGGGCTCGGCGGAACCTGCAAGACAAGGCCGCGCCATTTGAGGGTGTTGTCATTGCCGACCCGGCGCTCCTCCTGAAGGCACAGGGTCTCGCGCGCCGCGCCGGCACGGTCGGGGATGAAGGCACTGCCCGCCTCGGCCGGCGCGATCGCGAAGAGGGCGTTGTGCTCCGGCAGGTAACGCTCGGCGATAAACCGGTTGGCCGCCGCGATCGTGGTGATGCCGGCCAGCGCCAGCTCCTTCGGCAGGCGGTCCTGGAGGGTGCGGAAGGCACGCTCGGAGCGCCCGCGCGCCTCGGGCGAATAGGCCGCGATGTGGCGGATGCCGAGCTGCGCCAACCCCCGCCCGACCTGGGTCCGCACCGTCTTGGAGACCGCCTCGCCGGCCTTGGGGGTATGGAAATAATGGCTGCCCCGGTCGGTGTAGAGCTCGCAGAACAGGCCGTGCCGCTCGATCACTTCAGCCAGCCCCCGAAAGCTCGAAGCCGTCCCTTCCTCCTCGACCAGAAAGGCCGAGTAGATCGCGCTCGTCGCGTCGTCCAGCGTGACGACAAGATCGTATTGCCGCTCCTCTCCAGGCAGCCAGGCGAAGCGAGAGGCATCCTGGTGCAGCATCATGCCAATGAGCGGCCGGCGCGGCCGCTTCTTGCGATGCGCCGAGCGCTTCGGCGCCGGCTTCACCAGCCCCGCCCCGTGCAGCGACAGCCGGGTCACCGTGTAGCCCAGCTTGTAATCGTGCCGCTTTTGCAGCTGCTCGTGAAAATGCTTCACCGTGAAGCCCTCGTAGCGTTCCTGGTACAGCCCCAGCATGCGCTGGATCTCCTCCACCGCCGCCCGCCGGCTCGACGGCTTGCCGATCCGCCGGTCGCGCAGCCCCACCGGACCTTCATCGCGCAGCCGGTCGCGCCAACGCCGAAACGTCCGCTCCGAAATTCCCAGCATCTCCGCTGCTTCCTGCTGGTCCAGCTCGCCCCGTTCATGACGAGCGAGCAACCCCTCAAAACGCATCTCCCGTACCTCTTGCAGCACCTCCGCCCGGACCATCGACCGCCCCCCTTTCGAGCGGTTCTAAAACCGGACAGATCACGCGCTACAAAAACCGGACAGATCACGAGTCAGCTACATCCGCTGGCAGGCTCCGAGAGGCTCCGGGGCGCGCGGCGTGGCCGGGGTGACGAAGCCGCACCGTAATTGTTCTACCTCCATTCGCTCTGGTTGCGGGCCGGGACGCATGGAGCTGCAACAGAAGGTCAAGACCGGGCTCGACGAAACCCGGATGCTGATCCTCGGCGCGGAGATCCTGTTCGGCGTCGGGTGCTCGGGGTGTTCGCCGACGCCTTCGACCGCGGGCGCAGGCGCTGTTCGAGTTCCAGCTGTCGATCGTGCTGACGCATGCCTTCGAGCAGCTGCCGGCGGCCTCACGCTACGCGCACGCAATCAGCTCCTGTTCGTCGCGCTGTCGATCATGCTGCTGATGGCGCCCGCCGCCTACCACCGGATCGTGCATGCCGGCGAGGACAGCGAACGAATGCACCGCACCGGCAGCATTCTGGTGACGGCCGCGACGCTGCCGCTGGCGCTCGGATTGACCGGCGACATCTACGTCGTCATGGCAAAGATCGCGGGCAGCGCCGCCGCCGGCCTGGCTTGCCGCGACCGGCTTGGTTCTGCTGCTGGGTCTTTGGT
>DASSBS010000157.1:0-4487 GCA_035698445.1 Woeseiaceae bacterium
AGGCAGGATCGGCAATCCGCCACCAGGTCCAGCGGTCCGGAAGGCGTTCGGTTTTAAACGTCGCCGTCAGCCCTGGGCCCGGTCGAAGCGGAACATGTCGCGGCAGGCGTCGAGCAAGCCGCGGGTATCCCCATCCGACAGGAGGTCGATGAGCGAACGGTTGCCGAGCGCCGCCGCCGGTCGCCGCACCACCGCGGGAATGCGATCTCTCTGCAGGTGGTGCACCAGCAGGTCCGTCGCCGCGGCCAGGTCGGCGATCGCCTCGGTGCGTTCCCCCGGCACACCACGTTCCACCCACTTGCTCAGCGCCTGCCGGCTGACGCCGAAAAGCCTTGCGGCCTCGGACTGGTTGAGGTCCCAGGCCGACAGGATCCGCGCCAGCGCCTGCCCCGCCCGATGGCGATCCAGGGATGCGGCGAATTCGTCCAGCCAGCCGCGCTGGTGCTGCTGGTCGGCGGCCAGCATGGCGGCTGCGTCGCGTGGGTCGAGATCGGTGAGTTTGACGGCGGGTCTGCTCATGGAATCCTCACTGCAACCTTATGTCAACCGCAATCGGATGTCAACCCGCGCCAAGCGAAAGAGTCGCCCGTGAGACGGGCTCCTACAGGTGCTTGCTGCGAGGCCGTGGCGGCCGCAGACTTGCTTTGCGGCGGCCGGGCCTCATTTCAGTGGACGCGGTCCCCGGCCAACCCAGGATTCTTTTGCCTTGAGTCTCGACACCGACGACGCCGCCGAGGAGCGGGAAGGCGCCGACGAACGCGGCGACGCCGTCGCGCCTGTCGCCCGCGCGGCCGGCGCGCGCGGCGACCTCACCGTGGTGCGCGACCTGCTGCCCTACCTGCGGCCCTACGTCGGCCGGATCACGCTCGCCCTCTTCCTCGTCATCGTCGCGAAGCTCGCCAACCTGGTGGTGCCGTTCGTCCTGAAGGAAATCGTCGATCAGCTCAACGTGGAGCCGAGCCTGCTGGTGCTGCCGGTTGCGCTGCTCCTCGCCTACGGCGCGTCGCGCGTCAGCGTCACCCTGTTCACCGAGCTGCGGCAGGTCGTGTTTGCGCGCGTGATGGCGCGGGCGTCGCGCGAGATCACGCTCAGGGTGTTCCGCCACCTGCACGACCTCAGCCTGCGCTTCCATCTCGGCCGCCGCACCGGCGGCGTCGCACGCGACGTGGAGCGGGGCGGCACGGCCATTTCCGACCTGCTCGACTGGACTCTCTACACGATTTTCCCGACGGCCGTGGAGGTGGTGCTGGTGACGGTCGTGCTCGTGTGGGCCTACGACTGGGGCTTCGCGTTCATCACGCTCGGCACCCTCGTCGCCTACGCGATCTGGACCTTCGCAGTGACCGAGTGGCGCACGCGCTTCTACCGCGCCGCGGTCGAGGCGGACACGCGCGCCAACGAGCGCGCGGTCGACTCGCTGCTCAACTACGAAACGGTGAAGTACTTCAACAACGAGCGGCACGAGGCGGCGCGCTACGACGACAATTTGCGCCACCTGGAGAACGCCACGGTGAAAGCGCAGACCTCGCTCGCGGTGCTGAACCTCGGGCAGACGGTGTTCATCGCGCTCGGCGTCACCGCGATGATGTGGCGAGCCGCCGCGGGGGTCACTGCCGGCACCCTCACGATCGGCGACCTCGTGCTCGTCAACGCCTACCTGCTGCAGCTCTCCGCACCGCTGTTCCTGCTCGGGATGGTGTACCGCGAGGTGAAACAGGCGCTGACGAACATGGAACGGCTGTTCGGGCTCCTGGACGAGCGGCAGGACGTGCAGGATACGGGCGCATCGCAAACTCTGGACGTCACCCGCCCGACCGTGCGCTTCGAGAACGTGCAGTTCGCCTACGACGAGCGGCGGGAGATCCTCCACGGCGTCAGCTTCGAGATCCCCGACGGCGGCACCGTCGCCGTGGTCGGGCATTCCGGCTCCGGCAAGTCGACCCTGACGCGGCTCCTGTTCCGTTTCTACGACGTGGGCAGCGGCCGCATCACGATCGACGGACGGGACATCCGGGATTACACGCAGTCAAGCTTGCGCAGCGCGATCGCGATCGTTCCGCAGGACACCGTCCTCTTCAATGACACGATCTTCTACAACATCCGCTACGGACGCACCGATGCGACGCGCGAGGAAGTCGAGCGCGCCGCCCGCGCCGCGCATATCCACGATTTCATCATGGCGATGCCGGACGGCTACGAAACGGAAGTCGGCGAGCGTGGATTGAAGTTGTCAGGCGGTGAGAAACAGCGCGTCGCCATCGCGCGCGCCCTGCTCAAGAACCCGGCGATCCTGATCTTCGACGAAGCGACGTCGGCGCTCGACTCGCAATCGGAAAAATCGATCCAGGCGGAGCTCGATCGAATCCAGGTCGGGCGCACGACCCTCATCATCGCCCATCGGCTCTCGACGGTGATGAATGCCGGGCAGATTCTCGTGATGGACGGCGGCCGGATCGTGGAGCACGGCCGCCATGCGGAGCTGCTGGCTGCCGGGGGCTACTACGCGCAGATGTGGCGCCTGCAGCAGGAAGAGCGGAAAACCGAAGCCGAAGCAGCTTCGGCGTCAGCGTAAACAATCGGGAAGTCGCCGCGCCCCCGCCTTTCAGGGCAGGGGCCGGCAGTGCGTCCCTGCGTTCGCGCGTCCTCAGACGTCGAACAGGCCGGCGTCACCGGCGTCGTCCCATTCGAGGTCGTCCCAGTGGCCGTCTTCGTTCTCGTCGAAGGCGGTGAAGTAGCCGTCGTAGAACTCGTCGGAGTCGACGTAGGAGTTATCGTCGGCGTCCAGCGCGTCGAAATCCGCGGTCAGGCTCATGTCGTTGAATTCGTCTTCATCGATGAAGCCGTCACTGTCATAGTCCCAGTCGGAATAAATTCCGGCATCGCTCACGAGTCCGTAGAACTCGTCTTTCGAGATGCTGCCGTTACTGTTCGTATCGGCGGTATCGAACGATTCGAACGTCTGGTCCGCAGACGCGACGCCGCCGGTGAACAGGATACTGGTTGCGAGAATGATCCATTTTCGCATCATTACCTCCTTCGGGTGGTTGCTGAAAGTTAACTGCGGCCTGCGTGCTGCCGCGTGTCTATCGATGCAACCGCCGTGCCACTGGTCGGAGGCGCTGCTGTGGCGCGCTCGCAGATTGAAGGAAGTCATTGCCCGTAATCATTACGGACAGTTGGAAATATTACGGACATGGTGCAGGAGCGCGCCGTCAGAGGGGAATCCCACCGCCGCCGTCGCCCGTATGACGGGCTCCTGCAAGCAGGTTCCCTGCAGGAGCCCGACGGCTTACGGTGCGAATTCCTCGCAAGTGACGTTCGGGTTCCAGTTCACGAAGCTGCCGTGCGGGTTGTGCTTCCACGCCCAGACGTGCAGCTCGTAGAAGGGCGGCAGGCCGAACCGGTTCGGGCTGTCGATGAAGTGGAAGCTCTGCCCCGCCAGCACCGGCGGCTCCGTGTGGCTCGCATGCCAGGCTTCGGCGATCACCAGGAACTCCACCGCGGCCAGGCGCAGGCCGCCGTTGGCCTGGGGCTCGTACACGAGCACCTCCGGCTGCTCGGCGTTCAGCACGTCGTCGCCGACCAGCGTGCCATTGGCGAAGTGCACGCCCATGGCGCCATGCTCGGGCGCGCTGACGCAGCCGAGGAACTGCCCGTAGCCTTCCGCGGTCGCGAGCGACAAGTCGCGAAAGCGCTCGGTGGCATCGCGTACGATGTCGACCAGGCCCTTCGCGCCGCCGCCCGGTGGCTGCGAGAGGGCCGCCGCGCTCCAGGCGAGCCCCGAGGCGACGATGATCGCAATCAAGTGTTGTTTTCTCATTGTTTTCTCCTGTTAGTTTTTGCGCAGGTGCCGCCTTGCCCCGGCGATCCCCGCCTATTCAGCGGCCGTCGAGGGGTCGATGATCGACGCAATCCGGGAGATCCGGTTGGCGGGGAAGCCGCCCATCTCGGCGTGGCGCCGGATGAGGTCCTCGTTCGGAGCCGAGTAGATGCAGTACACCTTGTCTCCCGTGACGTAGCTGTGGATCCACTTGATCGACGGGCCGAGCTCGTCCAGGACGCCGCAGGATTTGCGGGAGATGGCCGCCAACTCCTCCGGCGACAGGTTGCCGGCGCCCGGGATGTCGCGCTCGATTACGAAACTCGGGTTGTTCGCGTTCGCGTTCATGTGAGTACCCTCCTCGACCCCCGTTGGGGGCGTTGTCGTGGCGTGCGGGATGCACGTTCACGCAGAGCAGGCCAGCGTCGGCCGCACGACGCAATGAACGCGCGCTGATCTTCAACTGAATTTTATTTGGCAATTAAATCAACCGGCTGCGCAGGCGGCTGAACTGCCGCGGACGGCTCGCGTGCTAAACTCCGGAGACGAGCTGCGAGAAAATGGAGCCACGGTGACCCTGCTGCGCTTCGGTGTGTTCGAACTGGACCCGGCCGCGCCCGAGTTGCGCCGGCGCGGCCGGCGCGTCCACCTGCAGGAGATGCCGCTG
>DASSBS010000158.1:0-36863 GCA_035698445.1 Woeseiaceae bacterium
AACTCGCGCCGCAGTGCCTCGTCCGGAGTCTCGTGAGGGTCGATCTTCCCGCCCGGGAATTCCCACAGCCCCGCAAAGGAATGATCGTGCAGGCGCTCCGCCAGCAGCACGCGGCCTTGCGCGTCGATGAGTATGCCGGCGGCGACGCGGAGGCGGGTTCCTACGACAGCCGCCCGTGGCACTGCTTGTATTTCCTGCCGGAGCCGCAGGGACAGGGCTCGTTCCGGCCCACCTTGCGTTCCGCCCGCACGAACGGCGTGTGCGGCAGCGGCGCGGCTTCCGCTTCCGCGGTCGCGGGCAGCGGCTGGCCGGCGGATTGCGCCGCGGCCATCTGCTCGAGCGCCGCGGCCTGCGCGTGCCGGAACTCCATCGCCTGGGCGGCGCGCCGCTGCGCCTCCATCCGCTGCACGTCCTGCTCGCTCTGGATGCGGATGCGCGACAGCACGCTGATCGTGTCGTGCTTCACCTGGTCCAGCATGGCGCCGAACATCTCGAACGCTTCCCGCTTGTACTCCTGCTTCGGGTTCTTCTGCGCATAGCCGCGCAGGTGGATGCCCTGCCGCAGGTAATCCATCGCCGCCAGGTGGTCCTTCCAGTGATGGTCGAGCTGCTTCAGCATCACTTCCTTTTCGACGTGGCGCATGAGTCCCGAGCCGATCGCCTTTTCCTTCTCGTCGTAGCTCGTCTGCAGCGCGGTCGTCACCCGCTCGCGGATGGCCTCGTCGTTCAGCTTCTTGTCTTCGCGGAGCCAGGCGGCGATGTCGAGGCGCAGCCCGAAATCGTGCTCCAGCGCCTGCGACAGTCCCTCCGGGTCCCACTGGTCCTCGAGGCTGCCGGGCGCGATGTACTGGTCGATCAGGTTGCCGGCGACCTCTTCGCGGATCGCCATCACCGAGTCCTTGATCTCGTCCGCCTCCATCAGCTCCGTGCGCTGGTGGTAGACCACCTTGCGCTGGTCGTTGGCGACGTCGTCGTATTCCAGCAGGTTCTTGCGGATATCGAAGTTGTGCGCCTCGACCTTGCGCTGCGCGCGCTCGATCTGGCGCGTCAGGAGCTTGCTCTCGATGGCCTCCCCTTCCCGCATGCCCGCGCGCGCCAGCAGCGCCTTCGTGCGGTTGGGATCGCCGAAGATGCGCATCAGGTTGTCTTCCATCGAAAGATAGAAGCGGCTCGACCCGGGGTCGCCCTGGCGGCCCGAGCGGCCGCGGAGCTGGTTGTCGATGCGCCGCGACTCGTGCCGCTCGGTGCCGACGATGTGCAGCCCGCCCGCATCGAGCACCGCCTGGTGGCGCTCTAGCCACTCGGCGCGGACCGCCTCCACGTCGGCCTCTTCGCCGGCGGCCGTCACCTCGGCTTCGAGGTTGCCGCCCAGCACGATGTCCGTGCCGCGGCCGGCCATGTTGGTCGCGATGGTGATGGCACCGGGCCGGCCGGCCTGCTGCACGACGATGGCCTCGCGCTCGTGCTGCTTCGCGTTCAGCACCTCGTGGTCGATCTTCTTTTTCTTCAGGAGCGACGACAGGTACTCGGACGTCTCGATCGACGTCGTGCCGACCAGCACCGGCTGCCGGCGCTCGCGGCAGTCGGTGATGTCCTCGATGATCGCGTTGAACTTGTCCTCCTGCGTCAGGTAGACGAGGTCCGGCTGGTCGTTGCGGATCATCGGCTTGTGGGTCGGGATCACGATGACCTCGAGGCCGTAGATCGACTGGAACTCGAACGCTTCCGTGTCCGCCGTGCCGGTCATGCCGGACAGGTTGTCGTACAGCCGGAAGTAGTTCTGGAAGGTGATCGAAGCGACCGTCTGGTTTTCCTGCTTGACGGTGACGCCTTCCTTGGCTTCGACCGCCTGGTGCAGGCCGTCGGACCAGCGCCGGCCCGGCATCGTGCGGCCGGTGAACTCGTCCACGATGACGATCTCGCCGTCCTTGACGATGTATTCGACGTCGCGGTGATACATGACGTGCGCGCGCAGTGCCGCGTTCAGGTGGTGCACCAGGCGGATGTTGCCGGCATCGTAGAGGCTTTCACCTTCGCCAAGCAGCCCGGCCTGGGCCATCAGCTCCTCGACGCGCTGATGCCCCTCCTCCGACATGTGCACCTGCTTCGTTTTCTCGTCCTTGGAGTAGTCACCCGGCCCGTCCTCCTCCTTTTGCTCGGTCAGCTTCGGAATGAGCTTGTTGATCTTGATGTAAAGATCGGTGCTCTCCTCGGTCGGCCCGGAAATGATGAGCGGCGTGCGCGCTTCGTCGATGAGAATCGAGTCGACCTCGTCGACGATGGCGAAGGCCAGGTCGCGCTGCACCCGGTCCTCGACCGAGAACGCGAGGTTGTCGCGCAGGTAGTCGAAGCCGAGCTCGTTGTTCGTCGCATAGGTGATATCGGCCCCGTACGCCGCGGCTTTGTCCGCGTGCGGCTGCTGGCTCTTCGCGACGCCCACGGTCATGCCTAAGAACTCGTAGACCGGCGCCATCCATTCCGAGTCGCGCTGGGCGAGGTATTCGTTGACGGTCACGATGTGCACGCCCCGCCCGGCGATCGCATTCAGGTAGGCCGGCAGGGTCGCCACCAGCGTCTTGCCCTCGCCGGTACGCATTTCCGCGATGTTGCCGTCGTGCAGCACCATGCCGCCGATAAGCTGCACGTCGAAGGGGCGCATGCCGAGGGTGCGCCGCGCGCCTTCGCGGGCGACGGCGAAGGCTTCGGGCAGCAGGTCGTCCAGCGTCTCGCCCTTGGAGTAGCGCTCCCTGAACTCGTCGGTCTTCTTCTGGAAGTCGGCGTCGGCGAGCCCTTGCAGGCCCTCCTCCAGGCTGTTGATGCGCTTGACGACTTTCCCGTATTGCCGCAGCAGCCGCTGGTTGCGGCTGCCGAACACCTGGGTCACGAAATTGGCCACGCGGCCTCCTCGGGGGTTGGGGATTGCATGCGGGCCGGGCCGTCACACAAAGACGGGTATTTTACGGACTGGTTGCCATAATGCACTACGCGAGATCCCCTGGATTCACTGGTTTGGCGCCCGGCAGGAAGCACCTGCGGGTGATATAGGTCTGACAGGGAAGATCACAAGATGTGCCGCCTGTAGGAGCCCGTCTCACGGGCGGCAGCGGCGTCAAACTCCGCTGTCGCCCGTGAGACGGGCTCCTACACAAGGGAGAGATACCGGCGCCGGCACCTTAGGGGGCTACTCGGCGCTCTGGCGGATGAAATCGACGGGGTTGACCTGGTGGCCGCCCTTCAGGACCTCGAAGTGGAGGTTGGGGCCGGTGGCGCGGCCGGTTTCGCCCATGAGGGCCACGGTCTGGCCCTTCTTCACCTCGTCGCCGACGGAGACGAGGTTCTTGGAATTGTGGGCGTAGCGGGTCGAATAACCGTTGCCGTGATTGATCTCGACCATCTTGCCGTAACCGTAGCGTTTGGCGGACCAGGTGACGATGCCGTCCGCCACGGCGATAACCTCGGTGCCGGCCTTGCCCGCGAAGTCGATGCCCTTGTGGGTCGCGGTCTTGCCCGTGAAGGGGTCGGTGCGCCGCCCGAAGAAGGACGACATGAACCCGGATTTGACCGGCCGCCCTTGCGGGTAGACGCGATCCACGAGGTTCTGGCTCATGAGCATGCTTTCCAGCGCCGCGAGCTGGGTTTCCCGGTCGTCGAGCTGCTGGTCCAGCCGCCGCATCGCCGTAAGCACCTCGCCGGGCATGGCCGTGGCCGCCAGCGACGGCTCTTCCGGGCCGCCCAGCGCGGGCTCCGAGTCGAAGTCGAATTCGCCGTCGTCGAGGTCGGCCATTTCGGTGAGGCGCCGGCCCAGCGCATCGAGCCGGATGATCCGGGCGTTCAGTTGCCCGATCCGGATGGCGAGCGCGTCCATGGTGTCTTCCGTCTGCTGACGGGTGGCATCGATCGCCTCCCGCTGCGCCGCGAGCTCGTTGGCCAGCGACTCGACCTGGGCCAGGCTCATGCCGGAGCCGTTATGCGACGAGTACCAGTAGCCTCCGGCAAAGGCCGCGCAGCACAGGCTGCCCGCGATCAGCGCGGCCGCACAGAGGGCGGCGCCGCCGGACAGGTTCACCTGCCGCGGCTTGCCGAACCCCTTGCCGAAAACCACTACGTTCATGTACGCCCCGAATGCGTATTGTCTGTAAGATAAGCCTGATAGCCGACGACGCCATCGGGCACGCGGGCCGGCTGCCGGGGCTGGCGCCGTTTGTTGTTGGTCGGCCTGCGTCCAATGGTCACTTCGGTAGCCCCGCTATCCTAGGAACGAGTCCCTTAGATCGGTGGTTTTGCGTCCCCGGCTTTCGCCGGGTTTGCCTTTGTCGATGAAGTCAATATGCATAATGTCCCTGTTTTTTACAAGTTTGGGACCGGGAAGGTTGATCCCGGTCACCCGGACAGGGGCCTGAAACGCCAACTGCGTCACAGTTCATGGCATTGACCCGGCTGGAAAAACTGCTGCAGGCCCCGGGGGGCAGCCCGCTCCGGAAGGTGATCCGGCGCGCGCAGGAGATGGACGGCCTGGCGGCCCGGCTCCGGGCGGCGCTCGACCCGGAGGCGGCGCCTCATCTCGTCGCCGCCAATTTGCGCGAGGACGGGGAACTGGCCATCGTCTGCAGCTCGCCGGCCTGGGCCGCCCGGCTGCGCTTCGAGAGCGATACCCTCCTGCGGGCCGCCCGTTCGGCGGGCGCCCCGGCTGAACGGGTCAGCATCAGGGTCGCCCGCGGCCAGGAGTGATTTCGCCGTCCGACTGGCGCCCGATCCGGCGCGATAATTCCGCTTTTCCAGCGAATACTCAGGGTCCTCTCAACTATCGCCTCGCCTATGCTGTCGATCCGGAACGGTTCCGTTTCGTCGATGCCGCCGAGAGGTTTATGATTCATGTCCATGCAAGCCGAGTCGCTCGAAATCCTCGAAGGCGCCGACCTGCCGTCGTCGCAGGCGCGGGCAATCGTGCGTGCGATCGAGATTGAAATCGCGGGTGCGAAGGACGTGCTGGCCACGAAGCACGATATCGTTCTTCTGCGCGCGGATATGGCGGAGATGCGTGCCGACCTCCGGGGTGAGCTGAAGTCGGAGATCGGCGGCCTGCGGGGCGAGTTGCAGTCCGCGATCGGCGGCCTGCGGGGCGAGTTGCAGTCCACGATCGGCGGCCTGCGGGGCGAGTTGGAGTCCCGAACCAGTGATCTTCGGGGCGAGCTGAGAGCGGAAATCCACGACAGTGCAGCCAGTATCACTCGCCAGATGTACGCCGCCATGCTGGGGCAAATGGCGGTGCTACTCGGACTCGCTTATTTCTTCGTAACGCATCTGCAGTAGCAGGCGTCAGGCGTACGCCGGCGTCGCGTAGGAAATCGGCGACTTCTTCTGGTCGCTGAACGTCACCTCCTCCCAGGCTTCCTGGTCGGCCAGCAGGGCCCGCAAGAGCTTGTTGTTGAGCCCGTGACCCGACTTGTTCGCGGTGAACTCGCCGATGAGGCTGTGGCCGAGGAGGTACACGTCGCCGATCGCGTCGAGGATCTTGTGGATGACGAACTCGTTCGCATAGCGCAGCCCGTCCTCGTTCAGGATCCGGTAATCGTCCAGCACGATCGCGTTGTCCATGCTGCCGCCGAGCGTCAGGTTCTGCCCGCGCAGCGTCTCCACGTCGCGCAGGAAGCAGAATGTTCGCGCGCGGCTGACCTCCTTCAGGAACGAGGTCGACGAAAAGTCGATGGACGCGGACTGGCTGAGCTTGTTGAAAACCGGGTGGTTGAAGGCGATCCGGAAGTTGACCTTGAAGCCGTTGAACGGGGTGAGCTGCGCCCACTTGTCGCCGTCCTCGACCCGGACCTTGCGGCGGATGCGGATGAAGCGCTTCGGCGCGTTCTGTTCCTCGATGCCGGCGGACTGCAGCAGGAACACGAACGGCCCGGCGCTGCCGTCCATGATCGGCACTTCGGGCGCGGAGAGGTCGACGGTCACGTTGTCGATGCCGAGGCCGGCGAGCGCCGACATCAGGTGCTCGACGGTGGCCACCTTCACGCCGTCCTTGACGAGCGTCGTGCCGAGCATCGTCTCACCGACCAGCTCGGGATCGGCGGGAATGTCGAGCGGCGGGTCGAGATCAACGCGCCGGAATACGATCCCGGCGTTCTCCGGCGCCGGCCGGAGCGTCATGTACACCTTCTCGCCCGTGTGCAGGCCGACGCCCGTCGCGCGAATCGCCGTCTTCAGTGTGCGTTGTCGCAGCATGGCCACAAACTCTGTCAGTCACGTGCCGGGCAGGAACAGGTCGAACCGGTTAAAGAGCGGCGTTTCAAGGGTTTACAGATGATGGCCGAACAAAATCGGCGCGAAAGATTAGCATATCGGCTGCGTCGAAACCAAAGAAACGTCTCATTTCAAAGGAGAAACGGGGCCAGACCCCATTTCCCTTCTCCTGTGCCGGGAGATCCGAACGGTGGGAAGGAGAAATGGGGACTGGCCCCATTTCTCCAACCCCGTTGCCGAGTGAGCGGAGCAACGCGTGCGGGTCAGTCGGCCTGCCGGCGCAGGAAGGCCGGGATATCCAGCAGCTCCTCCTGGAGGCCGCCGTCGTGCAGCCCGTCGCCCACCGCGCGCTTCCTTTGCACCGTCGGCTTGTCGAGGGCCTGGTAGTTCGGCTCTACTGCCGGTGACGGGGCCGGGGCGGCCGGCGGGGGCGCCGGGCGCCGGACGACCCGCATCGGCGCGTTCTGCTTCGCCGACTGCTGGCCGAGCCCGGTCGCGACCACCGTCACCCGGATCTTGTCGCCCATGTCCGGGTCGATCACGGTGCCGATCACCACGGTCGCGTCCTCCGACGAGAATTCCTTGATGGTGTTGCCCACTTCCTGGAACTCGCCGATCGACAGGTCCATGCCCGCGGTGACGTTGACCAGCATGCCGTTCGCGCCCGCCAGGTTGATGTCCTCGAGCAGGGGGCTCGAGATCGCCGCCTCGGCCGCTTCGCGCGCGCGGTCCTCGCCCGACGACGTGCCGGACCCCATCATCGCCATGCCCATCTCGGACATGACCGTGCGCACGTCGGCAAAGTCGACGTTGATCAGTCCCGGCCGGGTGATGAGCTCGGCGATGCCCTGCACCGCGCCCTGCAGCACCTGGTTCGCCGCCCGGAAGGCGTCCAGCAGCGTCGTCTCGCCGCCGAGCACGGTCAGGAGCTTTTCGTTCGGGATCGTGATCAGCGAATCGACGTACTTGCCGAGCTCCGCGATACCGTGATCGGCAATCGCCATGCGCTTGCCGCCTTCCATGAGGAACGGCTTCGTCACCACGGCGACGGTGAGGATGCCGAGCTCGCGCGCCACCTGTGCGACCACCGGTGTCGCGCCGGTGCCGGTACCGCCGCCCATGCCGGCCGTAATGAACAGCATGTCGGCGCCTTCGATCACTTCGTGGATCCGGTCGCGATCCTCCATGGCGGCCTGGCGTCCGACGTCCGGGTCCGCCCCGGCGCCGAGGCCCTTGGTGATGTTGCAGCCGATCTGCAGCGCCGTGCGCACGCGGGCGCTGTTCAGCGCCTGCGCGTCGGTGTTGGCGCAGATGAAATCGACTCCCTCGATGCCGGCGTGGACCATGTGCGCGACGGCATTGCCGCCGCCGCCGCCGACCCCGATTACCTTGATCACAGCGCTTTGGCTGTGGGCGTCCATCAGTTCAAACATTTGCGTTCCTCCGCTCGGGAATTTTTTGATTTGCGATGCTCACTCGTTCGGTCTGTGTCTGTCGTCCGTGCCGTTCCTGCCATGTCGCCCGTGGGACGGGGTCCTGCAGCGTGCCGTCGTATCTTTTCGCCCTGCTCTCTTCCTGCCTTTTTGTCGCCCGTGGGACGGGCTCCTACACACTTCGTTTGGCTCATCGAAATCATCAGAATCGGCCCTGGAACCAGGATTTCATGCGGTTCCAGACGTCGGCCGCGTTGCCGCCGATCGGGGCGCGGGTGCGGCCGCGGCGGCGCATGTTCTCCAGGCCGTACAGCAGCAGGCCCACGCCGGTCGCGTGAATCGGGTTGCGCACGACGTCGGAGAGGCCCTCGACGTATTGCGGCGCGCCGAGCCTCACCGGCATGTGGAACACCTCTTCGGCCAGCTCGACGGCGCCCTCCATCTTCGAGCTGCCGCCCGTGATCACGACGCCCGCCGCAATCAGTTCCTCGAAGCCGCTGCGCCTCAGCTCGTCGCGGATCAGGCCGAACAGCTCCTCGAAGCGCGGCTCGACGATCTCCGCGAGCGTCTGCCGCGCCAGCCGCCGCGGCGGCCGCTCGCCCACGCTCGGCACCTCGATCGTTTCGTCGGGATTCGCGAGCTGCGAGAGCGCGCAGGCGTACTTGATCTTGATTTCTTCCGCGTACTGGGTCGGCGTGCGCATCGACACGGCGATGTCGTTCGTCACCTGGTCGCCCGCGATCGGAATGACCGAGGTGTGCTGGATCGCGCCGCCGAGGAACACCGCGAGGTCGGTCGTGCCGCCGCCGATGTCGACGATGCAGGCGCCGAGCTCCTTTTCGTCTTCGGTCAGCACCGAGTAGCTGGACGCGAGCTGCTCCAGCACGATGTCGTCCACTTCGAGGCCGCAGCGCTGCACGCATTTCACGATGTTCTGGGCCGCGCTTTCCGCGCCCGTGACCATGTGCACCTTCGCCTCGAGGCGCACGCCGGACATGCCGATCGGCTCGCGGATGCCTTCCTGGTTATCGATCAGGAACTCCTGCGGCAGGATGTGCAGGATTTTCTGGTCGGCCGGGATCGCGACCGCGCGCGCGGCATCGATGACCCGGTCCACGTCGCCGGCACTCACTTCCTTGTCGCGGATCGCCACGATGCCGTGCGAGTTCAGGCTGCGCACGTGGCTGCCGGCAATACCGGTGTACACGGAATGAATGTCGCAGCCGGCCATCAGCTCCGCTTCCTCGACCGCGCGCTGGATCGAGTGCACCGTCGATTCGATGTTGACGACCACGCCTTTCTTCAGGCCGCGGGACGGGTGCGAGCCGATGCCGACGACCTCGATGCCGCCGCTGTCGTTCACCTCGCCCACGATCGCGACGACCTTCGACGTGCCGATGTCGAGGCCGACGATGAGGTTCTTGTCGCCGCGCTTGCTCATCGGCTGCGGTCCGCCAAAGGAATTGGGAGCTCGCTCCTGTAGGAGCCCGTCCCACGGGCGACACTGCCTTTGACGACGCTGTCGCCCGTGAGACGGGCTCCTGCGGGGGAATCACCGGCCACCATTTCGGGGGCCGGGCCCGGGCGGCTGTCCGGGGTCGCGGGGTGGCTGCCCTCGTCCCAGCCGACGGTGAAGCCGTTGCTGTAGCGCATGTCGACGAACTCGATGTCGCCCTCGCGGCGCGCCACGATGTTCGCCGCGACGTCGAGGAACAGATCGGTGCGTGCGTCGGTGTCGCGCCGCCCGAGGCGGACCTCCACGCCGTTCGAGAGCGTCAGCTTCCAGGCGCCGCGCGCGTCCAGGTGGACGCGGCGAAGATCGAGGCCGAGCGGAATCAGTTGCCGGCGGATGTCGAGGTAGCGCCGGGCGACCTCCGCGGCGTGGCCGTCGGGCCCGGACAGGCGCGGCAGCTCCGCCGGCACGTGGCGCGCATGCTCGACGAAGAGCTCGCCTCGCGTGTTCATGAGGCCGTTCTCGCCCCAGCACGCCGCCGGGACCTGCTCCGTCACGCTGACCTCCAGCGTATCCGGCCAGCGCCGCACGACGTTGGCCCGGTCGATCCAGGGCAGGTCCTGGACACGCTCGCGGATCGCCTCGAGATTGGCGCTTAAGAATCCGCGCTCGACCGCGTCGCCGATGGCCGCTTCGATCTCGAGCGCGCTCACGCGCTCGAACGGGCCTTCGATCGCGATCTTGTTGATCGGCCGGTCGAGCAGCGCGGCGCTCATGTCGTAGCAGAGGAACACCACGAGGAAGGCCGCCGGCACGACCGACAGCCGCCCGAACGCGATCTTCGGCAGCCTGACCCGCCGCTGCTTCCGCTGCTTGCGCTTCTTTGCCTGCTTACGCGCCATTCGCCGCCTGCCTTGCTGCACGCGCGCCGTTGCCGGTCACGCTCGTCTCCAGGATCCGCCAGCAGAGCTCGGGGAAGCCGAGGCCCGCTGTTTTCGCCGCCATCGGCACCAGGCTGTGACTGGTCATGCCGGGCACGGTGTTGACCTCGAGCACCCAGGGCAACCCCTCGGTGTCGAGCATGAAATCGACGCGGCCCCAGCCCGAGCAGCCGAGCACGTCGAATGCCGCGAGGGCGAGCTCGCCCCAGCGCCGCGCGGCCTCCGCGTCTTCCGTGCCCGGGCAGTAATAGCGGGTGCTGTCCGCCGCGTATTTCGCCTCGTAGTCGTAGAAGACGCGGGGTGTCTCGATGCGGATGCTCGGCAGCGCTTCGCCCTGCAGGATGGCGACGGTAATCTCGGCACCGGCGATCCAGCGCTCCGCGAGCGCGATGCCGCCGAAGCCGAGCGCGAGGTCGGCGGCCGCCGCGAGCTCGCTTGCCGCGTTCACCTTCGTCATGCCGACGCTCGAACCCTCGCCCGCGGGCTTCAGCACCAGCGGAAAGCCGAGCTGGCGGCCGGCGCGCGCCGCATCGGATCGCTGCTCGATCACCAGGTAGTCCGGCGTGCCGATGCCCGCCGCCGCGAACAGCCGCTTGCTGCGAACCTTGTCCATCGCGAGCGCGGACGCCAGCACGCCGCTGCCCGTGTACGGCACCTCCAGCCATTGCAGCGCGCCCTGCAGCGCGCCGTCTTCGCCGCCCGGCCCGTGCAGGGCGATCCACACGCGGTCGAATTCGGCCGCGGCAAAGTCGCGCCAGCCTTTTTCCGCGGGATCCCACGCGTGCGCGTCGACGCCGCGGGACCGCAGCGCCTCGAGCACCGCCCGGCCGGTAGCTAGCGACACCTCGCGCTCGCTCGAGCGGCCGCCGAGCAGCACCGCGACGCGCCCGAATGCCTGCGCGGAGGTGATCGGTGCGCGCCGTTCGCGAGCCGCGCTCATGCCGCCTCCTCGCCGACGATGCGGACTTCGTGCACGAGCTCGACGCCGTGGACGCGCGCGACCGTCGCTTGCACGTGCTCGATCAGCGTCTCGATATCCGCGGCCGTCGCCTGCTCCCGGTTGATGATGAAGTTGGCGTGCTTCCCCGACACCTCCGCGCCGCCGACCCGATGTCCCTTGAGGCCCGCCGTCTCGATGAGCCGCGCCGCGTGGTCGCCGGGCGGGTTGCGGAACACGGAGCCGCAGCTCGGCAACCCGAGCGGCTGCGTTTCCTTGCGCCGCGCAAGCATTGCTTTCAGCGTCTCCATGCGCGGCACGACGTCCGGATCGAATTCGAAGGTGGCTTCGACGAACCACTCGCCGGCCGGACCGCCGATGTGGCTGCCGGCCGGACCGGCAACCTGGCGATAGCCGGCCGAGTAGTCCGCCGCGTCGCGCTCGTGGACCTCGCCGCGGCGGTCGATCGTGCGGACGCGGAGCACCCGTTCCCAGGTCTCGCCGCCGTGCGCGCCGGCGTTCATCGCCAGTGCCCCGCCGACCGTGCCCGGGATACCGGCGAAAAATTCGGAAGGCCCGACGCCCCAGCGGATGCACTGGCGCGCGAGCTGCGTGCAGGGCACGCTCGTGCCGCTGCGCACCCGGTAGGGCGCGCTGCGCTCGAGCTGGCGGAACACGCCCGCCGCCGCGATGACCGCGCCCTCGAGGCCGCCGTCGCGCACCAGCAGGTTGCTGCCGAGGCCGTACCAGAACACCGGGGTGGCGGGGTCCAGCTCGCGCAGGAACTGCGACAGGTCTTCCAGGTCGGCCGGCCGGAACCACAGCTCCGCCGGGCCGCCGACGCGCCACGAGGTGTGCCGGGCGAACGGCTCGTCGCGCCGAAGCTCGCCGCGCACGGCCGGGTACGTCAGCGCCGCGCTCATGACTGCACCTTGAGGTCGGGCTTGCGCGCCAGGAGCGCAGGCAAGCGCGCCGCCATCGAGCCGATATCGCCGGCGCCCATCGTCAGCAGCAGGTCGCCGGGCTCGAGCAGGTCCAGCAGTACGCCCGGCAGCTCCTCCAGCGTTTCGACGAACACCGGCTCCACGCCGCCGCGGCTGCGCACCGCGCGCGCGATGGCGCGGCCGTCCGCGCCGGGGATCGCCGCCTCGCCCGCCGCGTAGACCTCGAGGACGACGAGCACGTCCGCGGCGGCGAGCACGCTCGCGAAATCGTCCATGAGGTCGCGCGTGCGCGTGTAGCGATGCGGCTGGAACACCAGCACGATGCGCCGGGCCGGCCAGCCGGCGCGCGCCGCGGCGACCGTCGCATCGATCTCCGTCGGGTGATGGCCGTAATCGTCTACGAGCATCACCTTGCCCGCGCGGGTGCGAATCTCGCCGTAGTGCTGGAAGCGCCGGTCGATGCCTTCGAACTTGTCGAGCGCCCGCACGAGCGCTGCGTCGGGGATCTGCAATTCACCCGCAATCGCGACGGCCGCCAGGGCGTTGCGCACGTTGTGCAGCCCCGGCAAGCGCAGGCAGATTTCCAGCGTCTCGTCCTCGCCTTCCCGGATCACGCTGAAGCGCGTGCGCCCCTGTTCGAAGCGCACGTTTTCGGCCCGGACGTCGGCATCGCCGTCGATGCCGTACGTCACGATCGAGCGGCCGACGTCGGGCAGGACCGCGTTCACGCCGGGATCATCCGTGCAGAGCACCGCGAGCCCGTAGAACGGAAGATTGTGCAGGAACCCGACGAAGCCCCGGTGGAGCTTGCCGACGTCGCCGTCGTAGGTGCCCATGTGATCGGCATCGATGTTCGTTACCACCGCGAGCATCGGCTTCAGGTGCACGAAGGAGGCGTCGCTCTCGTCCGCCTCGGCGACGAGGTAATCGCCCTGGCCGAGGCGCGCGTTGCTGTTCGCGCTCTTCAGCCGGCCGCCGATGACGAACGTCGGGTCGAGCCCGCCTTCCGCCAGCACGCTCGCCACGAGGCTCGTGGTCGTGGTCTTGCCGTGCGTGCCCGCGATGGCGATTGAATAGCGGAAGCGCATGAGCTCGGCGAGCATCTCGGCGCGCCCGACGACGGGCAGCAAGGCATCCCGCGCCGCCACCACCTCCGGGTTGTCCTCGCCGACGGCGCTGGAGACGACCACCGCGTCGGCGTTCGCGACGTTGCCGCGATCGTGACCGATGCACACGCTGGCGCCGAGCGCCTTGAGGCGCTCGACGTGCGCGTTCGACTTCAGGTCGGAACCCTGCACTTCATACCCGAGGCTCAGCATCACCTCCGCGATCCCGCACATGCCGGAGCCGCCGATGCCGACGAAGTGCACGCGGTTGATGCGCCGCATCCGCTGGATCATGGCCGCACCCCCGCGACTTCGAGACACAGCTCGGTGATTTCCGAGACAGCGCGCGGTTTCGCGAGCCGCCGCGCCGCCATCGCCCGCGTGCGCAGCTCGTCGCGGCTGGCGAGCCAGCTTGCGAGCAGCGCCTGCAACGCTTGTTCGCTGAGGTCGCTTTCCTGCACGACCACCGCGGCGCCGGCCGCGAGCAGCGGACCCGCGTTCGCCGTCTGGTGATCGTCGACGGCGCCGGGAAACGGCACGAGGATCGAGGGCAGGCCCGCGGCGGCAAGCTCCGCGACGGTCAGCGCGCCGGCCCGGCAGATGACGAGGTCGGCCCAGGCATAGGCTTGCGCCATGTCCTCGATGAAATCCCGCAGCTCGGCTTGCACGCCGTGCCGCGCGTAGGCTTCGCGCGCCTCGGCCGCGGTGCGCCTGCCGGTCTGGTGCCGGACCACGGGACGCTGCCCTTCGCCCATCCGCGCCAGCGCCGCCGGCACGGTCCGGTTCAACATGAGCGAGCCCTGGCTGCCGCCCAGCACCAGCAGCCGCAATGGACCGGCGCGCGAGGCGAAGCGGGTCGCCGGATCCTCGATGCGGCCGATGTCCTCGCGCACCGGGTTGCCGACCGTGCGCGCGCGCGTCTGCGGAGAAAAGCTGCCCGGGAAGGCTTGCAGCACAACCCGGGCGAGACGCGCCAGAAGACGATTCGTGAGGCCGGCAATGGCATTCTGTTCGTGGATGATGAGCGGCCGCCGCGTGAGGAAGGCCGCGACTCCGCCCGGGCCGCTGACGAAGCCGCCCATGCCGAGCACGGCCGCGGGCCGGTGCCGCTGCATGGCCCGCAGGGATTGCAGCAGCGCCAGGCCGAGCTGGAAGGGCGCGGCGGCGAGGGCCAGCGCCGTCTTGCGGCGCAGGCCGCGCACGGTCACCCACTCGATGGGAATGCCGGCCTCCGGCACCACCCGCGCCTCGAGGCCGCGGCGCGTGCCGAGCCAGACGACCTCGACGGTCCGGGCCTCGAGCGCGCGCGCGATCGCGAGCGCCGGGTAGACGTGACCGCCGGTGCCGCCGGCCATCACGAGACTGGGACCGCGGACCGCGCTCATTCGCCGCCTCCCGCGCGCCGGCGCGACGATCGGCGATTGGCCGGGCGCGTGTCCGTGACCAGCTCGTGGTGGATACGCAGCAGGAGCCCGATGCTCGCCATCGCGACGATCAGGCTGCTGCGGCCGTAACTCACGAGCGGCAGCGTCAGCCCCTTCGTCGGCAGCAGCCCCATGTTGACGCCGATATTGATGAATGCCTGCAGCCCGAGCCAGGTGCCGATGCCGACGGCGAGATAGGCCTCGAAGAAGCAGTCGGCCCGCGCGGCGCGCAGGCTCAAGCGAAAAATGCGCCACAGGAACGCCGCGAACAGCGCAATCAGCACGGCCACGCCGACGAGCCCGAATTCCTCGGCGAAGACCGCGAATACGAAATCGGTATGCGCCTCGGGCAGGTAAAAGAGCTTCTGCACGCTGTTGCCCAGCCCGACGCCGAACCATTCACCGCGCCCGATTGCGATGAGCGATTGCGTGAGCTGGAAGCCGGAATCGAACGGGTCCGCCCACGGGTCGAGAAAGCCGGTCAATCGCTGCAGCCGGTACGGCGAGGTCACGGCGAGCGCGCCCATCGCGATGACACCTGCGCCGAAGAAGAAGCAGAAGTCGCGCAGCCGCGCGCCGGCGACGAACAGCATGGCGAGCGCGGTCGCGAGCAGCACCGTGGCCGCGCCGAAGTCGGGCTCCGCGAGCAACAGGCCGCAGGCGAGCGACAGCACCACCATCGGCCTTAAGAATCCCGTGAACTGCTCGCGCAGCGGCTTGTTCTGCCGCACGAGATAGCCCGCGAGGTACAGCAGGAGGCACAGGCGCGCCGGCTCCGACACCTGCACATTGATGAAGCCGACCCGCAGCCAGCGGGTGCTGCCGTTGACTTCCTCGCCGAGCCCCGGGACGAACACTGCCGCCAGTAGCAGGAACGTCACCAGCAGGAGGAGCGGACCGATGCTCCGCCACACCGCCATCGGGATGTAGAGGCAGGCAAAGGCGGCCGCTCCGCCGAGCACGGCGGCGACCCCCTGCCGGCGGACGTAGTAGAAAGGATCACCGGTGGCGTTGTCCGAAATGGAGATCGACGCGGACGCGAGCACGACCAGCCCGCCGAGCAACAGCAGCGACCCCAGCAGCAGAATCGCGGGATCGGGCTGGAGCCGCTGCTTCAACCTTGCCGGGAACGGCATCGTCGTGCTGGCAAGGGTCATCGCGGCAGGCCCTCCACGGCGCGGCGGAAATCCAGGCCGCGTTCCGCGTAATTCCGGTACTGGTCGAGGCTCGCGCAGGCCGGCGCGAGCAACACGGTGTCCCCTGGCCCCGCGAGGTTCGCGGCCACCGACACGGCGGTATCCATGTTGGCCGCCTGGTACACCGGCGCCAGCCCCTTCAGCGCCCGCGCGATGGCGGGCCCGTCGCGCCCGATGAGGATTGCCGCCTTCAGGCGCCCGTGAACCGCCTGCGCGAACGGCGTGAAATCGCTGCCCTTGCCCTCGCCGCCCGCGATCAGCACCACCGGGCCGTCGACCGAGGTGATCGACGCGACGGCGGCCCCGACGTTGGTGGCCTTCGAATCATCGACGTAGTCGGCGCCGGCCACGTTCGCGACGAACTGCATCCGGTGCGGCAGGCCGGGGAACTCCATCAGCACCTGCAGCATGGGCGAAAACTCGAGCCCCATCAGCCGGCCGACGGCGAGGGCGGCAAGCGCGTTCTGGTGATTGTGTCCGCCGGGGAGCGCCATGTCGTCGGCCGACAGGAGCATCTGCTCGCCGAAGGCGAGGAACCGCTCGCCCTCCTCCTCGACCAGCCCGTACTGCCTGGCCGCCGGCTCGTCCGCACCGAAACTGACGCTGGTCACGTTCTGCGGAATGGCTTTTGCCACCTCGGCGTCGCTCCGGTTGAACACCGCCGCCTTCGCTTCGCGGAACACGCGGTACTTGGCCTCGCGGTATTCGGCCGCGCTCGCGTGCCAGTCGAGGTGATCGTCGCTGACGTTCAGGAGCACGGCGACCTCGGCCGGCAGGTTCTGCGTGCGCATGAGCTGGAAGCTCGACAGCTCGAGCACGTACACGTCGGGCTCCGGTTCCACCAGCAGGTCGAGCGCCGGGTTGCCGAGATTGGCGCCGGCCAGGGCCCGCTTGCCCGCCGCCTCGAACATCAGCGCGAGCAGGCTCGTCACCGTGCTCTTCCCGTTCGAGCCGGTAACCGCGACGAACGGCGCCCGGGCTTCCTGCACGAACAGCTCGATGTCGGAGATCACGTCGATGCCGGCCTCGCGCGCCTGCACGAGCAGCGGCTCGCGCTCGGCAATGCCGGGCGAGACGACGATGCGCGTCGTGTGCTGCAGCAGCTCGCGCGGCGTCTTGCCGAGAAACACCTCGGCGCCGGGCAGGATGCGGCCGAGCTCGTCCGCGCCCGGCGGTTCCGGCCGGGTGTCGATGAAGCGCGCGTCGCGGCCCTGGCGAGCGAGGTAACGGGCGACGGACAACCCGGTCTGCCCGATGCCGAACACGAGTTCCTTGCGCGCGGCGCGTGCCGCGGCGCCGCGCGCCCCGGTCTCGCCACGCTTTTGCTGCGCCGCGTTCATCTGATTTTGAGGCTCGCGAGTCCGATCAGCACGAGGATCACCGTGATGATCCAGAAGCGGACGATCACCTTCGGTTCCGCCCAGCCCTTCAGCTCGAAATGGTGGTGCAGCGGCGCCATGCGGAACACGCGCCGGCCGGTCAGCTTGAAGGAGGCCACCTGGATGATCACCGACACGGTTTCGACGACGAACACGCCGCCCATGATCGCCAGCACGATCTCCTGCTGGACCACCACCGCCACGGTGCCGAGGGCCGCGCCGAGCGACAGCGCGCCGATATCGCCCATGAACACCTGCGCGGGGTAGGTGTTGAACCAGAGGAAACCCAGGCCGGCGCCGGCCAGCGCGGCGCAGTACACGAGGATCTCGCCCGTGCCCGCGACGTACGGCAGCCCGAGGTAGCCGGCGAAATTGACGTTGCCGGTCACGTACGCGAACACGCCCAGCGCGCCGCCGACGAGCACCGTCGGCATGATGGCGAGCCCGTCGAGGCCGTCCGTCAGGTTCACGGCGTTGCTGAAGCCGACGATGAAGAGATACGTCACGGCGATCTGGAACATGCCGAGCGGCACCGACAGGTTCTTGAAGTACGGGATCAGGAGCGATAGCTGCTCGGCGTCGGTCGCCAGCAGGTACAGCGTCACGGCCGCGATGAGCGCGGCGGCGGATTGCCAGGCGAGCTTCTGCATGGCAGACAGGCCGGCCGAATCCTGCAGCACCAGCTTCTTGTAATCGTCGACGTAGCCGATCACGCCGAACGCGAGCGTCACAAACAGCACGACCCAGACGAACGGGTTCTTGAGGTCCGCCCACAGCACCGTGCTGATGACGATCGAGGTGAGGATCAGGGCGCCGCCCATGGTCGGCGTGCCCGCTTTCGGCAGGTGGCTCGACGGCCCGTATTCGCGCACCGGCTGGCCCGACTGGTTGAGCGAGAGCTTCGCGATCATGCGCGGGCCGATCACGAAGGACAGGACGAGCGCCGTCAGCGCGCCGAGGATCGCGCGCAACGTCAGGTAGTTGAAGACGTTGAACGCCGTCTCGAACTGCGTCAGGTACTGGGTGAGGTAGAGCAACACGATCAGGCCCCGGGCTCGTCGTTCGCGGGCAGGGCGAGCGCCCGCACCACCCGTTCCATGCGCATGGCGCGCGAGCCCTTGACGAGCACGTTGACGCCTTGCGCGCCGCGGTCCCCGAGCTGGCGCACGAGCAGGTCCTCGAGCGCGTCGACGGATTCCGCCCAGGTGCCGTCGCCGCCGAACGCTTCCACGGCATGGCGCGACAGCGGCCCCGTGGCAAACAACCGGTCGACGCCCGCCGCCGCCAGGGCCTCGCCGACCTGCCGGTGCAAATTCGCGCTCTCCGGCCCGAGCTCGCCCATGTCACCCAGCACGAGCCAGGACTCGCCCGGCCGCGCGGCGACGAACTGCCCCGCCGCCGTGACGCTCGCGGGATTGGCGTTGTAGCTGTCGTCGAAGACGCGGCAGCCGTGGATGCCCGGCAGCGCCTTGATCCGGCCGGCGACCGGGCGCACCGCCTCCAGTCCCCGCCGAATGGTCTCCGCATCGAGGCCGGCGGCGAGCACGGCCGCCGCGGCGGCCGCCGCGAGTTGCGCGTTGTGCCTGCCCGCGAGCGGCAGCGACACCTCGATCTCCGGGAAGGGTCGAACCGGGGTTTTCGTGCTGCGAAAACCCCGGTTCGACCCTGCGAGCAGGGTGAAAGCCGTGCCGGACTCGGTGCTCTCGACGTTCACGGCCCGCACGTCAGCCTCGGCGTGCATACCGAAGCTCACGACTTCCGTGCCGGCGGCGAGCGTTCGCCAGTAGCCGAAGTACGGATCGTCGGCATTCAGCACCGTCCATTCCGGCCGCGGCTGGCCTGCCAGGATCTCGCCCTTCGCTTCCGCCACGCCGCGGATCGAGCCGAAGCCTTCGAGGTGCGCGGGCCCGGCATTCGTGATCATGGCGATTACCGGCTCGACGAGCGACGCGAGCCACGCGATTTCGCCGTGATGATTGGCGCCGAGCTCCAGCACGGCATAACGGTGATCCGGCGCGAGCTCCGCCAGCATCAGCGGCACGCCCACGTCGTTGTTCAGGTTGCCGCGCGTGGCAAGCGTCGGCGCGGCGAGCGCAAGGCAGCTCGCGATCATTTCCTTGCAAGTCGTCTTGCCGTTGCTGCCGGTCAGGGCGATCACCGTGGCGGGCATCTGCCGCCGCCAGGCCGCAGCCACCCGGCCCAGCGCGCGGCGCGTGTCCGCTACCTCGATCGTGGGCAGGTCCGTGCCTGGCGGTCCCGCCACCACCGCGCCGGCCGCGCCGGCCGCCGCGGCTTGCGGCACGAACTCGCTGCCGTCGAAACGCGGCCCCTGCAGCGCGAAGAAAAGCTCGCGCGCCTGCACCGTGCGGCTGTCCGTGCTGATGCCGTGAAACGCGGCATCGCGGCCGTGCAGGCGGCCCTGCATGACCCCGGTGGCGCTGGACAGGCGGCCTTCCATCATCGGCCGCTCCCCGGCTGCCGGGCGGCAAGGCTCGCAACGGCGACCTCGACGTCGGAAAACGGCAGGCGTTTGCCCGCGACGACCTGGACGTTCTCGTGACCTTTGCCGGCGACCAGGACCACGTCGTTGTCCCGGGCCTCCTCGATGGCATAGCGGATCGCGCGCGCGCGGTCCGGGATCGCGACGTCGTGATGTGCCATGCCGTCGAGGATGGCGGCAATGATTGTTCCGGGATCCTCGAAGCGCGGGTTGTCGCTGGTCACCACGACGCGGTCGGCCAGCCTGGCCGCCACCTCGCCCATCAGCGGCCGCTTGCCGCGGTCGCGGTCGCCGCCGCAGCCGAACACGCACCAGAGATTGCCCGTGCAGTGCAGGCGCAGCGATGCCAGCGCGGCTTCGAGGCCCGCGGGTGTATGGGCGTAGTCGACGTAGACGGCGGGCACGGCCGCAGCGGGTCCGGCTTGCACGCGCTGCATGCGCCCCGCGGGCGCGTGCACCCTTTCGAGCGCGGCGAGCGCGCCGTCGAAGGGCATCTCCCAGCACAAGAGTTGCGCGAGCACCAGCACGGCGTTGGCGACGTTGAAGTACCCGGCGAGCGGCAAGCGGAACGATCCCTTGCCCCAGCTACTGTCGAACGTGATTGCGAAGCCCCGCTCGCTCGCTTCCGTCGCGGTGACGAACAGGTAGGCCGTGTCCGTGAACGCCGCCGCATGCGGCGCGGCGGATACGGCGACGAGACCGCCGCCGTTCCTGCCGCGGCAACGCTCGAACAGCTCGCGGCCGAACGGCGTATCGATGCAGACGATGCGGTGCGCGGGATCGAAGTCGGAAAACAGGCGGGCCTTGGTTTCACCGTATGCGGCCATGTCGCCGTGATAATCGATGTGGTCGCGGCTCAGGTTGGTGAAGATGGCCGAGTCCAGGCGCACGCCGTCGATGCGGTTCTGGTCGAGCGCGTGGGAAGACACCTCGATAGCCGCGTGGCCCGCGCTGCCGGCGACGAATTCCGCAAGCTCGCCGTGCAGCTCGATGCAGGCGGGCGTCGTCATGCCGCGCGGCTCGAGGTCGCCAATGCCGGCACCCAGCGTGCCGAGGTACCCGCAAGGCTTCCCGAGCCGCTGCATGCACTGGGCGAGGAGATACGCGACCGTGGTCTTCCCGTTCGTGCCGGTGACGCCGGAAACCCGCAGGTGTGCCGACGGCGCGTCGAACCAGCGGTTGGCGATTTCGCCGAGATGCCGTTCGAGGCCGGCGACCGGCACGCCGGCCGGGCCGGCAATCGCCGGTACCGCGGCCGCCGTGTCGCTGTCCCAGACGACGGCGGACACGCGCGCGGCCAGCGCGGCATCGAGGAACTCCAGCCCGTGATGACTCGCGCCGCGGCAGGCCAGGAAGGCGTAGCCCGCGGCGAGCTTGCGGCTGTCGCTCGCGAGCCCCTTGATGCGCAGCGCGGGCGCCTCGGCAATGCCCGCCAGCAGCCGCTGCAGCGTCATGCCGGGTTGCAGGGGAATGGCCGGCATGCTCATGGGCGGGCGGCCTGCAAGGCCTGCCCGCTCGCCGCCTGGATGACGGTGGCGGGGTCGCGCGCCGGCAGCGCATCCGGCGGCACGGCCAGCAGCCTCAGGGACTCGGACATGACTTCCGCGAACACCGGCGCCGCCACCTCGGCGCCGTAATAGAACTTCCCGTGCGGCTCGTCGATCACGACGACGGCGACGAGGCGGGGATCGCTCGCCGGCGCGAGGCCGGCGAAGATCGACACGTACTCGTCTTCCGAATAGCCGCCGGCCGCGTACTTCCACGCGGTGCCGGTCTTGCCCGCGACGCGGTAACCCGGGATCTCCGCGTTCGTGCCGGTACCCTCGGGCGTGACCACTGCCTCCAGCATGCGTACGACCGCGTGCGCCGTTTCCGGGGAGATGGCCTGCCGCCCTTCCTTCGGCCGGTCGAGCGCCACCAGCGACACCGGCTGCAGCCAGCCGTCGTTCGCCAGCACGGCGTAAGCCTGCGCGAGTTGCAGCGCGGTGACGGAAACCCCGTACCCGTAGGCGAGCGTCGCCTGGCTGATCTCCTGCCAGTGGCTGTAATGGGTGAGCAGCCCCGCCGATTCACCGGGGAAGCCGCTGGCCGTCAGCGAGCCCAGGCCGAACGCCGTCATCGTGCGCCACAGGAACTCAGGCTCCAGCGACATCGCCACGATCGTCGCGCCGACGTTGCTGGAGCGCGCCAGCAGGGTCGTCAGGCTGATGCGCCCGAGGTTGTGATGGTCCGTGATCGTTTTCGGTCCCACGACGATGTAGCCGGGCGACGTGTCGACAATGCTGTTCGCCTGGTATTCGCCGCTTTCCAGCGCGGCGGCGATGACCAGCGGCTTGATGCTCGAGCCCGGCTCGAAGATATCGGTGACCGCGCGGTTACGGTAACGCTCGGCGGTATATTGCGAGCGGTCGTTCGGGTTGTAACCGGGCTGGTTGACGATCGCGAGCACTTCCCCGCTGTCGACGTCGAGCACGACGATGGAACCGGAATCGGCGCGGTGCTTGTGCACGGCGGCCTTCAGCGCGCGATAGGCGACGTATTGCAGCCGGAGGTCGATGCTCGTGCGCAGGTCCTTGCCGGGATGCGGCGGGCGGATGCTTTCGACGTTTTCGACCGAGCGGCCGAAGCGGTCCTGCAGCACGCGCTTCGCGCCGGACTCCCCGGACAACCAGTGATTGAACGCGAGCTCGAGGCCCTCCTGGCCGCGATCGTCGATGTTGGTGAAGCCGACGAGGTGGCCCGCGACCTCGCCCGCGGGGTAGTAGCGGCGGTATTCGCGCAGCACGTTCACCCCGGGCAGCTCCAGCGCCATCGCGCGATGCGCCTGCTCCGGGTTCAGGTGCCGCTTCAGGTAGAGGAATTCGCGGTCCATGTTGCGCGTGATGCGCCGCATCAGGGGCCCCGCCTCCAGCCCCAGCGCTTGCGCGAGCTGCCCCACGCGATCGTTGGCTTGCGCGAATTCGCCGGGGTTGACCCAGATGCTGTCGACGGGCGTGCTGATCGCGAGCGGCTCGCCGTGGCGATCGGTGATGGCGCCGCGGTGCGCCGTGATCTTTTCGATCCGGAGATGCCGGGCGTCCGCTTCCTGGTTCAGGAAGTCCCGGTTGAACACCTGCAGGTAGACCGAACGCGCCACCAGTGCCGAAGCGGAAAGCCCGAAGAACACGACCACGACCGCGGACCTCGCCACGAACCGGCCGTGGGTCTGCTCCCGGGTTTCGGCGCCGCGTTTCATGGCCGCTCGACGACGAAGATTTCACCGGGGAGCGGGCGCGAGAGCGCCAGCTCTTCGGCGGCGACGCGCTCGATGCGCGCGTGCGTGGCCCAGGTGCTCTGCTCGATCTGCAAGCGCCCCCATTCGATGTTCAGCTCGTCGCGGGTCGCGGTGAGCTGCTCGAGCTCGATGAACAATTTGCGCGCCTCGTGCTTGGTGTAGATGAGCGCCATGGCGGACACGACGCACACGACCGCAAACACGAGTGCGAGCAGCACCGGTTGCGCGGGTTTGCCGAAATCGATGGCCATCGTCCTACACCCGCTCCGCAACCCGCAGGCGCGCGCTGCGCGCGCGCGCGTTGTCGGCAATTTCCGCTTCGCTCGCCTTGATCGCCTTCCCGATGACGGCGAGCGGCGGCCGCAGCTCTTCCGGAATGGAGGGCATGCCGCGCCAGGCTTCGGGTTCTTTCGCGGCATGGCGCATGAAGCGCTTCACGCGCCGGTCCTCCAGCGAATGAAAGCTGATCACGCACAGGCGCCCGCCCGGGGCCAGCACGGCCAGCGAAGCCGCCAGTGCGGCGTCGAGCTGCGTGAGCTCCTCGTTCACCCGGATGCGGATCGCCTGGAACGTCTTCGTGGCGGGGTGCGTCCTGCGCGATCCGCGCGGCACCGCTGCTGCCACGATGTCCGCCAGCTCGCGCGTGCGGCGGATCGGCGCCTGCTCGCGCCGCGCAACGATCGCGCGTGCGATGCGCCCTGCAAACCGTTCCTCGCCGTAGCGTGACAACACCTGTTTCAGCTCTTTTTCATCCACGTCTGCCAGCCACTCGGCGGCACTGGTGCCCGAGGTCGGGTCCATGCGCATGTCGAGCGGTCCGTCCTTGCTGAAACTGAATCCGCGCCCCGCCTCATCCAGTTGCGGGGAGGAGACCCCCAGATCCAGCAGGAGTCCGTCCACGGCGCCGAGCAGATGCCGTGCCGCCGCGATTTGCCTGATGTCCGCAATTTCACCTTTGACCACCTCGACTCTCGGGTCGCTCCTGAGCTCACGGCTTGCCGCCGCCACGGCTTGCGGGTCCCGGTCGATGGCGATCAGCCGGCCTTTGGCGCCGAGCTGCCGCAGGATCCGTAAGCTGTGGCCGCCCCGCCCGAAGGTCCCGTCCATGTAACAACCACCCGGCTGAATGTTGAGCGCCCGGATGACCGGTCCGACCAGGACCGGCACGTGCTTCCCGGCTTCGTCCTCTGCTTCACTCAACCGGCACTTACCCGGCCCGCAGTCCGGTACGGCGATGCGGACCTACAGCGATAGCGATTCGAGCTCGGCGGGCAGCCCGGCGTTGTCCTCGGGTCCGCCCAGCCATTCGTCGCGTTTCTCGTTCCAGCGCTCCTCGTCCCATAATTCGAACTTGTTGCCCTGCCCGATCAGGATCGCCTGGCGGCCGAGCCCGGCGAACTCGCGCAGCTCTTTCGGCAGCAGGATCCGCCCGTGGCCGTCGATCTCGAGCTCGGTCGCGTAACCGACCATCAGCCGTTGCAAGCGCCGTGCCTGCGGGTTCAGGCTCGGCAGCCGGACGAGCTTACGCTCGATTTCTTCCCACTCCGGGAACGGGTAGATGAGGAGGCAATAATCGCGGTCCACCGTCGCCACGAGCTGCCCGTCGCAGCGCGCGGCCAGGCGCTCGCGGTGGCGCGTCGGGATCGCGAGGCGACCCTTGGCGTCCAGCGTGACTTTGGTGGCTCCACGAAACACGGTCTTGCCGACGGGTCATGGCCGCTGGCGCCGCTGCACCTTCAGCCACATAACCCATATCCTCCCACTTTTTTCCACTTTTCCACACTATAGGCGGCCCTCTCACCACCGTCAACCGCTCGATCCCATTAGTTTCTTGTTCTACAGGGACTTAGCGGCCATACCGTGGCTGGATCGAGGCAAATTGTGGAGCCGCCTTACGGGTGTCAAATCAACCGCTTGCGAATGCTTCTTAGACGAGCACTGACAAACCTGTCGCGATTGCACGACAAAACGGGATTTCAGGATTGTGACGGCCTTCACATTTGGGCCGTACAAGACCGTCCGGTGCAGGAGGTGAGGAAGACAGGAGCCGGCAATAAGCCGGGTTCTGTCGTGGGCAATCATTCATCTGGGACAGCCGTCACCGGCTGCCTCGTGCAACCTACCCGGGAGTCCGCTCGGGACCGGCGGTGCGGGGTTAGCCGCGTACTCCCCTATTTGGTCTTGCTCCAGGCGGGGTTTACCGTGCCGCGGCGTGTTGCCACCCGCGCGGTGCGCTCTTACCGCACCTTTTCACCCTTGCCGGCGTGGGCGAACCCACGCTTGGGCGGTCTCTTTTCTGTGGCACTTTCCATGGGCTCGCGCCCTCCAGGCGTTACCTGGCGCCCTGTCCGATGGAGCCCGGACTTTCCTCCAGTGCCATGACGGCACCGGCGATTGCCTGGCCGGCTCCTGCTTCCTCGAACCCGCTATTGTACCGGAGTCACGGACGTGGTGCCGGCGCCGTAGGAGCCCGTCTCACGGGCGACACGGCGGTCCCGATTTCGGTCGCCCGTGAGACGGGCTCCTACAGCGCCAGTAGCCGGCGGTAGAGCTCGTTGCGGGGCTTGCCGGTAACCGCCGCGGCGACGGCGGCGGCTTTGCCGGCCGGCAGCGCCGACGCGAGCGCGGCGAGCAGGCGGTCCTCCGAGAGTTGCTCGCTGCTTTTTTCGGGCGCGTCCGATCCGCCGACCACCAGCACGAACTCGCCCTTGTCCGGAATGCGCCCGTCCTCGAGCATGGCGCGCAGGTCGCCGAGCGTTGCGGCGGCGACCTGCTCGTGGCGCTTCGTCAGCTCGCGCGCCAGGCACGCCGGCCGCGCCGCGCCGAAAGCCTGCGCGCAGTCGGCGAGCGTTTCCCGGATGCGGTGCACCGACGCGTAGAAGATCATCGTGCGCGGCTCGGAGCGCAGCGCTTCGAGCCGGTCGCGGCGCGCTTTCGGGCGCGCCGGAAGAAAGCCCTCGAAGCAGAAGCGATCGGTCGGCAGGCCGGCAACCGAAAGCGCCGCCAGGGACGCGCTCGGACCGGGCACCGGCAATACCGGGATCCCCGCCCGATGCGCCGCCAGCACGAAACGGTAGCCGGGGTCGCTGACCAGGGGCGTGCCGGCGTCGCTGACGAGCGCAATCGAAGCGCCGCCGCGCAGGCGTTCGACGAGCGGTTCGACGACGTCCTTTTCGTTGTGTTCGTGCAACGCGAATTGCGGCGTTTCGATGCCGAAATGCAATAGCAATCGCCCGGTGTGGCGGGTATCCTCGGCAGCGATCAGATCCACCCGGGCCAGCAACTCCCTTGCGCGCGATGACAGGTCGGCCAGATTGCCGATCGGCGTGGCAACGACGAACAGCGTGCCCCGGATCACCGTCGGAAGGTCACCTGACCCGATCGCCGACATTCACTTTTCAACCTGCATTGATAGGGGCCTGCTGCTTACAATCGCGACAACCCGATGAAACGACGTCCACCGCTCTCCATTGTTGCATGTAACCTGCTGGCCGCGCTGCTGCTCGCGTTCGTCGCCGGCTGTGCCACGACGGGGCAGCCGGAAAGCGGGCCTGAGCGGCAGGCCCTCGAGGCGGCCGCCGGCGGCGAGCACCAGGTCGCCGCGGCGCGTTACATCGCGCTCGCCCGCGAGGCCGCGGGTCCGGAGCGCGACCGCTACACCCTCCTCGCCGTCGAGCAGTGGCTGGACGCGGGCGACGGACGGCGCGCGCGAGCCGCGCTGCGCAGCGTGGAGAAACCCGCCGAGGGCGAGCTACTCTGGCTCTGGACGACCGACACGGCCGCGCTGGCGCTATGGGAGGGCGAGCCGGACGACGCCCTGCGCCTGCTGGAGCCGCTGAGCCGGCAGGCGCTGCCGCTGGCCCACCGGTCCCGCAGTGAAGCCCTGCGCGCGGACGCCTGGTTCCAGAAAGGCGACCCGGTGCGGGCCGTCGAGCTGTACCTCCAGCGGGAAGCCTGGCTGGAAGGCAGCGATGCCATCGAAGCCAACGCGCGGCGCCTGTGGGCCGGGCTGCTCGTCAGCGATGCAGAACGCCTGAGGGCGGCCGCCGACCGCGTGCACGATCCGCTGGTGAAGGGTTGGCTCGAGCTCGGGGCGCTGGCCACGTCGACCGGCCGCCACGGTATCGGCTGGGCGAACGGCGTCGCCCGCTGGGCAGACGAGTACGACGACCACCCGGCGCACATCGTCCTGGACGACCTGCAGCTCGCCGACCGCGGCTCGCTGGAGCTCCCGCGCCAGGTGGCCCTGCTGGTGCCCTTGAGCGGGGACAATGCCGCTGCCGGCGAGGCGATCCGCAACGGGTTCCTGGGCGCCTACTTTGCCAGGAACGCCGATTTCAACGACGAGCAGCAGGTGCGGGTCTACGATGCCGCCGGTGCGGGCGGCGCCGTTGCTGCCTACGAGCGCGCCGTCGAGGACGGCGCCGAATTCATCGTCGGCCCGCTGCTGCGCTCGAGTGTCGCGGAAGTCGTATCGGACTCGCTCGTGCCGGTGCCTTTGCTCACCCTGAATTACCTGCCCGACGACATGACGGCACCGCCCGGGGTCTACCAGTTCGCCCTGTCGCCGGAGGACGAGGCGGCGTCCGCGGCCCGGCGCGCGATCGCGGACGGCTACAGCCGCGGCATCGCGCTGATCCCCAACAACGACTGGGGCCGCCGCGTGCTGTCCAGTTTCGCCACGGAGTTCGAGAACGAAGGCGGGCTCCTGCTCGACTACCGCACGTATCCGCCGCAGGAGCAGGACTTCTCGATCGAGATCGAGGGCCTGCTGGAGCTGACCGACAGCGTGGAGCGTTACCGGCGCTTGCGCGCCAACATCGGCGGGCCGCTGCAGTTCGATCCGCGCCGCCGCCAGGATGCGGAATTCGTGTTCATGGCCGCCGATCCCGGCGCCGGACGGCTGCTGAAATCGCAGCTCAAGTTCCATTACGCCGGCGAGCTGCCCGTCTATTCGACGTCGTTCATCTATGCCATGGACGGGCGGCCGGACTCCGACCTGAACGGCATCATGTTCGCCGACACGCCCTGGGTCGTATCGCCGCACGCCTGGTTCGCCGAGCTCCCGGCCCTGTACAACCGGTTCTGGCCGGGCGACAAGCGGCTCGGGCGGCTGCACGCGATGGGCTACGACGCGTATCACCTCATTTCCGAGCTGTTCAACGCGCGCACCGGTCCGATGCCGGAATTCGCCGGTGCCACCGGCCGGTTGTACCTCGACGAGAACGGCAGGGTGCACCGCCGGCTCGCCTGGGCGAAATTCGTGCACGGCTCGCCGGTGGCGATGCGCCCGGCCCCCGCGCTCGAGCCGGAGCTGCTGGACGAAGCAAAGGACACGGGCCTGCAGTAGGAGCCCGTAGCGCCGTGGACGGCGCGAATGCAGGGGAGTCATGGATGACCGAGCCCAGGGCAATCGCCGGCCAGGCCGCCGAAGAACGGGCGCTGGCGCACCTCGAAGCGCGCGGCCTCACCCTCGTCACCCGCAACTTTCGCTGCCGCCTCGGCGAGATCGACCTCGTCATGCTCCATCGCGGAACGCTCGTGTTCGTCGAAGTGCGTTCCCGCAAGAGCAGCCGCTTCGCATCGGCGGCGGAATCGGTCGATCTTCGCAAACAACGCAAGCTGGCGCGCGCCGCCGGTTTCTTTCTCCTGCGGCGGCGGGCGTTCCGCCACCACCCGGTCCGCTTCGACGTGGTGGCGCTGGACGGGCCGTCGCCTGCGCGATACGCGATACAATGGGTGCGGGATGCATTCCGCCCCGGAGGCTTATAAGTGCACCCCGTCGCAAATAATGGCCCATTCTCACGGGGCCTTTTCGCTCGTGAGAATGGTTCATTATTCACGACGGGGTACACTGACAACAATGGACGCTGAAACACGGGTAAGAGAACACTTCGCGGAAAGCATCGCGATCAAGCAGGCGGCTGCCGAGCAGCTCAGCACGAGCATTACCGGCGCCGGGCAGCTCATGAGCCAGGCGCTGCTCGACGAGGGCAAAATCCTCTCCTGCGGCAACGGCGGCTCCGCCGGCGACTCCCAGCATTTTTCCTCGGAGCTCCTGAACCGGTTCGAGATGGAACGCCCCGGCCTGCCCGCCGTCGCCCTCACCACCGACAGCTCCACCCTGACGTCGATCGCCAACGACTATTCTTACGAGGACATCTTCGCCAAGCAGGTCCGCGCCCTCGGCCGGCAGAACGACGTGCTCCTCGCCATCTCCACTTCCGGCAACTCGGAAAACGTGTGCCGCGCCATCGTCGCCGCGCACGAGCGCGCCATGAAGGTCGTGGCGCTCAGCGGCCGCGACGGCGGGCGCATGGCGGGACTCCTCGCCGGCGACGACGTCGAGATCCGCGTGCCCGCGAACCGCACGGCCCGCATCCAGGAAGTGCACCTCGTCGTGATCCACTGCCTCTGCGACCTCATCGACACGACCCTCCTCGGCGCGACCGGGTAACGCCGGACGCATTGGCTCTTGTGGCTGGCGGAGCCGCGACCGGGGGGTGCCCTTTGCGAAATGGCTCCCTCCGGGCCCTTCGGGCCCTCCGGTCCGCGGAAGTTCCGCAAAGGGCACCCCCCGGTCACGGCTCCGCACCTGCCGGCGTGGCGATGCTGAAATGGCCCGCGGTCGGTGGGCCCGGTTGACCCGCGATGCGAGACGTTGCGGGGACGAATGGCACTTGCCGGCATTTGACGAAGGCACGTGGATTCCGGGTGTCACCGGGGGGCCTTGGGCGGAACTTCCGCGGACCGGAGGTCCCGAAGGGACCGTAGGGAGCCATTTCGCCAAAGGCCCCCGGTGATGCCCGGAATCCGCCGTGGGGTGCCCTCAGCGGCAGCAACCGTATTCCACGGCTCGTCGCCCGTGTCGCAGATAATTGCTCCTGATTATCTGCATTCGCGCCATCCATGGCGCTCACGGGCTCCTACATGCTTCGTTCCGCTGTGGGAGCCCGTCTCACGGGCGACTCGGCGGCGGCGATCTGATCGCCCGTGGGACGGGCTCCTACTTGACGATTTTGAGGTGGGGGCGGTCGCTGCGGGAGGCCGTTTCCTTGTCGCGCGGGTCGGGGGGCTCGGGCTGGTCGGCGCCGTGGGAGAAGATCATGCCCTGGCCGGTTTCCTTGGCGTAGATGCCGAGCACGGAGGCGATGGGGACCCAGACATCGAAAGGAACGCCGGAAAAGCGCGCCCGGAAGCTGACGGCGTCGTTGGTGAGCTTGAGATTATGCGCGGCGGAATGGCTGATGTTGAGGATGATCTTGCCGTCCTTGACGTGCTCGCGCGGAACGGTCACGCCGTCGACGCCGGCATCGACGACGATGTGCGGCGTATGGCCGTTATCGCCCATCCATTCGTGCATGGCACGAACGAGGTAAGGCCGTTTTGAGCGGCTGGGGATGGCCACGGTTCACATAATGCCTGATCGATCCATGAGGCCGAAGGATACCACCGCGCACGCGCCGGTCATCCCGTTAATCGGCTTTTTCAAAGATCAAGCGAGGGCTCGTCAGCGTATGAGAAATGCGGATTAAAGTCGCATTTCCTGCTCGAGCTCCGTGAGGCTCTGCTGGAACGACCGCCGTTCGAACACGCGCCGCATGTAGGCTTCGATGGGCTCGGCACGGCTCCCGAGATCGATGCCGTAGGCCGGGAGCCGCCACAGCACCGGCGCAATGCTGCAGTCGACGAGCGAGAATTCGTCGCTCAGGAAAAACTGCTTGGCGCTGAACAGGTCGGCGCTCGCCAGGATGCTTTCCCGCAGCATCTTGCGCGATTTACCCGCCTGCTTGCGGTCGGCGTCGTTGTCGAACTGCTCCGCCAGCGGGTACCAGTCGTGCTCGATCCGGAACAGCGCCAGGCGGAACTGGGCGCGGGTGACCGGGTCCACCGGCATGAGCGGCGGGTGCGGAAAGCGCTCGTCGAGGTACTCGATGATGACGCGCGAGTCGTAGAGGACCAGGTCCCGGTCCACCAGTGTCGGCACTGTGTGGTAGGGGTTCAGGTCCATCAGGTCCTCGGGCAGGTTCGGACCGTCGACGTTCGCGATGTCGATGTTGATGTTCTTCTCCGCCAGCACCAGCCGCGTGCGGTGGCTGTGTATGCAGGTCGGCTTTGAAAACAATGTCATCACGGAACGTCGATTGGCAATTACTGCCATGGTGGCTTGCTCAGGAAGAGTACACGTTGTAGCACACAGGTGTCCCGGGCTAGGACACGTCCTTCCAGATCTGGTTCTTGAGCATGTTGGCGATGATCAGGAAAACGCCAAGGCCGATCAGCACCCATACGCCGAGAACCCGCCGCGTGCCGCGCACGGGTTCGCTGATGTACTCGAGGAAATTGACGGTATCGCGAACGAAATCATCATAATCCTCCGGCGACAGGATGCCTTCCGTGACGTTCTCGAAATGGCTGAACACCTTTTCCGTTCCGCCACCGTTCGGGGCCTGGACTTCATCGAACACCGCTTCCTGATAGCCCTGCAGGCGCCAGAGAACGTGGGGCATGCTCGTGCCGCCGAGGAGGATGTTGTCCACGCCCGTGGGACTGTCGGGGTCCAGGTAAAATCCCTTCAGGTAGTTGTAAATGTAGTCGGTCCCCCGGGCTCTCGCCATCAGGGACAGGTCGGGCGGGCTGCGCCCGAACCACTTCGCGGCGCTTTCGGCCGGCATCGTCGCCTGCACGGTCTCGAAGGTCTTCTCGGCGTTGAACATCAGGTATTCGATGACCTGGTCCTCGTTCAACATGAGGTCTTTGGCGATCGTGTTGTAGCGCACGTAACGTGCCGAATGGCAGCCGGAGCAAAAATTCATGAAGTTGCGCGCGCCGCGTTGCAGCGACGCCACGTTGCCGAGCTGGTTCTCCGCCGGCTCGAGCTCGATCTCCTCGGCGGCCCCGGCGACCCCGGCGAACCCGGCTGTGATGAGGCCCAGCAGAATCGCGGCCGGCGCGAGCGAGGCTTTGCGCGGATCAACCATGGTAGACCACCCTGTCCGGTACCGGCCGGGTCTTGTCGATGGCCGTGTAATACGGCATCAGCAGGAAAAACGCGAAATAGATGACCGAGAAGATCCGCGCCAGCGAGACGTACAGCGAGGTAGCGGGCTGCAGGCCGAGCCAGCCCAGCGTGAGGAAGCTGATCGCGAACAGCGCGAGCGCGATGCGGTAGATCCAGCCGCGGTAACGGATCGACTTGACGCGGCTGCGGTCGAGCCAGGGCAGGAACAGCGGCAGCAGGACCGCCAGGGCCATCAGGAACGCGCCCCACAATTTGTTCGGCACGGCCCGCAGGATCGCGTAATACGGGGTGAAGTACCACACCGGCGCAATGTGCTCGGGCGTGGCCTTCGTGTTCGCGGGATCGAAATTCGCATGCTCGAGGAAGTACCCGCCCATGTCAGGCGCGAAAAACACGACGGCCGAAAAGATCATCAGGAAGACGATGATCGCCACCAGGTCCTTGCTGGTGTGGTAAGGATGGAATGCGACCCCGTCCAGCGGCGCGCCGTCCGGCCCTTTGTGCTCCTTGATTTCAATGCCGTCCGGATTGTTGGAGCCGACTTCGTGCAGGGCCACGATGTGCACGAACACGAGCCCGATGAGCGCCAGCGGCAGGGCCACGACGTGCAGCGCGAAGAAGCGGTTCAGCGTGATGTCGGAAATCGAGTAATCGCCGCGAATGAATTCGACGAGCGTATCCCCGATGAACGGTACTACGCCGAACAACGAGATGATGACCTGCGCGCCCCAGTAGGACATGTTCCCCCACGGCAGGAGGTAACCGGCAAAGGCTTCCGCCATCAGCACGAAGAAGATCAGCATGCCGATGATCCAGATGAGCTCCCGCGGCTTCTTGTAGGAGCCGTACAGCATCGCCCGGAACATGTGCAGGTACACGATGATGAAGAAGAAGGAGGCGCCGGTCGAATGCATGTAGCGGATGAGCCAGCCGAAATCGACGTCCCGCATGATGTATTCGACCGAGGCGAACGCTTCGTCCGCCGACGGCTTGTAGTTCATCGTGAGGAAGATGCCGGTCACGAGCTGGATGATCAGCACCACCAGCGCCAGCACGCCGAACACGTACCAGATATTGAAATTCTTGGCCGCGTAGTATTCCGTCGCGTGGTAGCGGATCGTTTCCAGCAGCGGGAAACGATCGTCGATCCACTTGATGAGCCCGCCGCGCGGCTTGCCGATTTCCGATTCTATCCGTGCCATTATGCCGCTCCGTTCTCGGCGCCGATCATGATGACGTCGGGCTTGATGAAGCGATACGGCGGCACGACCAGGTTGGCCGGCGCGGGCACGCCCTTGTAAACCCGGCCCGCCATGTCGTATTTGGAGCCGTGGCAGGGGCAGAAAAAGCCGCCGTACCAGTCGGACGCCGGGCCGACCTGGAATTCCGGCAGCGGCGCGCAGCCGAGGTGGGTGCACCGGCCTTCGACCACGAGAAATTCCGGTTTCCGGGACCGGTAAAAGTTGTTGGCGTACTCCGGTTGCTGCTCCAGGTTTTCCGATTTCGGATCCCGCAGGAACGGCACCACCTCGTGCAGGCGCTCGATCATCTCCTGCGAGCGCCGGACGACGTACACGAGCTGGCCGCGCCAGATGTACTTGACCATCTCCCCGACCTCCAGCGAGCCGACGGGTACCTCGACGGGGGCGCCCAGCGCCAGCGCGCGGGCGCTCGGCCGGAGCGAGGCGAGAAAGGGTATGGCGGCCAGTGCGATCCCGACGCCCCCGGCGACGCCGGTGGCAACGGTAAGAAAGTGACGTCTGTTACGGTCAACGTCGTCGTCGGTCATCAGGGGCTCCCTTCTACCCGGCGTCAGTTGCAGTGTCGAAACGGATCAGCAGAGAAAAACCGGGGGAGGAATGCCGCGACCGGCCTTACGGGATGGATGCCGAGAGAGGGACGCTGGATGCCCAAAACCCGAATCGAGAAGCCGGTAAGGAAAGCCTGTTGTGTGATTCCCGAAATCGGCGCCTTGCTCAAGCTTTCCTCACTCTGATCTTCGCACTGCCCCACTTCCGGGCGATTCTTGCTTTATTCGAAACCGGGCTCTTTATTAGAAACCAGGTTCGCAATGGATTTGCAGCCGACCCATTTTGCCGTCAGGATGGCGGCTGGGGCTGGGTGCGGAACCAGTGCGGCATTATACACGGCGGTTCCGGAAATTGGCTAGGCGGCGCCGGAGGCCGCCGCGCCCGGCGCGGGCTTGCACGCTGTGCTGGATCGATTCGTGGCACGTTTGAAATCGGTATTCGTCTTTCTCGCTCAGTCGATCGTCGTCGGCCTGGCGATCGCCTTCGTGGTCGTGCTGCTGCAGCCGGGCCTGCTGCCGACCCGGGACGCCGGGCCGGGCAGCGCGTCGCGCCAGCCCGCCAGTTACGCGGATGCCGTGGAGATCAGCGCACCGGCCGTCGCCAACGTCTACACGCGCCGGGTGGTGCAATCCGGCCCCGGCGAGGACCAGGGCGACCACTATCGCCTGAACATCAGTCTCGGTTCCGCCGTCGTGATCGATCCGGAGGGCTTCCTCGTCACCAACTACCACGTGGTGGCCAACGCGGACGAGATCTGGGTACAACTGGCCGACGGCCGGATCGCCGGCCCCGACATCGTGGGCGTCGACGCCGAAACGGACCTGGCGCTGCTCAAAGTGGACCTCGGTCCCTTGCCGGCCATCCCGCTCGGCAGCTCGAAGGGCTTGCGGATCGGCGACGTGGTGCTGGCCATCGGCAACCCGTACGGGCTCGCGAAGACCGTCACCCAGGGCATCGTCAGCGCCACCGGCCGCGCGCAGCTAGAGCTCACGACCTACGAGAACTTCATCCAGACCGACGCTGCCATCAACGACGGGAATTCCGGCGGCGCGCTGGTGAACACGCTCGGCGAGCTCGTCGGCATCAACACCGCGGTGCTCGCCGAGGATGCCGACACCGAAGGCATCAGCTTCGCCATTCCCGTCGACCTCGTGCGCGGTGTCGTAGACGAGATCAAGCAGCACGGGCGGGTGATCCGCGGCTGGGTCGGCCTCGAGACCGACGAGCTGTCGGGTGCGCAATCCGAGGCGCTCGGGCTCGAGCCGAACATCGGGCTGTTCCTGACGCGCATCATCGACGGCGGACCCGCCGAGATCGCCGGCCTGCAAGCGGGCGACGTCATCCTGTCGATCAACGGCGAGCAGATCCGCAACGCCCTGCAGGCGCGCCTGCTGGTCGCGGCACTGGAGCCCGGCGAGCAGATCACGCTCCACGGCTGGCGCAACGGCCAGCGGTTCACCGCCACCCTGACCGCCGCCGAGCGCCCACCGACCTGAAGGGTCGAACCGGGGGTTTGACCTGAGGGACCTGCGCCGCGTCCCTGGATAACCTGCCATCGCGGGCGATCGTCAGCCCGGCGTGCGGCGGATGTCGGCGCCGAGCTGGCGGAGCTTTTCCTCGATGCGCTCGTAGCCGCGGTCGACGTGGTAGATGCGGTCGACCAGGGTCTCGCCCTCGGCGGCGAGCCCCGCGAGCACGAGGCCGGCCGACGCCCGCAGGTCCGTCGCCATCACGGGCGCGGCGGTGAGGCGCTCGACGCCGCTGCAGACGGCGGTGTTGCCTTCGATGCGGATGTCCGCTCCCATGCGCTGCAGCTCGAGCACGTGCTGGAAGCGGTTTTCGAATACCGTCTCGGTCACGGTGCCGACGCCCTGGCCCACCGCGTTCAGCGCGCAGAACTGCGCCTGCATGTCCGTCGGAAAGCCGGGATACGGCATGGTGCGGATGTTGACCGCCCGCGGGCGGCGGCCGCGCATGTCGAGCTCGATCCAGTCGTCGCCGGTGGAGACGGCCGCGCCCGATTCCTGCAGCTTCAGCAGCACGGCTTCGAGGCTTTTCGGGTCGGTCCGCTTCAGGCGCACGCGGCCGCCCGTCATCGCGGCGGCCGCGAGGTAGGTGCCGGTTTCGATGCGGTCGGGCATGACCGAGTACGTGGCTCCGTGCAGCGACTCCACGCCCCGTACCCTGATCGTGCTGCTGCCGGCGCCCTCGATATCGGCGCCGAGCCGGTTCAGGAAGGCCGCGAGGTCGATGACCTCGGGCTCGCGCGCGGCGTTCTCGAGGATCGTGTCACCCTCGGCCAGCACCGCGGCCATGAGCAGGTTTTCGGTGCCCGTGACGGTCACGGTATCGAACACCACGTGCGCGCCCTTGAGCCGGCGCGCGCGCGCCTTGATGTAACCGTTCCGCACCTTGACGTCGGCCCCCATCGCCTGCAGGCCGAGGACGTGCAGGTTCACCGGCCGGGCACCGATCGCGCAGCCGCCGGGCAACGAGACATCCGCCTCGCCAAAGCGGCTCAGGAGCGGTCCGAGCACCAGGATCGAGGCTCGCATCGTCTTCACCAGCTCGTAGGGCGCACGGTGCTGCGTCGCCTCGCTCACGTCGACCTCGACGTTCAGCTTGTCGTCGAACGTGACCTTCGCGCCGATACTCTGCAGCAGCGTGATGGTGGTCGAGACGTCCTTCAGGTGCGGGACATTGCCGATCGTCACGGGCTCCGATGCCAGCAGCGTGCCGGCCAGGATCGGCAGCGCGGCATTCTTCGCGCCCGAGATCGCGATTTCGCCCTCCAGCCGGGCGCCCCCCTTGATCAGCAGCTTGTCCAAGTCTAAAGAGTCGGGCCGTCTTTGGATTCGTCCGGGGTGAGCGCGCGTATGGACAGCGCATGAATCTCGTTGCCCATGCGATCGCCGAGGCACTGGTAGACGAGCTGGTGCCGCGCGGCCGCCCGCAAGCCGGCGAATGCGTCGGAGACCACCACGGCCTGGAAATGCGTGTTGTCGGGGCTCGAGACGCGCACGGTCGCGTCGGGAAGTCCCTCTTCGATCAATTTTTCGACGGTTGCCGGATCCATGGGTGACGAGTGTATCAGAGCCTAAAACGTATAAACTGTCGTGGGTGCCGTTGTGCCGCAGGTGCCGCCGGTGCCGGGTCGGACTTTCGTACTTGTTGCCGCGCTTATCTCCCGTACGAACCGG